>CP065590.1:3382999-3690544 GCA_016025055.1 Chryseobacterium indologenes
CAGATTTTATCTCCTAATAAAAATGATGACGGAGTCTGGATTCATCAGGATGCCTGGTTTAATCTGGCCAACTTCAAAAAAGGAAACGGCAAAAATTATATGTTGAATAAAAAAGGAAACGGCGTGTATGCATTCGTTTTAAAAGGAAGTGCAAAAGTAGGAGACCGCATTCTGAACGAAAGAGACGGATTGGGGATCTGGGATACTCAGAGCTTTAATATCGAAGCCGTGGAAGACACGGAAATATTATTGATGGAAGTCCCGATGGAATTACCTTCTTATCTTAAATAAAAAACTAAATTTGTATCCTTAAAAAATAAAAAATTACAGAAGACCGTAAGCAAAACTGACACGGTTTCTTAGAACTAAAAATAAGTACAACATATGAAAATTTTAGCAATAGCAGGAAGTAATTCAGACGTTTCCATGAACAAACAGTTGGTGGCATACGCATCAACATTATTTGAAAATGCAGAAGTAGAAGTAATCGACCTGAATCCTTTTGAAATGCCGATCTATAAGCATGAAAGAGAATTAGCAGGCGGCGTTCCCCAGGAAGCCCATGATTTTGCTGCAAAAATTGACGGAGCAGATTTATTGCTGGTCGCTTTAGGAGAGCACAACGGAACATATTCTACAGCATTCAAAAATGTATTCGACTGGGTATCCAGAATTAAAGACAGAACAGTATGGAATGAAGTACCAATGCTATTGATGTCTACATCACCAGGAGGAAGAGGTGGAGCAGGAGTTTTAGAAGCAGCTTCCAAGCGTTTCCCTTTCCACGGTGGAAATGTGGTAGAAACTTTTTCACTTCCTTTCTTCAATGATAACTTTGATAAAGCTTCTCAAAAAATTTCTAATGAAGAGAAAGACAGTGAATTAAAGGAAAAAATAAAGAAGATTGCAGCCATTGAATCTATCCTTGAAAAATAGAATTTGAATATTCATTTAAAATTACTATTTTTGCAAAAAGAAAAGAGATGAAAATTCAGACCTCCTATAAACAATGTTTTTCTCATAAAGGGAAAATTGTGGGCTCTGAAATTCTGAGATAAAATAACGGCCGATAATCTGAAAAGATTGTCGGCTTTTTTGTTTTCTAAATTTGAGTATAAAAGTTAATTGAAATATTAAAAGATAGGAAGACACAAGACATCAGATACAAGATAAGAATCATCTGAAATCTGAGATCTGAGATCTGAAATCTAAAAATCTAAGCAGACATGAGCAACACTTACAAATCAGCAGGAGTAGACAAAGAAGAAGGATACAAAACGGTTGACAAGATCAAAAAAGCGGTCGGAGAAACCCACAATGCAAATGTATTAAACCATTTGGGTAGTTTTGGTGCTTTCTATGAAATCGGAGGATACAAAAATCCCGTTCTTGTTTCAGGAACAGATGGAGTAGGAACTAAGTTGAAAGTAGCTTTGGATACCAGGAAATATGATTCTATCGGTATCGATTGCTTCGCCATGTGTGCCAACGATATCCTTTGTCACGGTGCTAAGCCTTTATTCTTCTTAGATTACTTGGCTTGTGGAAAGCTTGACTCTGAAATTGCTGCAGAAATCGTTCTTGGAATGGTGAATGCTTGTAAGGACAACAACTGCGCATTAATCGGTGGAGAAACCGCTGAAATGCCAGGGATGTACCAGCCGGGTGATTATGATGTTGCAGGATTCTGTGTAGGAATCGTAGAAAAAGATCAGATCATCGACGGTTCCAACATTAAACCGGGAAATAAAATTATTGCATTACCAAGCTCAGGATTCCACTCCAATGGATTCTCTTTAGTAAGAAAAGTATTCCCGAACTTTGAAGAGGAGTTCGAAGGAAAACCTTTATATGAAACACTTCTGGTTCCTACAAGACTATACTATAAAGACATCCACAAAGTATTGGAAGAAGTAAAAGTAAGCGGTATCGCTCACATTACCGGTGGTGGTCTTTATGAAAACGTTCCGAGGATTATCCCTGAAGGACTTTGTGCTTCAATTGACGGGGCCAAAGTAAGAATCCCAAGTGTAATGCTTGAATTGGAAAAAAGAGGTGGAGTAGCACGTGAAGAGATGTTCGGAACATTTAATATGGGGGTCGGTATGGTGATCGTAGTAGACGCGGAACATGCTGAAAAAGTATTACACCTTTTAGATGATGCTTATGAGATAGGAGAAATCACGGAAGGAGCAGAGAAAATCGATTTGAAATTTTAAATGACATCAGATTTCAGACACCGGACATCAGACTTCAGGTCTGTCATCTGATATCTGTCATCTAACATCTGAATAATGAAGAACATCGTTGTACTCGTATCCGGGTCAGGAACCAATCTGCAGAGAATCATTGATACCATTGAAGCAGGAGAAATCCAAAATGCAAAAGTAAGTCTGGTGGTTGCTGACAGAGAATGTTTCGGATTGGAAAGAGCCAGAAATCATAATATAGAAAACATACTGATTCCAAGAGGAAAGAATTTCAGCAGCGAATTGGCTAAAGTAATCCCGCAAGATACAGATCTGATTGTATTGGCAGGATTCCTATCCATTTTAAAATCTGAATTCTGTGAAAACTGGAACGGTAAAATAATCAATATTCATCCGGCATTGCTCCCGAAATTCGGTGGAAAAGGAATGTGGGGAATGAACGTTCACAACGCGGTTATCGAAGCCAAAGAAACAGAAAGCGGGGCAACGGTACATTTTGTGACTTCGGGTATTGATGAAGGAGAAGCTATTCTTCAGAAATCTTTTGAAGTAACAGCAGATGATACTCCTGAAACATTAGCTCAGAAAGTTCACCGGATTGAATATGAAATATTTCCGGTAGCGATCAATAAGGTCCTGGGAAACTGATATTGTAGCAGTTTACCCATAATTGTAATTGTCATTCTGAGCATCGCGAAGAATCTCATGGTTACATTAAATAAAAAAATCTAAGTAAAATAAAAAGTAATCCGGAAGTGAAAGACCCGGATACAGTTTGAAATAACTGTGAAAAGTAAAAATTGAAAGTAATGAGTAAAAAGAGAGTTTTAATCAGTGTTTCTGACAAAAGCGGATTAACAGAATTCGCGCAGTTTTTGGAAGCTCAGAATTATGAGTTGATCTCCACAGGAGGAACGTTCAAACATTTGAAAGACGCTGGTTTAAATCCCATTCAGATTGATGAGGTAACCAATTTTCCCGAAATGCTTGACGGAAGAGTGAAAACACTTCACCCGAAAGTTCACGGAGGTCTTTTGGCGGTTCGTAACAACGAAGAGCATATGAAGACTGTTCAGGAGCACGGAATTGGTTTGATCGACATGGTTATCGTAAACCTTTATCCTTTCTTTGAAAATGTAAACAAAGACATTTCTTTACACGAGAAAGTAGAGTTTATCGATATCGGAGGTCCTTCTATGCTTCGTTCTGCAGCGAAAAACTTTGATTCTGTAACAGTAATTACTGATGTTGAAGACTATGCAACTGTGAAAATCGAAATGGAGCAAAATGGAGATACCTACATTGAAACTCGTAAAAGGCTTGCAGGAAAAGTATTCAATCTTACTTCTGCTTACGATGCAGCGATCTCAAGAATGCTTTTAGATGAAGAATATCCTACTTATCTGAATGCATCTTACAAGAAAGTATCTGATCTGAGATATGGAGAAAACCCTCACCAGACAGCTGCTTACTACGTTTCTACTTTCGAAAACGGAGCGATGAAAGACTTCGAACAATTGGGAGGTAGAGAACTTTCTTTCAACAACCTTCGAGATATGGACCTTTGCTGGAAAGTGGTAACGGAATTCAAAGAAGAAATGGCTTGTTGTGCCGTAAAACACTCTACACCTTGCGGAGTTGCCATTGGAACCTCAGCACTGGAAACCTATCAGAAAACTTTCGAATGTGATCCCGTTTCCATCTTTGGCGGAATTGTTGCTATGAACTATAGGATCGATGCTGCAACAGCTGAAGAATTAAACAAAACATTCCTGGAGATCGTAATGGCTCCGGACTTTGATGAAGAAGCTCTTGAAATTTTAAGAAAAAAGAAAAACCTTAGAATCATTAAAATTGTAAACCCTGTTTCCGACAAGAAAACATGGGTGAAAGTTGATGGTGGTATCTTGGTTCAGGATAATGATTTGCATTTCTCTGATGATATTAAAGTAGTAACGGAAACTCAGCCTACAGAAGAGCAGAAGAAAGCCTTACTTTTCTCTCAGAGAGTAGTAAAATATGTGAAATCAAATGCTATTGTAGTTTCCAACGGGATCCAGGCTTTTGGAATCGGTGGAGGACAGGTAAACAGAATCTGGGCTACTCAGCAGGCTATCGAAAGAGCAAAAGAAAAATTCACAGGAGATTTAGTATTAGCTTCTGACGCATTTTTCCCTTTCCGTGATGTAGTAGATTTCTGCGCTCAGGAAGGTATCAAAGCCATTATCCAACCTGGTGGAAGTGTAAAAGATCAGGACAGCATAGAAGCTGCCAACGAACACGGTATTCCGATGATGTTTACCGGTGTCAGACACTTTTTCCACTAATTAAAATAGAATTAAAAAATAATTGGGGATTGTATTTATAGCATTCAAAATTATATATTTGTAAATTAGACTAGATAATAAATAAAGTATGAGAATATTAATCATAGGTGAAGGCGGTAGAGAATCGGCTTTGGCGACAAAACTTCAGAATGACTCAAGGATTTCTAAAATGTTTTTTGCTAATGGGAATGCTACCACCGATGTAATAGGAAAAAATGTTCATTTATCAGAAATCAAAGAATTGAGAGATTTCGCTATTAAAGAAAAGATCGACCTTACCATTGTAGGTCCTGAAGCTCCTTTGGTGGCAGGTATAAAGGATGAATTCAAAAAGCACGATCTTAAAGTTTTTGGCCCTAATCAGAAAGTAGCAAGCTTGGAAGGAAGTAAAGCTTTCTCCAAGAAATTCATGCAGACCTATGATATCAAAACAGCTAAAGCAGTAGTATTTGATTCATACAACGAAGCCAAAGAATATGTACAGACACAGCAGTATCCTCTAGTGATCAAGGCAAGTGGTTTAGCAGGTGGAAAAGGAGTTGTTATTTGTGACAACCTTGAAGAGGCTGAAGCTACTATCCACGATTTCATGATCAGAAGAATCTATGGTGATGCAGGTATCCGTTTAGTTATCGAAGAATATTTACAAGGTTTTGAAGCTTCTATCATTGCGTTTTCAAACGGTGATAAACTTTTCCCTTGTATTGCTGCCAAAGATTATAAAAAAGCCGGAAATGGTGATACAGGACCTAATACAGGAGGTATGGGTTCAGTAGCCCCAAGCCCGGAATTCACCCAGGAGCACTATGCAGATTTCGAGAAAAATATCCTTGAACCAACATTGAAAGGCCTTAAAGCTGAAGGATTTGGATTTAAAGGAATAATTTTCTTCGGACTGATGGTGACTAAAAACGGTGCTTACCTTCTTGAATACAATATGAGATTCGGAGATCCTGAAACTCAGGTATTGATGGCCCTTATGGAAAACAACCTGTTGGATGTAATTCAGGACTGTATGGAAGGAAAAGATATCGAGCTTAAGTTTAAAGACGAAAAAGCGGTGTGTCTGGTAATGTGTTCAGGAGGATATCCTAGAAACTTTGAAACAGGCTACGAAATTGTAGGCGAAGATAAATTAAAGCATAGTAAACTATTATATGCAGGCGCTGTCAGAAAAGGAGATAAAGTAGTTTCCAACGGTGGTAGAGTACTGAATATTGTAGCTACGGGTGCTACCTACGAAGATGCCCGCAAGAACGCTTACGAAGATGCAGGACATGTACATTTCGATTACGGCTTCTACAGAGAAGACATCGGAAAGTTTTAATAAAATCACGAAAAAAGATTTGGAGCCATTCCAAGTCTTTTTTTGTAAAACAGTTAATATTAGAAATAAGATTTAAGATTCCAGACTTCAGACCAAAAATCTGATATCTGATGTCTTACATCTGATAACTTTCAAACAAATCAATTATCAAAAATGAACAACGGTATTATTATTTTAGATTTCGGATCCCAGTACAACCAGCTTATCGGAAGAAGAATCCGTGAGATGGGGGTATACTCTGAAATCTTACCTTACAATACACCTTTACAAGATATTTTAGCAAAACAACCAAAAGGAATCATCCTTTCCGGAGGACCAAGCTCTGTAAATGCAGAAAACGCTCACCTGGTTGAAAAAGAATTATACGAGCAGGGAGTTCCCGTATTGGGAATTTGCTACGGAATGCAAATGACGGCGCACCTTTTAGGAGGAAAAGTAAATAAAGGTGAAAAAGGAGAATACGGTAAAGCAAATCTTGAAATCGTTAAAGAAAGTTCTTTATTGAAGGGCGTAACTCAGAACTCCGTTGTTTGGATGAGCCACTTTGACGAAGTAGGAGAATTGCCGGCAGGTTTTGAATTAAATGCAAAATCAGGAGTAATTGCTTCTATTGCTAATGAAGACAAAAAAATATTCTGCGTTCAGTTCCACCCTGAAGTTTCTCACACGGAAGAAGGAGGAAAAATGCTTGAGAATTTCGTGTTTGGAATCTGTAATTCAGAAAAAAACTGGAAGCTGACCAACTATATTGAAAAAACAGTTGAAGAAATCCGTGAGAAAGTAGGAGACAACAAAGTAATCCTAGGTCTTTCAGGAGGGGTTGACTCATCTGTAGCGGCAGTTCTGATCCATAAAGCTATCGGTGATCAACTGACTTGTATCTTCGTAGATACCGGATTATTGAGAAAGGATGAAGGTAAAAAAGTGATGGATCAGTATGGAGAGCATTTCCATATGAACATTAAAATGGTGGATGCTAAAGAGAGATTCCTTTCAAAATTAGCAGGAGTAGACGATCCTGAAGCAAAGAGAAAAATCATAGGAAACGAATTTATCCACGTATTTGATGAAGAATCTCACAAAATTGAAGGCGCTAAATTCTTAGCTCAAGGTACCATCTACCCAGACGTTATCGAGAGCCAGTCGGTGAACGGACCATCTGCGGTCATCAAGTCTCACCACAATGTAGGAGGACTTCCTGAAGATATGGAATTCGAATTATTAGAGCCACTAAGAGAGCTTTTCAAAGACGAAGTAAGAAGAGTAGGAGAAGAATTGGGAATTCCTCACCATTTGGTATACAGACACCCTTTCCCTGGACCTGGATTAGGAATCAGAGTATTGGGAGCGGTAGATGCTGAGAAAGTAAGAATCCTCCAGGAAGCTGATGATATCTTCATTGAAGAGTTATATAAAAACGACCTTTACGAAAAAGTATCTCAGGCATTCGTAGTATTACTTCCTGTAAAATCTGTAGGAGTAATGGGCGACGAAAGAACATATGAATACACTGCTGTAGTGCGTTCTGCCAACACGATCGACTTTATGACAGCGACATGGAGCAGACTTCCTTACGAGTTCCTGGATACGGTGTCAAGCAGGATCATCAACGAGGTAAGAGGAATCAACAGAGTAGCTTACGATATTTCAAGCAAACCACCTGCAACAATTGAGTGGGAATAATTTTTGACTTGTATATAAAAAATCCTGCCCGTTTGGGTAGGATTTTTTTTATTCAATATTTAAATATTTTTTGTAAAGGGATTACCTTATCATTCAATAGGGAGATTATGTTGCTTTAAAAATGAGAGTTTATCCCAATACCCTCTTTGGAATATGATTTTATCGTTTTTTACATGAAAAAATCCACATCCACGTAGTCCCAAAGGGTCTTTCCATTCCATTATAGTCCACTCTCCATCTTCAAAAATATTTTCTACGATGCAAACCATTTTGGCTGTTGCAAATTCATTTGCAAACATTTCATAAATAGCGGTCTTACCTTCTACTGGCTTATTTGAAACTTGGTGGTTTACCGCATCTTCTGCATATAGTTCTGCAATACGAGCCGCATCAGCTGCATTAAAGCTGTCTATCCATTTTTTCAAAACTTCTTTAGGTGTCATATCATTCTTGATTATTTGTCTGGTACTTACTTCTGAAATATCTTTTGCATGTTGTATATCTGATTTCAAAGAGAATAAATTATTAATTTAATCGTAAAGTTATTCGAAAAATATTGTTTGAAATCTATAATGATGGTTTTTTTTTATTTATTAATCAATAGGTTAGAGTAAAAAATCTTAAAATAAAAGCAGGTATACTGCTTATCAATTTTCAGGAAGTATTTCCTATTAAAACTATTTCAATGAAGAAATGATAAGTAAAATATTTAAAGCAATTAATAAGCAATATACCAGTTTGAAGACTAAATGCTTATGGAAAACAAGATAATTTACTAACATTGTAATCATTAAGTAAAAGTAAATGAAACTTTTGCTTCCCGCGGATTTATTTCAGATGCTGAAAACAAGTTTAAATTATGTGAAATATTGGCTGATGAATCTTCGTAAAAGATCCTTAAAATAAAAATAATGGTGGCGCTTATGAGTAAAGTTACTGCGTATGGTTTCATCCAGCTAATAAAAATTTAATAATAATCATTACTGTCCGATAAAAAGTATAAATACATTGAAAATATCAATATTTACAGCATGAATTAACAGGTCGCTCCTCCGGAGCTATAATTTTAAAACAAATATATCCTATTAATAGTTAGCTCCCATTGGAGCTGGATTTGATCCCGTCGGGATCTGCTGTTAGTAGAAAAAAAAGAAGTTCCTATAAAAATAAAGCTCCTGAGGAGCGGCCTGTTAATTATGCTTTAATCTAATCGGACAAGAATGATTTTTAATTTACATTGTAAAAATAAAAATCTTCAGCATAAAAAGCATTCAAATTTTCCATAAAGTCAAAATAAACATTGTAAATATCAGGATTTACAGATAGATATGGATTAGATAGTGTATGGACACTAATGTATTCTATATCGTGAAACGTATGAAGAACATTTTTTACTTGTAAAGCAAATTGGCTTTCGATAAAAATCAGAGGATAGTTTAAACAGATATATCCGATAGTTTTATTTTCAAGGCGTAGAATAGTAATTTTTTCTGTATCCATTTATATATCAGCATTATAATGGAGTGTAAGCACCTCCGTTGCAGAGCTAAAATCAGAATCTTTCCAGTAATTATTTGAATAAACTGCTGCTTGTAAAGTTTCGGTGATATCCGCTGTTAAATTTTGTATAAATAGTTTGGGAAGTACTTTGTATAAGGATTTAAGTAAAATATTTTCCCTAAATTTAAGTAAAATTACATCAAATGCAAATAGAAACGAGACCCCTGACCGTTCAGGATTATGAAGAATTGGCAGAAACCAAGAAAAGGGCTTATCCACAAATGTCAGAATCCATTTGGTCAAAAAAAAGTATTGAAAAACTAACCAGAATATTTCCTGACGGGCAAATCTGTATCACCGTAGATGGAAAGCTTGCCGCAGTAGCACTTTCTATTATTGTCAATTACGAAGAGTTCGGTGACGATCATACCTATAGTGATATTACAGGAAATTATACCTTCAATACCCATTCTTCAACGGGAAATGTTTTGTACGGAATTGAAGTCTTTGTAGACCCCGAGTTCAGAGAATTACGTCTGGGAAGGAGATTGTATGATGCCCGAAAAGAACTTTGTGAATTGCTTAATCTGAAATCAATCATACTGGGAGGCAGAATTCCGAATTATCATAAATACAGTCACGAACTTTCCGCCAGAAATTATATCCGAAAAGTCAGAGACAAGGAAATCTATGATCCTGTACTGTCTTTCCAGCTTTCCAATAATTTTCTGCCGATAAAAATTCTTAAAAAATATCTTCCCGAGGATGAAGCTTCAAGAGAAAATGCCGTTTTGCTCCAATGGAACAATATTTATTACAGCAAAAATCCTAACACAATGCAGGATAGTATCATTCGTTTAGGGTTGGTACAATGGCAGATGAGGACGTTTAAAGATATTGACGCCTTTTATGAGCAGGTAGAGTTTTTTGTGAACGTAATGGGAGATTATAAATCTGACTTTGTACTTTTTCCGGAACTCTTCAATACACCTTTGCTGGCGCCATTTAATAATCTTTCTGAAAGAGATAGTATGATAGAACTGGCCAAGCTTACAGAGCAGATTAAAGGTAGGATTTCAGAATTGGCCATCAGCTATAATGTGAATATTATTTCCGGAAGTATGCCCGTTTTTGAAAATAATGATCTGTACAACGTAAGTTATCTTCTCCATCGTGACGGACGAGTGGATGAATATAGAAAAATCCACATTACCCCAAATGAAAAGAGATATTATGGAATGAAAGGAGGGAATGAAATTAAAGTTTTTGATACCGACTGCGGTAAAATTGGACTGGTGATCTGCTACGACGTTGAATTCCCTGAATTACCAAGAATTCTTGCCGATCAGGGGATGAAAATACTATTTGTACCTTATCTTACAGATACCCAGAATGCCTATATGAGAGTGCGTCACTGTGCCGCAGCGAGAGCCATCGAAAATGAATGCTATGTAGCCATTGCAGGCTGCGTCGGAAACCTTCCGAAAGTAAATAATATGGATATTCAGTTTGGCCAGGCAGCAGTCTTTACCCCGTCAGATTTTGCTTTTCCATCCAACGCTGTAAAAGGAGAGGCTACTCCCAATACGGAAATGACATTAATCGTAGATGTAGATTTAAATTTATTAAAGGATCTTCACCATAACGGGTCTGTTCAGGTAATGAAAGATCGTCGAAAAGATTTGTACGAAACATATCTGAAATAGAAGACAAGAAATAATATAAAGAGCTATCTCACCTGAGAGGGCTCTTTTTATTTTAGGTAAAAACGATAACCCGGGCGAGATAATAAAATGAGGTCAGCTGAAAGGACAACCTCGTGGAAAGGAGTTATGAAGTCTCTTTTTGTCTCAAAATCTTCTTTTCTTGCTGGGGGGCTCTAATTCGTAAATGCGGAAGTTTCTGTTTTTTATATCAGTGGGAAACAGGGTTGTCGGGATATCCTTCCGGATTGAGAATGGTGATTGTTTTCTTATAAAAAAATATCCGAAGAAATTATTCTTCGGATTTATAGTAGCCTTATTAAGGCAAAATTTTATTTCAATATTACATATACTGAGGGCATACTACTGCAGGGCATATAAGTCTTGGACATCTCGGTCTTCCGTCAGTAGGGCAGCACTCGTTAGAACAATTACCGATAATGATACCGTTTCCTGAAATTCCTTTTAATTGCTCTCTTGATAGTTTGTTGTTACGTAAATTTTTCATGTTGTAATGATTTTATTGATTTGTTTTAATATTTGTACCTGGTAAATATAGAAAAATATATTATACATTAAGATAAATGTTGTTTTTTTATTATTATGACTGGTTTTATTGTCGTTAAAAGCGTTTTTTAGCCCTGTATTTTTAATTGAAACGAGGATAATTATTATGTTTCGCCTTCCAAAATATGCTTTTATATCCATAAAGCTTGGAGTCATTTTAGATAAAAACTAGTATTAGGAATAGTTTTTGGAGTAAATTGCACTTACTATTGACACACTATGTTTGATAAACAGCAAAGAAAACTGAAAAGATCAGCCCGTTTGATTTCCGTATTAAGTAAATATGGATTTAAAGATCTGCTGGCAAGAATGAATGGAGGAAATAAACAAGAAGAAACCTCCGGAAATTCAGATGAAGTCATTTCAAAAGGCACCGTTTACGAAAGAATCAGACTGGTTTTGGAAGAATTGGGCCCCACCTTCGTAAAACTCGGGCAGTCGTTCAGTAACAGAGAAGATCTGCTGCCTCCGGAATTGATTCAGGAGCTGCAGAAACTACAGGATAATGTAGAAACTGTAGATATGAATGTAGAAGAAGCCTTGGAAAACGAATTCAATATTTCCGTTAAAGATTATTTTCAGGAAATCCAAAAAGAGCCTCTGGCCACCGCTTCCATTGCCCAGGTGTATAAAGCTGTTTTAAAAGATGGAAGTCCGGTGATCCTGAAACTTAGGAAACCCGATGTACAATCAGTCATTGAGGATGATTTGTTGCTCATCAAAGATCTTGAAAAGCTTGTGTCAACTTATTCTGAGATAGGTGAAAAACTGAATCTTAAACAGGCTATTTCTACTTTCGAAAAATCATTACTGGAGGAAGTTTCGTTGATTAACGAGAGAAATAATATTCAGCAGTTTCGTCTTAATTTTAAAAATAATAAAGAAACTTACGTTCCGAAAGTGTACGAAGAGCTTTCCAACAATAATATTCTTTGTATGGAATTCATCGACGGAATCAAAGTGACCGATAAAAGTATCCTGCTGGCCAATAACATTGATCCTGTAAAGGTTTCTGAAGTAGGGCTGAGGTTGTTTGTATCGCAGATTTTAGATTACGGCTTTTTTCACGCAGATCCGCATGCCGGAAATATCCTTGTAAAAAAGATGGGAAGGTAGTTTTTATAGACTTCGGAGCGGTAGGGAAAATTCAGCCCAACGATAAAGAAATTCTAGAAAACCTGATCGTAAGCTTTGTCGCTAAAAATCCTCACAAAATTGTACGTTATCTGAAAAAAATGGCCGTCAGTTATGAAATTCCTGATGAAAAAAGATTTGAAAATGACGTAGAAGAAGTCTTAAATTTCGTTCACAGTTCCTCATTGCAGGATATTAACGTACAGGTTATTATCAACAAGATGAAAGACATACTGAAGGAAAACAGATTGTATATGCCTGATTATTTCTATCTTCTTTTCAAAGGAATCAGCCTGATCGAAGGAGTCGGGAGAAATATTAATCCTGATCTTGATATTGTAAAAAGCCTGAATCCATATACCCGAAAGATTTTTACCAAAAAAATCAACCCGAAAAATATTTTGAAAACCGGCGTTGACAGGATGATGAATTTCACGGATAATGTTGATGAAATACCAAGGGAATTGCGCTCCGTTCTGCAGAAACTGGACGAAAATAAATTCACGGTCTCGAGTGAAATCAAAAATATTGAAAAAACGAACCAGCTCATCAAGTCAAGTGTTATCAACCTGATTCTGGCCATGGTACTGGGGGCGAATATTATTGCGACAGCCATTGTATTTTCCTCAGAATCGGGACCAAGGATAGGAGAGTTGTCTCTTGTGGCTGTTTTAGGATTTGTTTTTTCACTTATCCTGGTATTGATCCTGTTGTTGAGAGTGACAAGAAAATAGGAAAGGGAAGGAAAATTGAAATTGAGAATGGAGAATTGCATGTTGCATGCTATAATTTTTTATCCGGGTAATTAGCCTATTATCTATATCTTTATATATTGGCTTTCGGAGGATTCCGGCCGTTGAAAACTTTTAAAACAAAAATAACAATGAAAATATCAATTATGCTTGCTCTGTTGTGCTGTAGTTCATTGACATGGGCTCAGGAAAAAAAAAGCAGAGAATGTCTCAGGAGATTTTGACGGAAACGGAACAAAAGAATATGCTTATACAAAAGTAAGTGATTGCACCGATGAGTGTGATGGCAAGTGTGAAACCACGGTCTATTTTAGTGATAAAAAAATAAAACCATTCGTTGTTTCTCCTGCTTACGACGGAACTTTATACAATCTTGGAGATCTTAACGGTGACGGAAAAGACGAAATCGGCGTCTATCCCGGATGGTGTACAAGCTGCTGGCGCGGTTTTCTCGTTTATACATCATCTAAGACAGGGTGGAAGCTTTTGGTTCCTTCTATAAGCACCCATTGTAACCAGTGGGAAGCAGATCAATTCCCTATTAAAAAAGATCCTAAAATAAAAGGAAATGTAATCATCACCTCAAGCGAGTGGAAGGATGATGATATTAAAATAAGCAGCAAAAGCGTTAAGGTTAATTGAGAATTGAGAATTGAAAATGGAGAATTGAGAATTGAGAATTGGAAATTGCCTCTTATAACCTTTAATTCCTGAAAAGGACTACCTTTTCACTTCCATTTTCCATTATACATATTAATACCTATCTTTGCAAAATGGAAAAACTCACTTTTGCAGATTTTGACCTGCCGGTTAAAATTCTTGATGTTTTAGCGGACCTGGAATTATTTGAACCCACACCTATTCAGGAAAAAAGCTTGAAGCCTATTCTTTCCGGAAGAGATATCATGGGAATCGCACAGACCGGGACCGGAAAAACATTAGCATACCTTTTACCCGTTCTTAAAACATGGAAATACAGTAAAACAGGAAACCCAACTGTTCTTGTACTTGTTCCTACAAGAGAATTGGTAGTACAGGTCGCTGAAATTCTTGAGAAACTAACAGAAAATATTACTGCAAGAGTAATCGGAATATACGGAGGAAAAAATATCAATACCCAGAAATTGTTGTTCAATGACGGATGTGATATCCTGGTGGGAACTCCGGGAAGAGTAATGGATCTTGCCATTGATAATGCAATTTCCCTGAAAGAAGTTCAGAAACTGATCATCGATGAATTTGATGAGATGCTTAATTTAGGTTTCAGACCACAGTTAAGCCACATTTTTGAAATGATGAAGGAGAAGAGACAGAATATCCTGTTCTCTGCAACAATGACGGAAGCTGTGGATGAAATGCTTGATGTATACTTTGCCAATCCGATTGAAATTTCATTGGCAAAATCCGGAACTCCACTTGAAAAAATAGAACAGACAGGGTATAAGGTAGAGAATTTTAATACTAAAATCAACCTTCTTGAACATTTGCTGAAGAGCAATGAAGATATGTCTAAGGTCTTGATTTTTAATAATAATAAAAAACATGCCGATCTCCTGTTTTCTAAAATTGATGAACTTTTCCCTGATCAGTTTGATGTAATTCACTCTAATAAATCTCAGAACTACAGGCTTAAAGCAATGAAGAGATTTGAGAATGAAGAAATCAGAGGATTGATCACTACCGATGTAATGGCCAGAGGTCTTGATATCTCAGATATTACGCATGTTATCAATTTTGAAACGCCGGATATTCCTGAGCAATACATCCACAGAATTGGTAGAACAGGTAGAGCGGATAAAGAAGGTAAAGCAGTTACATTTGTTACTAAAAAAGAAGAACCTTTGATTCTTGACATTGAATTGTTAATGGATAAAGAATTAAAATTCCATGACTTCCCGGAAGGTGTGAAAATAAACCCTGCTAAAATCGCTTCTGAGAAAGATGAAGTAGTGATGAAAAACCCGGCACAGGTTAAGCTTAATGAAGGAGGAGGAGCTTTCCACGAGAAAAAGGCTAAAAATACAAAAGAAAACTGGGGCGGGCCATCGAAAAGAAAAGCACCGAAGAAATTTGGAGCCAACAGGGCACAGCAAAAAGCAATCTCTAAATCCAAGAAAAAGAAATAGTCGTTAACGGCTCTTAAAGCAGGAAATAATTTCTGCTTTTTTTGTTTTAGTGTACGTGTTTGAAAAATAACAATTTATAGCTGATTGTGAGATGGGCAGATATTTTTTTATCATTTTTCTTATTGCATTCGGAAACAAAGGCTTTGGACAGAACGAAGCTTTAAAAGTGAATCATATTTATTTTGTACTGGATTCTGTTTCGTATAACGAAATCAGGGGAAGTAAACAATTAGCAAAATGGAGCAGCCTGGATAAAGGACTTCCTGATTTTCTGCCGATAAACCAGCAAAGTACTACATTATATTTGCGTGGAAAATCGACATATATTGAAGTCATGGGACCCGATAACAGATTCGGGGAAAAAGTAGGTTCTGTAGGAATTGGCTTTTCCTGGGATACGTCGGGAACATTTTCTGATGATATTGGAAAAAAATTAAAAAACAATAACCTTGTATTCAGCAAAAATAATGCAATGTGGAATTTTGCGGGGATAGAAGTACTATGGTATTCTGCATACTCTACAGCTTTAGAGGGAAGTATTGCCACGTGGTATGCTTTCTATAACCAGGAATTTTTAACCCGGTTATACCATAAAAAGTATGAGTTTTTTACAAGGGAAGCTTTTTTGGAAAAAATATTTGATCAGAAAAGAGAGATTACCGATCTCTCAGCCATCGTTCTTAACTGTAATACTGAAGATTACGATAAGCTGACGAAAGAACTGGATAGCTTTGGAATCATACCCGCCACCAAACATAAAGATTCTGTTGTTTTTCAGATATATTCAGTCCGGATTACGATTATTCTGACCCCCAATAAAACATCCGGTATAAAAGAGCTGAGGCTAAAAACAAAAAATAAATTGAATAAAAGCTTCAAATTGGGAAAAGTAAACTTCATGAATGATGGCAAAGAGCTGATAATGACATTTAATTGAGCTTATCATCAAAAACCTTTTAAATAGCTTGTAAAAATAGAGCCCTCCAGGTGAGGGCTCTATGCTATTTCAAATAAGGATAGATTACTTTTGCCCATATTGTATAACCCTCGGGCGTCAAATGGAGCATATCATCCAGGAAAATATCTTTTCTTACATTCCCATGGGAATCTTCCATTGCCTTGGTGACATCAATAAATTTTGACCTCGGTTGTTTTTTCATAAAAGCGGCAATTTTTTTATTGGCTTCTTTCATTTGTGGCCAAAGGACTTCTCTGCTCGGGGAAAATTTTATTGAAATATAATCCACCTCAATCATAGGAAATTTTTCACGTACTTTTTTATAGAACGTTATATAACGGTTGACCACTTCATCTGCCTTTAATTCGTGATTGTCTGCAAAATCATTATCTCCGCAATAAATAATAATTTGTTTAGGTTGATAAGGGCTTAGCAGATCCTCTGCAAAATCATTAAGATCTGTTAATCTTGAGCCTCCAAACCCCCTGTTGATAATTGTTTTATCCGGGAAGTAAGCGGCAACATCAGTCCATTTCGTAAAAGAGGAACTTCCTAAGAGGAGAATAGCATTTTTGGGAGGTGGATTTTGTTGGTTTTCCTTTTTGAAATTTTGGATGTCTTGCCAGAACATTGGTTTTTGTTCCTGCGAAAAGGCAATACTAAAACACAGCAGTAGAAATGCTGACAGAATCTTCTTCATTATTTTCAGATTTAAAATTGAAAGTAAAAGTAATAAAAAACTCCCGATCAACGGGAGTTTAGTATTTATCTTTTGTAGGTAATATAGGTTACGTCGGGAATTTTATCACCGTCCTGGTCGTAGTTCCCAAACTGCTGGGCTACTCTCAGGTCACGACTCGTAAGAATATCGACTTTGAAATTTCGATTATCATCATTGTCAAATTTGATACCCAGAATTTTGGCGTCTGCATCATACGTATATTTTCCTTCATTTTTTTGAGACATTTTACAGTCCGCTCCGGTTCCTGTAAATGCTGTATAGCTTACATAAAAATCAGTTCTGAAAAAAGAGTATTTTTCGTAGAACATCCGCTAGGAGTAGAAGAAGAAAGTACTGTTTTATTATCTTTTCCGGAAATAACCTCTGTCTTCACTTCTTTCCAATCTCCTTTCATCATATCCATTTCGTAAGCCTGAAGATCATCGTCTTTACAAGAAGTAAGTGCCAAAGCTGAAAAGGTAAATAAAAGTAGCTGTTTTTTCATTTTCACAAATTTAAGAATATGCTAAAATATAAATAAATTTGAAATATCTGCAATGAAATTGAGCTTTTTTAAACGAATGTTTATAAATAACAGGATTTAAGGTGCCATATTTAAACGGTGAACTCCTGTTTTTAACTTTCAACTTGTTATTTTACCCTTTAATAGCTCATCTCCACAATTTTGTAAGCATCCTGAGGAGTCAGCTTTCTGTACTCTCCGAGACCCAGCCAGTTTCTGTCTGTAAAGGCTTTTTCTACCCTTTCCGCAGTACCGTTATACTCTTCCGTGTATTCTGAAAGTTTAGTTTTTATATGCAGACTGTGGAAGAATTCCTCAAGCTTTTTAATTCCTGCTTCGGCTTTTTCTTCTACTGTTCCCTCTTTAATTCCCCATACTCTCTCAGCGTATTGCGCCAGTTTCCCTTTTTTATCTTCAAAATTGTAACGGTAATGGGAAGGAGCGATGATGGCTAATGTTCTCGCATGGTCAATTCCAAAATAAGCCGTTAATTCATGTCCCATGGCGTGTACTGCCCAATCGGTGATAACCCCTTTCTGGATAAGCCCGTTCAAAGCCATTGTACAACACCACATAAAATTTCCTGCAGCATCATAATTGAAATCATCGGCCAGCACTTTCGGAGCGGTTTCCTGAAGACTGATCAAAATACTTTCTGCAATCCTTTCCTGAAGATCTGCTGAAGACGGAGCTGTCATATATTGTTCCAAGACATGCGTGTAAGCATCAGTAATACCATTGACAATCTGGTTTTTAGGAATAGACCTGATCACTTCCGGATCCAGAACAGAGAATTGAGGAAAAAGTCCCGGACCGCCTGAAGAAAGTTTTTCATTGGTTTCTCTCCTTGAAATCACATATCCCGAATTCATTTCCGAGCCGGTTGCCGGTAGGGTTAAGATGCTTCCGAACGGCATTCCTTGTCCTTCAAAAGTTCTTACCTGTTTTCTCAGGATATCCCAGGGCTCACCATCGTAATTGGCCGCTGCAGAGATGAATTTAGTTCCGTCGATTACCGATCCGCCTCCCACAGCAAGAAGATAAGTGATGTTTTTTTCTTTGATGAAATCCAAAGCATTGATTAAAACTTCGTACTCAGGATTGGCAGGAACTCCGCCAAATTCGTACAACTCATGATCTTTCAAAGCATCCTTCACCTGATCATAAACACCATTGCTTTTGATACTTCCTCCGCCATAGATCATTAATATTTTAGCATCTTTAGGAATTTCTTTGGAAATTTTTGCAATTTCACCCTTCCCGAAAAGTATTTTTGTTGGATTTTTAAACTCGAAATTAAGCATTGTTCTTAAATTTATTTTAATTCAAATGTACGGAATGAAAAAGGAAAATTGAGTTAATGAAATTTTAAAATTCCTATTGCCGGATTTAATGAAAGCTATTACGTATTCCTGATAAAAATTAAAAATAATTATGTAGCCCCAATGATTCCGGATTATCTGATATTTAGCCTTCCGAAAGATAAGATTTTGCTCTTTTGATAAAACTTTCCTTATCTTTTTTAATATTATCCAGCAGCTCTTTTTTGTCATCAGGAATCGTAAGGTATTTATCACCCCAAAGATTGATCTCAACGATCAGAGGAACCAGGTCGATACCCTTTTCTGTAAGGTGATACAGAATCTTCAGTTTATTATCAGGATGATCTTTTTTGGTAATAATGCCATTTTCCAGGAGATGCTGAAGTCGGGAGGCCAGAATATTGGAGGCTATTTTTTCATCCGCTTTCTGAAGTTCCCCATACGTACATTCTTTTTTAATCATCAGATCCCGGATGATTAATAATGACCATTTATCTCCCCATATTTCGAGGGAGCAGCTTATAGGACAATCGGATCTTTTCTTACTCATCATGTTAATATTGAAATAATACTTGCAAATTGAAAGTGTTTATTTTAAATTTGCTTTTATTTTGCAAGTAAAATTAATCATTAAAAATTAATAAATCAAATGGAAAATTATGATATTGCCGTCATCGGTTCAGGTCCCGGCGGATACGTAGCTGCAATAAGAAGTGCACAGCTCGGATACAAAACCGTGATCATTGAAAAATACGATACCCTTGGAGGAACCTGCACCAATGTAGGTTGTATTCCCACAAAAGCTTTACTGGACAGTACGCATCATTATGCCGAAGCTCATCATACGTTTGCTGAGCACGGAATTAGACTGGACGAAATACGTCTCGACTTTTCCCAGATGTACAAAAGGAAATCAGATGTCGTTTCAAAAAATACCGATGGCCTTACTTTTTTAATGAGTAAAAATAAGATTACCCGCCTGAAAGGAACGGCTGGTTTTATCAATAATTCAACCATACGAATACAAAGTGAAAATGAAACGGTAGAGCTTACCGCTAAAAATTACATTATAGCTACAGGGTCAAAACCGTCAACTATTCCCGGCGTACAGATAGATAAAAAAGAATCATTACTTCCACGGAAGCTCTTTCTTTAGATGAAAAGCCAACATCTATGGTAATTATCGGCGGCGGAGTCATAGGGGTGGAAATGGCTTCTATTTTCAACAGAATCGGTACCCGGGTAACTATACTTGAATATGCAGATCATTTGATTGCCACTATGGATCATGAATTAGGAAAAAGTCTTCATAAAATTCTGAAAAAGGAAGGGATTGATATCCGTTTGAACCACGCAGTCTATAAAACCGAAAGTTCGGAGTCCGGAACTAAAGTCTTTTTTAAAGATAAAAATGGTGCAGATAATGAGCTGGCAGCTGATTACATTTTGGTTGCCGTGGGAAGAAGTCCGTACGTAAAAGGCCTCGGACTTGAAAATACAGGGGTAGAGCTCGACAGTCGGGGATTTATTAAAGTGAACGAAAGCAATCGTACGGCTGTATCTCATATTTACGCCATCGGCGATGTGACCGGTGGAGCTATGTTGGCCCATAAAGCGGAAGAAGAAGGCGTTTTTGTAGCGGAAACTATTAATGGTCAGACCAAGCATTCTATTCATTACAATCGTATTCCTTCAGTAGTGTACACCTGGCCTGAAGTAGCTTCTGTAGGGTATACGGAAGAGCATCTGAAAAATAATAATATCCCTTACCAGGTAGGAAAGTTTCCTTTCTCAGCGAGCGCACGGGCGCGGGCTGCCATGGATACGGAGGGATTTGCCAAAGTATTGGTTGATCCTAAATATGGTGAAGTTCTGGGGGTACATATTATCGGGGCCAGGGCCGCAGATCTTATCGCTCAGGGAGTGATTGCCCAGGAGTATGAAGTAACTGCTGAAGATATGTTCCGTATCTCCTATGCCCATCCAACTTATTCAGAAACGTTAAAAGAAGCTTATCTGATGGCTTCCGGCCAGGGAGCTGTAAATATATAGCCAAACAATAATATATAGACTTTTTGATTGCTACGGATGCGCGGATTATTTTATTAGTGCATCCGCGGCATTAAAATATAATGAATAAAACTATTCTTTACATCGGTTTATTACAAGGTAGAGCAGTCATCGCCTTTTGCGTAGATACCGTTGCTTTTTGCTTCAAGTTTTCCGTTTTTTCGATTGATTTTTATCAGAAAAGATTCTTTGACTGCAGGGCAACCTTTAGATTGTAAAGCGTATAATGAAATATACCGGTCATCAATTTTATAAGCCCCGGTAAAACGGTTCTTCGGATCTACAGAATATCCATATGTTTTAGCAATTAAAATAGCCTCAGGAAGATTGTCAATACTTCCTATAAAATCCCTCAGTTGTACTTCATCGGAGAAATAGACGGACCTTTCCTTTTTGCACGCAAGGATATAGGAGAAGCAATTATTACCCATACATTTTTGAAAAAAACCTTTTTCCGGAACAGGTTCATTGATGGTCATAAAATCAGGAGCTTGACTTTCATAAATAACTGCTTTTTCATAATCGGTATCATTGCTGAGCACACGCCAATATGCATAATCTTTATCCGGAACAATGAAAGGATAAAGATAATCAACAGTATCCATAATATCAGGGATCTTTTTGTAATCAGCAGGAACCTTGATCTGGCTGTAAAGCAGATTGGAGAAGATCAGGGAAAATGCGATGATTGCTTTCATAGAGAAGGTGTTTCGGTTGCAAATGTAAAGATTATTGCAATACAATTTTATAATATCCTTTTTCATCCGTGACATCAATTTTTATACCTGTAAAAGTCAGTTTATTGATTTGAAAACCATCACATCCCCCTTTAAATTCTGATGACTGTATTGAGAAATCAAGGTTTTTAATATTAGAAGAGAATTTATAATTTTTTGTTCCGTTATAAGCACCTACATTTTCTAAAATAATCTTATCGTCAGAGGTTTTGGTTAATTGTACACTGATATTATTTTCATCCTGAATGGAATAGGCTGCTAATGTTCCGTTGGTTATAAGATTTTCATTATTGGAATTGACAAACTCAAAAATGACGGGCAGTGGCGCATTATAACAATCTTTTCCACAGGAGATGACCAGAAATATTATAAGTAAGAAGGTACATATTTTTTGCATAATTATGGTGTGAAAAGTAAAATTACTTAATAATATTCTGCAGTCAAAATTATATTACCGATGAATTATTAAAACGGACTCTGAATATTTTCAAAATCCGTCCACGATCATACGTCTGAAGCAAACCTAGATTTACAAAAACTTCATCGGATATCCGGCTGTGACATTCCTATTGATAATTTTTTTAAGCTTAGATTCCATCATTTTTTTGGTCAGAGGTTTCAGACGGTCAGTATATAAAATTCCCAAAGTATGATCGTATTCATGCTGCACAATTCTTGCAGTTTGTCCCGTAAAGGTTTTCGTATGTTTGATAAAATCCTGATCAAGATATTCAATAGTAATTTCCCAGGGTCTTTCTACCTTTTGCGAAAGTCCCGGAATGCTCAGGCAGCCTTCATAATCCTCCCATGTTTCTTCCGATGTTCCGATGATCCTTGCATTGATGAAAGTCTCTCTGATTCCTTTGTCATCTTTCCCGAAATATAAGAGCTGATCTTCTGTATCCATATTTTGATAGACGATCCGGCTGTCTGCTACAAAAAGCTGCAAAGGTTTTCCTACCTGGGAACATGAAAGACCACATCCGTTAGCATTTTCCATGGTCTCCCACATATCTTGTATGAGTTGCTGAACTTTGGGACTATTTTCAGTAACTATTGAGCATTTTTGTCTTAAAACCGAGTTTCCGTATGCTATAATTGGTAAATTCATTGTCGTATTTTGCTGCAAAGTTCTTAAGAGCAAAACAAGTATACAATGAACCTATGTTAATTAATTTGTCTGCGGATCCTGCTTAAGGCCTGTGGTGTAATCCCAATGTACGAAGCTATATACTTTAAAGGAACAAGCTTCAGCAGTTCAGGCTGCTCTGTAAATAATTTTAAATAGCGCTCCTTGGCTGTAAGTTGTAATAAGGAAAGTTCACGTTTGTTCTTAGCGAGGAATAATTTTTCAGAAGCAAAACGTCCCAGATGATTTCCTACATGGGTCTGGCTGTATACCTGTTGCAGGTCATCATACGAAATTTGCCATACCACGGTCTCCGTCAGTGCCTGCATTTCATAGTCTGAAGGAGTTTGGGTAAGGAAAGAATCATAGGCACAGGTAAACTCCTTTTCAAATCCAAAATTGAAAGTGTAGCCATATTCATCATCAGGAATATAGGATCTGACCAATCCGGATTCAACAAAAGACAAGAAATTTTCAATATTTCCTTGCTGGGTTATTACTTCATTTTTAGCATACATCTTTCTATGGAAATGCCCAGCAATAAATGCCCATTCCGATTCCTGTAGTTTGACGATTTGCTCGTAGTATGCTCTGATGTATCCCATAACATTTTTTGATTGATTTTTACCAGAAGATCAATAATACTAATGCTATTATTAGCTATATTTAGAAATTAATTAAAGTACAAAGTTACGAAATGTTTACCGGGAATTAAGATGTATGGGACGGATCTCTTTTTGTCATTTGTCAATTCAGTTAATTCCAAAATCACTTACATTTGTTATTATGATACACGACCAACGCGCAGAAAAATTCAGGCAGATTGTGGAAAATAAGTTCCAGATCTATAATTCATTATTTATGAGCCTGCCTTATGATAAAATGACGAATATCGGGATGCTGCTCCCATTCCTGTATGAAGAAAGCAGAACCGGCTATGATGCAGGAAAAACACCTGAAGAGATTGTCGAAGAATTTTTTAAAAACCACACCGATCTTCAAAGTGAAGAGCAGAAGCTTGAACTTCTTTTTAAGATCATCCAGTATATCGAAAGACAGGTTGTTTTATTCGACAGTATTGAAGACGCTGCTTTCCCAAATCTTCATTCAGAAAGTGATAATGGGACCGTTACCAACCTTTTTGAACGTTCTTACCAGGATCATAAAATTGAAAAGGTACGTGAAAAATTAAAGGATTTCAGCGTAAAAGTGGTCTTCACTGCTCACCCTACGCAATTTTATCCTAGTTCGGTGCAGAGAATCATTCAGGATTTAAGGGGAGCTATTGCCGGTGATTCTGTGACACAGATCGATATGCTTTTGCAGCAGCTGGGGAAAACACCTTTTGTGAATAAAGAAAAACCCACTCCGATAGATGAGGCATTGAGTATCATTTCTTATCTGAGATATGTGTATTACGATACCATTGGAGAACTGTTTACGAAAATTAAAAAAACTTTCGGGAACGGACATTTTCATCTGCATGAAGATATTATCCAGCTGGGTTTCTGGCCTGGCGGAGATAGAGACGGTAATCCCTTTGTGACAGCTGATGTTACCAAAAGAGTAGCAGAGGAACTGCGCTCGGCTATTTTGAAATCCTACTACAGTCATTTGAAATTTATCCGAAGAAGATTAAGTTTCAGAGGTGTTTCTGAAGTGTTGACTAAGTTGAGCGAAAAGCTGTATACTGCCATTTTTGATGGAAAAAATATCACTTCCGAAGATATTTTAAAGTTTACGGATGAGGCAGAAAAGATATTGATCAACGAGCATAATTCTTTGTTTTTAGATCTTTTGATAAATTTCAGAGATCGTGTGAAGATCTTCGGGACACACTTTGCCACGTTGGATATCCGTCAGGACAGCAGAATTCATCAGCAGGTCATAGATGAGGTTTTTGCTAAAGTATCCGGCGAAGAAAATGCCGATGCAGAGCAAAAATTTACTCGATTAATTCAGACCTCCGGGAAAGTGAATGCTGACGATTTTAATGATATTGTAAAAGATACCTTATTAACGGTTTCACAGGTTTCTGAAATTCAGCACCTAAACGGATTGAGAGGAATGAACCGATATATTATTTCCAATTCAGATGCAGTGAAAGATGTGATGAACGTGTATGCATTTTTCAAAATCTGTGGGTATAAAGATGAAGAGATCAATATGGATATTGTTCCGCTTTTTGAAACCATGGAAGGACTCGCCAATGCTGAAAATGTGATGAAGGAGCTTTACCATCATCCTGTATACAAAAAGCATCTTGAGAGAAGAGGAAATCAACAGACCATTATGCTGGGCTTCTCGGATGGAACAAAAGACGGAGGATATCTGAAAGCCAACTGGGAGATTTACAAGGCAAAAGAAGTTCTGACAAAACTGTCCGAACAGAATAATATTAAAGTTGTTTTCTTTGACGGTAGAGGAGGTCCGCCGGCAAGAGGAGGAGGGAAAACCCACGACTTCTACGCTTCACAGGGAAAAACAATTGCCAATAATAAAATAGAACTGACCATTCAGGGACAAACCATTACCAGTATTTTTGGAAATAAGGAACAGGCGAAATATAATTTTGAACAATTACTTACTGCCGGAGTAGAAAATGACGTATTTAAAAACGCTAAAAAAGACCTTACGGAAAAAGAACGCGAACTGATAGTTGAGCTTGCCGAAATCAGTTATCAGAAATATTCTGACCTTAAAGCCCATCCGATGTTTGTTCCTTATCTACAGGAAATGAGCACCCTTGAGTACTACGGAAAAACCAATATCGGGAGCCGTCCATCCAAAAGAGGAAACGGCAGTGAGTTGAAGTTTGAAGACCTGAGAGCAATTCCTTTCGTGGGCTCATGGTCGCAGCTAAAACAAAATGTTCCCGGTTTCTTTGGTTTCGGATATGCCATGCAACAGCTGAAAGAGCAGGGAAGGTTTGAAGAAGTAAGAGAGCTCTACAAAGGATCGGATTTCTTTAAAACTTTAGTTCTGAATTCGATGATGAGTATGAATAAATCCTACTTCCCGCTGACTTATTATATCAAAAATAATCCGAAATTCGGTGCTTTCTGGAATGTGCTTTTTGATGAATATGAGCTTTCAAGAGAAATTATGCTGGAACTGACAGGCTTTAAATTACTGCAGGAAGAAGATCCTTTGTCAAGAAAATCTGTGAAGATTCGCGAGAAAATCGTACTTCCGTTATTAAGTATTCAGCAATATGCGCTTATGAAAATTCAGAAAGGAGAGGGTAACAAAGAGGCCTATGAAAAGCTGGTCACCAGATCCCTGTTCGGAAATATTAATGCGAGTAGAAACTCAGCATAATGTAAAACTTATACGATAAATTATATTATCATGTATCAATGGGAACGGGCTTTAGCCCGTTCTTTATTATAAACGGCGTCCATTGTCTTTAACCAAAAAAATATATGATGTTTTTTGATAAAAATTAATCTTTGATGAGTTTTTCGTAAATCGTTTTATTTTTTGTCCGGAGTTTCAAATAATAGGTTCCCTTTGCAAAACCCTCCACGTTTACGCTTTTTTGTTGATTGTTTTTTTGGATCAGCCTTCCCAGGTTATCATATATTTCCAATGATTGTATTTCATCTTTAGATACTATATGGAGAATGTTTTTGACAGGATTGGGATAAATTTTCAATATCTCTTTTTTCGAAGATTCGGAAGTACCCAGCACAGCATTGTAAATACTGCCAAAATTAAGAATTCCATATCCCATTTGATCCGTGTGATTAGGATAGAGTGAAGCGGTTTGTCTTAATTTTGTTCTGATCTGCTCTCTGTTCATATTCGGAAAAGCCTGGATAAAGCAAGCCACTCCTCCGGCAGCGATGGGTGTTGCAATAGAAGTTCCGTTCACTGTTATAGTGGCGTTATCGAAAACAGTCGTAGTGTTCGTTCCCTGTGCACTTCCATCAGGTTTTATGACCCCCGCGGAATTCGGTCCGAAAGAAGAAAAAACTGAAGAATTTCCTGTAGAATCTACTCCTCCGATAGAAAATACATTCGTATTGTCAGAAGGTGTCAAAAGGTAATGCCAAGGTTTATCTCCTGAATTTCCGGCTGCTGCAAGTACGAAAATCCCTTTTTCAGCAGCAATCCCGGCAGCACGGGCGATAAAAGAGATGCTTCCGTTCATATCTGCATACGTATAATTGTACTTTGAGTCATCAAAAACATGATATCCCAGTGATGAGGTGATGATCTCGACCCCTTTTCGATCGGCTTCCTCTGCAGCTTCAATCCAGTATAGTTCTTCTTCTGGAATTTCTACGGCTGCGTTTTCCGTTCGGTAAAGATAAAAATCAGCGTCAGGAGCAGAACCTACGAAAATATTTTCAAGATAGCCTCCAATAGCTCCTAAAATCGCAGTACCATGAGAATTTAAAGTGGTATTGTAAATATCACCGGTTTTTGTTACAAAATCATAGCCTGCTTTGATCTGATTGTTATTCCATATTTTTGAAAAGGCAGCTCCGGTATTTACTGTCGGAAATCCGGAATCGATCACGGCAATGGAAATTCCGGTTCCTGTAAAACCTGCTATATGGAGCGGCCTTATATTAACCTGGTCAATCTGTGCGGAACCGGAACCATAATTGAAATTTGTCAGTATTTTATTGGAAGTTGCCTGATCATCCCACTTGTGAGAAGGAAGCTGTTTGACTGTGGTTGATGCATTTCTGGCAAAACTTTCTACAGACAATACAAAGGGTTGGGTCTGCAAAAGAGTAATCTGGGCAGGAGTTGCGTTTACAGCAGCACCATTGAGCCATTTTGAGTAGTCGGTAACGGTAAAGCCTAAATTCTGGAGATTCTGAATATAAGATTGTTCGATAGGGGCATCCTGGTCATTTAAAGAAATTCCCAGTGTCAGTCGTCTGTTGAGGGACTTTTGCGTCAGCTCTGAAAGAGGGTTGGCAAAGAAGGCTGCTTTATTCGGTTTATCTTTAAAATAGACAAAAACAAGTTCAGTTTGAGCAAATGCACTGGAGTAACCTGTTAAGATACAAAACAATAAAATTTTTTTCATAGTATTATTTTGTATAAAGATAAAAACAAAATCAATAAAATTTTTGATAGGATTTTAAATTCCTTATTTTTACAGAAATATTTATTATATGAAAAAGATTCAGATGGTTGACTTGCAAAGTCAGTATTACAAAATAAAGAATGATGTAGACAATGCAGTTTTAAATGTAATGGATTCGGCAGCTTTTATTAACGGCCCTGAAGTAAAGTCTTTCCAGAATGAATTGGAGTCTTATTTAGACGTAAAACATGTGATCCCATGTGCCAATGGTACAGATGCATTACAGATTGCCCTGATGGCTTTGGACCTTAAAGAGGGAGATGAAATCATTACGGCTGATTTTACTTTTGCTGCAACGGTAGAAGTAATTCACCTTCTTAAACTGAAATCGGTTTTGGTGGACGTAGACTATGATACCTTCACGATTTCTACTGAGCAGATTAAAAAAGCAATCACTCCAAGAACAAAAGCGATCATTCCGGTACACATATTCGGACAGTGTGCCAATATGGAAGAGATTTTGAAAATCGCGGAAGAGAATAATTTATACGTTATCGAAGACAATGCTCAGGCGATCGGTTCAGAGTATACATTTTCTAACGGAGAGGTAAAACAGGCAGGAACAATGTCTACGGTAGGAACAACTTCTTTCTTTCCATCCAAAAACTTAGGATGTTATGGAGATGGTGGAGCTATTTTTACCAACAACGATGAGCTGGCTCACCGTTTGAGAGGAATTGTAAACCATGGAATGTATGAAAGATACTACCATGATGAGGTAGGAGTGAATTCCCGTTTAGACAGTATTCAGGCAGCAGTTTTAAGAAAAAAACTTCCTCACCTGGATTCTTATAATGAAGCAAGAAGAAAAGCAGCAGATTTCTATGACGAGGCGTTTGCAGGAAACCCGAATATCCTTACTCCCAAAAGAGCTGAAAATTCTACCCATGTATTTCACCAGTATACCTTAAGAATTCTTAACGGGAAACGTAATGAACTACAGAAATTCTTAACTGAAAAAGAAATTCCTGCGATGATTTATTATCCGGTAGCTTTAAGAAAGCAAAAAGCTTACTTCCAGGAAAGTAATGATGCAGATTTCGTGAATACGGATAAGCTTTTGGATCAGGTAATTTCTTTACCGATGCATACAGAACTTGACGAAGAGCAGCTGAAGTATATTACGGATGCAGTGCTTGAGTTTATGGGATAATGAAAAAAGAATATTTAAATTTGGAGCTGTAAGAGCTATTGTATTAGTGTTAAGTTTTTTAATACTTATCATGACGGGTTTTGCAACTTTTGATGTATATATTCTTTTTAAAAGTGAGGGAGACGTTTTTGTCGGAGGATATTCTGCAATAGCTTTATTAGGTTTTATTTATTAAGCTGTATAAGATTAATAATGGTTTTACTAAAATCTTCAAAAAGTATATTTATATTGAATGTGCTTTAACAGTTCTCTCTTATTTTTATTTTCTCTTATATTAAAGGGAAGAGATCCTACTGAAGCAAGCACTCCTTCATTAAATGATGTAACAATTGTTGGATGTATATATTTATAATTACTTTAATAATGGTACTATTTAATAAATTCAGGTACAAAGAACGATATGGAAATATCGAATTTATAGGAAAACATGAAGAATAAAAAAATGGTAATACTTGTTACCGGAGGACTTGGATATATCGGTTCTCACACTGTAGTAGAGTTAATGAACAATGACTTTGAAGTAGTTATTGTAGATGATTTATCTAATTCAGAAAGATTTATTTTAAATAATATCGAGGAAATTACAGGCAAAAAGCCTGTTTTTTATCCCTTCGATTTAAAAAGAAGAGAGCTTCTTACTCAGGTTTTTGAAGCCCACAACATTGATGGTTGTATTAACTTTGCTGCTTCGAAAGCAGTAGGAGAGAGCCAGGTAATTCCTGTAGATTACTATGAAAATAATTTGTTTTCTCTGATCAATATCCTTCAGGAGTTTAAAGAAAGAGAAATTTCAAACTTTATTTTCAGTTCATCCTGTACCGTCTATGGGCAGGCTGACAAAATGCCTATAGATGAAAATACACCTTTGAAATTACCGGAAAGTGTTTATGGAAAAACAAAGCAAATGGGGGAAGAAATCTTAATTGATTTTGCAAAAGCTTATAAGAGTAAAATTTCTTTATTAAGATATTTTAATCCCATCGGAGCACATGCGTCGGGAAAAATAGGAGAATTACCAATTGGTGTTCCAAATAATTTAGTACCTTACGTGATGCAAACTGCTGCAGGAATTCGCGAGCAATTGAATATCTGGGGAGATGATTATCCTACAGAAGACGGTACCGCGATTCGTGATTATATCTATGTAGTAGACCTGGCAAAGGCTCACGTAGCTGCTTTGAAAAAACTGATAGAAGATCAGTCGGCAGATACTGTGGTCGATATTTATAATCTGGGAACAGGGAAAGGATCTTCTGTTTTGGAAGTGGTAAAAGCTTTTGAAAAAGCAAATAATGTAGAAGTTCCTTATCAGATTTGTCCCAGAAGAGAGGGAGATGTTATTGTGGCGTATGCCAATCCTGAGAAAGCGGAAAAAGAACTGGGATGGAAGTCAGAAACATCTTTGGAAGAATCTCTAAGGACCGTTTGGGAGTGGCAGAAGTACCTGAAGACCAGAAATTAAAATACAGAAACTATGGCTTGGAATCCGGAAGTATATGACCAGTTTAAAGAAGAGCGTTCGGCGCCATTCTTTGATTTATTGAAGCTTGTAGAGTCAAAGACCGGCTTATCTGTGATCGACTTAGGATGCGGAACCGGCGAACTGACCTCAAAGCTTTTGGACTATCTTGAAGATTCTAAAGTATTGGGAATTGACTCTTCTGAAGAAATGCTTGAAAAAGCAGCTCACTTTGCAACAAGCAGACTGCATTTTGACAAAAGAAGTATCGAAGAACAACTTCATATGGGTGATACCTATGATCTTATTATTTCCAATGCAGCCATTCAGTGGTGTAGTAACCACAAAGAGCTTTTTCCAAGAATTATCAGTAAAATTAAACCTGGCGGGCAATTGGCCGTACAGATCCCATCCAATCACGAATATATCGTACACCAGTTATTAAGAAAAATTGCTGGAACAGAACCTTATAAAACAGCTTATAACTCCTGGGAAAGAGAATATACTGTTTTAAAAGTCGAGGACTATGCCCGAATATTATTCGACAACAAAGGAAGAGAAATCACGGTATTTGAAAAAGTATTCCCTCATGTTCTTGAGGATGCCGCAGCAGTATATACATGGGCTTCAGGAACAGCAATGATTCCATATATTGAAAATCTTCCTGATGATTTGAAAGAGCAATTTAAAAACGATTATAAACAACAATTACAAAACAGCTTTCCTGAATCACCGGTTTTTTATCCCTTTAAAAGAACGTTTATTTCAGCGAAATTTTAATTTAATATTAATATGAAGACACAAAGAATAGGTATTACATTTTCCTCATTTGATTTATTACACGCCGGGCATATTAAAATGCTTGAAGAAGCTAAAACAGTTTGCGATTATTTGATCGTAGGACTTCAGATTGACCCCTCTCACGATCGCCCGAATAAGAACAAACCGAGCCAGACGATTGTTGAACGCTACATCCAGCTGAAAGCTGTAAATGCGGTAGACGAAATTATTCCTTATTACACAGAAGAAGATCTTTTAGACATTCTGAAATCTTTTGTAATTGACGTAAGAATTATAGGAGACGATTATCTGGACAGAGACTTTACAGGAAAGAAATACTGTGAAGAAAAAGGAATAGAAATTTTTTATAACAAAAGAGACCACAGGTTTTCTACCAGTGATCTGAGAAGAAGAATTTATGAAGCAGAGAAGGACAAATACTCCAAGCCTGAACCTGTAAAGTAAACAGATAAAAAAATCCCGAAAAACAATTTTCGGGATTTTTATTTTTTGAATTACATGGGACCACCCTGTTGGTCGTCACCTGTTTCATTGGAATTGATATCTTTTTTCTTCTTCGGCTGCTCTATTTTTTCTCCTTGTTTAAATCTGTATGTCAGGGAAATAGAGAATTGTCTTGGCTGCCATTGCATGTAGTTTCTACGGGTATAGTCACTGTTGAAGCTAAATACTTCTCTGCTTCTGGTATTGAAGATATCCTGGATATTGAAAGATATCGTTCCGTCGCCCTTCCAAATTGTTTTTGAGGCTCCGAAATTCAACGCATACATGTCCTGGGTATTCTGGTTAGCAGATTTTTGTGCCCCTCTGTAGAATCCTTGCAGCTGCACACTTAACGTTTTATCAAGTTTAAACGTTGTATTAAGACGTGCTCTTGTAGAAAAACCGCTTCCCGTGAAGTCCATAGATCCTGTTTTTTTAACACCGTTTACATCTGTTGCATCATAATAGGCGATTCCGGTAGTTTTATATCCGAACATATCTAAGCTCCCCATTATTTTTAACCATGCAAAAGGATCATAGGTAAAGTTGAGGTCCAAACCATATCGATCGTCGTTTCCAAGGTTAATCGGTTTGGTATAGAATACACTCATGCTTTCGTCTGGCCTGTATACCAACATTTTGGTGTCATCAGTAGCATGTCTGTAATATAAAGTAGGATTGATCGTAAACTTCTTTCTGGTGATGTTATAGCCTACCTCATAAGAATCCACATACGATGGGTTCAGGTCAATATTTCCTTCAAAAATATTCTGGCTGTTGCTGTAGTTCGGGAAAGGAACCATAAAGAATGATCTTGGCCTGTCAATTCTTCGGGAATAATTTACTAAAATCTGATTGTTCTTGGATATATCATAGCTTAAGAATACACTCGGAAACAAATTATTGTAGTTTTTCGTTTTATCTATAGCCGGTGTATTCGGATTCTGATTGGCATAATTGATCTTCACATTAGAAAGCTCATCCCTTAATCCTAACTGATAACCAAAGTTGCCGATTTTACTCCTGAACTGAAGATAAAAGGCATTGAAAATCTCACGGTAATCCGTGTTGTTATTATAATCAGGAATGTATTTGTTATTGGAAGTGCTGCTTACGAAATTATCATAAGTGTTATCATTTACATCCAATCTGTATCCCGCCTCAAGTTTTGAATTTTCTCCTATCGGCAATTCATAATCTGCTTTTCCAATGATGGTCTTGCTTACAGAATGTCTTCTGGTAATATCCAGTACATCAGGACGCAGATCATTCGTTTCAAGGATATTGGCGCTGTTATTACTTCTGTTTCTCTGTAAACTTAGTGAAACGGATAAATTCTGTCCTTTGTCATCAAATTTATGATCTAATCCCACATCCCCCTGGAAGGCAAGATTATTGAATAAGCTCTTAGAGTCCCTTAGTCCGTGAGGGTTAAGAAGACTCCATTTTCCGGCTGTAGTCTGAAGGTCTGCAGGATTATCTCTGTAAAACCTGTAGAAGCTGTCATAAGTGTCCAGAAGCTCATTGCCGTCTCCCTCAAAAGTTCTTACCAATCCGGTTAAATTGATGGATGTTTTATCGGAAAGGTCATATACAAATCCTGCGCTTACGTTGTAATTTTTATTGTAAGTTTTATTGGTGGAGTTTTGAAGTTGATGTACCGGTACATCGTTCGGTTGTTCTCCTTTTATAATATCAGGATAAGCGAGACTGTGATAGGTTGTTTCAGAATTATTTTTTGTTCTGTTTTCCGTATAGCCACCGCCACCGTTCAAGAACCATGTCCAGTTGTTTTTTCTCCAGCTTAAATTCGTATTTAGCGCAGTTCTCGGAAAATATCCCAAAGTGCCGACCACGCTACCGTTAAACCCTATTTTTTTATTCTTTTTAAGAATGATATTCAAAATACCTGAAGTTCCGCTTGCTTCAAACTTTGAGGATGGGTTGGTGATAACTTCTATTCTTTCAATCTGATCCGCGGGAATACTTTGCAATGCGTTGGCTCCGTCATCAATTCCCAGCAGGGAAGAAGGTTTTCCATTGATCAAAAACTTCACATTGGTGCTGCCTCTCATAGAAACCGTTCCGTCGGTATCTACAGAAACAGAAGGCACATTGGTTAAAACATCCTGCAGGCTACCTCCTTTACTTACAATATCCTGTGATGGGTCATAAGTCTTTTTGTCAAGCTCCACTTTATAAGGCTTTGTTGCCGAAGCAGTGATCACCACTCCCTGCAGTTCCTGTGTTTTACCATCCATGGTTGTAGTGGCCTCAGGTTCTATGGATAAAGCCCCGATATTTCCGTTGGTCGTAATATTTTTGCTGACTACGTTTTTTTTGTAATCAATAGCTTCTACGGTGATGTCGTATTCTCCTGGAGCAAGCTGCAGTTTATACTGTCCTTTTTCGTCAGTTAATATCGCATCACTTAAAGATTTGTTTGCTTTGTTACTGAAAGTGACAGAAGCATAGGGTACAGGCTGGTTTTTCTTATTGACAATAGTTCCTGTGATTCCTGCTTTTTCTTGCGCAAAAGCCATTGCCGCTGCAGAAAGTACTAACGTAAGTCCTAAGGTTTTTCTGGTGAAAATATTGACAATTTCTGTCTTATTCTTCATAGGTTATTTTTTTGTATAAAATCGTGAAGGGATAACCCTAATATTTTAAAAATCTTCAGTGAGTTGATTTATAAAATATTATGATTCTTTATTATTTTTCTAACTGTATAAAATTTCAGGTGCTTGCTGAGCCTATTTTATATTTTTTGAGTTGAGCCAGTCCTGATAGGCCTTAGCATTCACAGCGTGTTCTTCCGCACTTGCTGTAAACTTGTGATATCCAAATCTGGCAGGATCGGCACACATAAATATATAATTATTGTTTTCTGCATTTAAAACAGCATCTACCGAATTTTTATCCACCACACAAATCGGTCCCGGAGGGATTCCTGCATTTGCATAGGTATTGTATGGAGATGGGGTAGACAGATGCTTATATAATACTCTTTTAATAGGTTCTTTAAAATTAGTCTCCTTATTGATCGCATAGATTACCGTAGGATCAGACTGGAGTTTCATTCCTTTTCTGTATCGGTTCAGGTATAATCCTGCAATCGTTTTCATTTCATCTTTTTTCCTCCTGATTCTTTATAGACAATAGAGGCAAGCGCGTAAATCTGATCTCTTGTCAATCCAGACCCTTGCTCTTTATTTTTTCTTTCACTGGTCCAGAATTCATTGTACTGATCATCAAACTTTGCAAAAAATTCTCTCGGGCTTACCGTCCAGAAAAAATTATAAGTATCAATGAAAAAATATTTTTTAAATCTTCAGCATTTTTATATCCTTTCTCCTGTGCAATTCCGTCCAGATCTTTCACAAAATGTAAAGAATCCAATTCTGTTTTTCTGGTCACTTTACCAATCATCTGGTACATATCTCCGAAATCACCGATTCTGAAGGAATTAGGCGTTTGATTACCGGCTTTAATCATATTGATCAGATCTGTATTTCCCTTACCACTCTGGATATGATATCGGCCCGCTTTAAAATGAGCATCAAGACCTTTATCCTTAGCTACTGCTTCAAAAGACTCAATGTCTTTGATATAAGGAGCTATAGAATCCATGATCTGTTTGAAGTCTGCTTTATGAGAAATCAACACGTAGCCTTCTTTTTCTACATTGCTTCCGTAATATTTATTATAAAATCTCAAACCAAAAAATCCTGCCACCACAAAGACAAGCAGAATAACAATGAGAATTGCTTTTTTCATTCTTATACTATTGATTAAAAGTTTTGTTTTTAAAGAAGATCTACTTTACCTCTAAAAACTTGCTTCGCCGGACCCTCAAGCCAAATGTTGTGAAATGAATCTCCATTTTTTTCAGCATACACTTTAAGGTTGCCGCCTAAAGTTTTAACTTTTACAGAGGTTAGATTGTCATTTTGTAGAAAAGTTAAAGCAGAAGCTGTAACTCCTGTTCCACAGCTGTAAGTTTCGTCCTCAACGCCTCGTTCATAGGTTCTTACAAAAATTTCATTTTCAGAAATTTTTTCCACAAAGTTCACATTGATCCCGTTTTCTTTATAATTTTCTGAATTTCTGATCCCGTAGCCATTATCATACACATCATAGTCAGCCAGCTTATCTACATACTTTACGTAATGCGGAGAACCGGTATTAAGAACGGAATCATTTCCGTCATGAGAAACAGTTTCTACATCAATCATTTTCAGTTTGATAATTCCGTTGTGAATTTCTGCCTCATGCTCTCCGTCTATTGCTATGAATTTGCATCGGTCTTCGAATATATCCAGGAAGAAAGCAAATGCGACAAGACATCTTCCTCCGTTTCCACACATCGTACTCTCACCGCCGTCAGAATTGTAATACACCATCTTAAAATCATAATCAGGATCATTTTCCAGCAGAATAAGCCCGTCGGCACCTATTCCAAAACGTCTGTCGCACAATTTTTCAATGATTTTCTTGTCTTTAGGAAACTGAAGGTCACGGTTATCTACCATCACGAAGTCATTTCCCGTTCCCTGATATTTATAAAATTCCATATTGTTTTTGTCTTAAATGAAGAAACAAAATTAGTATATTTAAAATGAAAAACGAACAGTGTTAACTGTTCGTTTCCTTATTTATAATCGTTTTATCTAAAACCACCGGTATTTCTTTCTGAACCGCCTGAGCTACCTGAACTCGTTGATCCGCTTGATCCACTTCTGAATCCACTACCGCTCGAAGATTCTGAACGGTAACTGCTGTTGCTGTTACTGCTGCTTTCATTTCTGAAACCTCCGTTGTTCGAGTTTGTGCTTCTTTGATTGTTTTGAAAACCACTACCTTGTCTGAAGCCTCCGCTGTTTTGATTTCCCTGGTTGTTCTGGTAACCGCTGTTGTTTTGGTTTCTGAAACCTCCGCTGTTGCTGTTGTTTCTGCTACTGTTATTATTTTTGTTGTAGAAGCCACTACCATTGTTGCTGCCTCCGTTATTATAAAAACCACTACCACTGTTGGTCTGACCTCTGAAACCGTCAGGTCTTGAAGTTCCTGATCCCGATCTTCTTTCTACATATACCTTCCTTCTGGAGTTGTTATAATTGTAGTAGTAATACGGAGCTCCGTTATCGTAGTAATAATTAATATTGTTTCTATAATAATAGCCGTCATTTCCCCAGTATCCGCCACTTCCATAATATCCGGAAGGTGCATAATAATATCCATTATTATAATATGAATCACCATAACCTCCATTGTATCCATAGCCATCCGAATAGGCCATACAAGATGTTAAACTACTAATAGCTATAATACTGAACGCTATTTTTAATAAATTTTTCATGACTTTATTGTACTTTTTTCTTTAAAACTTTTTTTTCCAATTTAGATATCCTAAGATAGCCATTATAGTAAATACCAAATATTGAACCGAAGTGATTCCAAGACCCTTAAAAATCATCATAGGGATACAAATAAGATCTCCGATAATCCAGAAAATCCAGTTCTCAATGCGTTGTTTGGCCATAAACCACATTCCTACTAAAAATATGGATGTGGTAAAAATATCCATCCAATTGGCCCAGTCGAGATGATATAATCCGAAACTAGCTCCTTCCATATTATCAATATAAGGTTTGCAATAATAAATAAAAGTGACAAATGCCAGGCTAAAGACAAAAAGAAAACTTGCAAAAACCCATTCTTTTCTGGTGGCCCATGTAACGTCCACATGCACATGATCTTCTGAATTTTTTGCCCATAAAATCCAGCCATAGATACTCATTATTGTATAGTATACATTAATCAGACAATCTCCGAGCAATCCGAAGTTGAAGAGAATATATACATAGATCAGGGTAGAAATAATGCCGGTAGGGTAGACCCATATATTTTTCTTAATGGAAAAATATACGCTCAATGTTCCGAAAATAGCACCTGCCGTTTCCAGTGCGATTTGTAAAGAATCGTAGCTTTCATAAGGCTTTACAAAAAGTTCATATAAATTCATGCGATCAAAAATAAGCAAAAATAAGGACTTTTTAAAATGGATTAAATAATGTGTTGTTTGGGTTTTTAAGACATTAATGTAAAATAAATCATGAAAGTTTAACGATAAACGTGAGAGTTCCTAAATTTTTTATATTTTCGTGAATCCTTAATAAATAAAAAAACATGTCGAAAATTTGGGTTAAGAAGCCACTAAGTGCCTATGAGGCAGATATGAAGAAAAGTGAGCTGAAAAAAGTCCTTGGAAAATGGAGTTTAACAGCAATTGGAGTAGGTGCTATCATTGGTGGTGGAATCTTTGTTCTTACCGGAACCGGAGCCTATTATCATGCCGGGCCGGCACTGGCAATCTCTTTTATTATAGCAGGTCTTGCCTGTGTTTTTGCAGCATTATGTTATGCGGAATTTGCATCTATTATCCCTGTTGAAGGTTCTGCATATGCTTACGCTTATGGTACGGTAGGTGAAATTTTCGCCTGGGCCATGGGGTGGTGTCTCATCCTCGAGTATGCGATGGCCAGTATGGCTGTTTCGGTGAGCTGGTCCGGATATTTTAATAAGTTTTTGAAGATCTTTAACATTCATTTGCCTGCTTATCTCACTTCAGATCCTGCAAGTTATACAGGGGAAGGTTTTTCGATGAACCTGCCTGCATTTATTCTTGTATTATTAATTACTGCATTGTTGGTAAAAGGAACTAAAGAAGCTGCAGGAGCAAATAACCTGATCGTTTTAATGAAAACTTCTGCTGTTATTTTTGTGATCATAGCAGGTGTTTACATCATATTTTCTAATAATGACCTTTATAATGCGGTTGACGGAGTTAAAAACTGGAAACCTTTCATTCCGGATCAGATAAAAATTAAAAACTCTGAAGGTGATATGGTTTCAGCCTATGGTATTCAGGGAATTATTTCCGGAGCAGCAGCCATTTTCTTTGCTTATATTGGTTTTGATGCTGTATCTACACAGGCTGGAGAAGCGATCAACCCTAAGAAAGATGTGCCTTTTGCCATTATCGCTTCATTATTGATCTGTACGGCTTTATATATTTGTGTATCTCTTGTATTGACAGGGATGATGCATTATTCTGATTTTGATCCTGAAGGAAAATATCCTGATGCAATTAAAGCACCGGTTGCCTATGCATTTGAAATCGCCGGAAAACACTGGGCAAGTAATATTGTAACCATTGCAGCTACCGTAGGATTGATCTCTGTAGTAATGGTAATGATGATGGGGCAGTCAAGAATCTTCATCGGAATGGCAAAAGATGGGTTAATTCCAAGATTCTTCGGTGAACTTCATCCAAAAACAAGAACGCCTTACAAAGGAATTATTCTTCTGGGAATAGTGGTAGCACTTATTGCTGCCCTTACTCCAATTTCAACATTAGCCGATATGACCAGCTTTGGAACTTTGTTTGCGTTTACCCTGGTTTGTATCGCCGTTTGGGTGATGAGAAAGAAAGAACCTACTTTAATCAGACCTTTTAAAGTACCTGCTTACAAGCTGGTAGTAGCTTTGGGAGTGATTATCAATCTATACTTAATATACAACTTAAGTGATCACGCAAAAGAGCTTTCAGGAGCTTGGTTGTTGTTAGGTGGTGTTGTATATTTCGCTTACGGAAAAAGAAACAGTAAACTTAACAATCCTGAAAAATATCAGGACGAAAAATAATAATATAAACCGCTTCGGCGGTTTTTTTTAGCCCTATCACTATGAAAAAAATATTTTCCCTGGTATTTCTGTCCGCAGGAATCTGTACATTTTCTCAACAAATAGAAAGTGTTGAAACTCTTTTAAATGATAAAATAAGCATTCGTGCACTGGAACTGTATGACCATAAAGTGTGGTATAGCGGAACCGATTCTAAGTTTGGATTTGTAGATATAAAAGATACTAAGAATCAGAAACAGATTACATTATCACCAGATAAACTTCAGTTCAGAACGTTGGGACAGGATAAAACTGATTTTTATACCATTAATATTGAAAGTCCCGCTCGTTTTTTTAAAATCAGTAAAAAAGATCTGACCTCTGAAATTGTGTATACAGATACGGCAAAAACGGCGTTTTACGATGCACTGCATTTTGTCAATGATAAATTAGCTTATACTTTCAGTGATGCTGATAAGGATAATATACTGAAACTGGCCGTATATAAAGACGGAAAATGGGGAATGTTGAAAAATGATGTTGTCTTAAATCCGGGTGAAGCCGCTTTTGCAGCAAGTAATACCAATATCTCATCCTCCAGAAATTATATGTGGATTGCGACAGGTGGAAAAGCATCAAGAATTCTAAGGCTGGATTTTAAAAATGAAAAATTCGAAATTTTCACAACTCCTTTTGTTCAGGGCGAATCTTCACAGGGAATGTATTCAATAGACTTTTATAATGACCAGTTTGGAGTTGCCGTAGGAGGAGATTACACCAAACAGGATGCAAATATTGATAATATCGCTACAACCTATGATGGCGGGAAAACATGGCAGATACAGGCTTCAGGACAAAATGCAGGGTATACAACTTGTGTGAAAATAAAACCGGGCTCGAAAGGGAAAGAAATGATTGCCCTAGGAGACCGGCACATCAGCTATTCTTCAGACTTTGGAAAAACATGGAAGAAAATTTCTGATGAAAAAGGACTTTTCGTTGGGCAATGGGTGGATGGAAATAGGGTAGTAGCTGCCGGCAATAACAGGATAGTACTCTTGAAATTAAAATTTTAAATATAACGAATAGAATTTATCATTATTACACCAATGCCCCGATACGGCGTATTTAGATTCATTATAAAATAGAACCTAATATAATTCATAGATTGAAATTCATAACTAATGGTTAATTTTGTAGGATGGAAGTTGAACGATGTTAAACTTCCCCACCGTATAAAATTTTATTTTCAAAATGAATTCTTTAATAGATAAGTATAATATTCCCGGGCCGCGTTACACCTCTTATCCTACCGTTCCGTATTGGGATGAGTCAAGTTTTTCTCCGGAAAAGTGGAAGGAGACTGTGATCAGATCTTTTCATGAGACCAATGTAGCAGAGGGAATTTCTATTTATATCCATTTGCCTTTTTGTGAAGCTCTATGTACGTTTTGTGCATGTCATAAACGCATTACAAAACAGCATAGCGTTGAAATTCCTTACCTGGAAAGTGTATTGAAAGAATGGAAACTATATCTTGAACTTTTCAATGAAAGACCAAAATTAAAAGAGCTTCACCTGGGAGGTGGCACTCCGACGTTCTTCTCACCTGAGAATTTAAGAATATTGCTGGAAGGTATTTTTACAACAGTAGATATTGCAGAGCATCCTGAATTTTCTTTCGAAGGACATCCGAATAATACTACTAAAGAACATCTTCAGACTCTATATGATCTGGGCTTCAGAAGGGTAAGCTTTGGAGTGCAGGATTATGACCCTAAAGTACAGAAGGCGATTAACAGAATCCAGCCTTTTGAGAATGTGAAAAACGTAACAGAGTGGGCTAAGGAAATCGGGTACAGAGGTATCAGCCACGATTTGGTTTTCGGATTGCCACACCAGAACTGGGAAGCGATGGAACATACCATCAGAAAAACGATGGAATTGAAACCTGACAGACTCGCGTTTTATTCTTATGCCCATGTTCCATGGGTAAAAGGTGTTGGCCAGAGAGGTTTCGATGAGAATGATCTGCCTAGTGGAGAAGAAAAACGCCGTCTGTATGAAGATGGTAAAAAACTTCTTCAGGATTTAGGGTATATCGAAGTAGGAATGGATCACTTTTCTCTTGAGCATGATGATCTGTACCAGTCTTTGATCCATAAGAAACTTCACAGAAACTTTATGGGGTACACCTCAAGCAATACACAGCTCATGGTAGGATTGGGAATGTCTGCTATTTCAGATTCATGGTATGCTTTCGCTCAAAACGTAAAAACAGTGGAAGATTATCAGAAAATGGTTGAAGAAGGAGAAATCCCTGTAGTGAAAGGCCACGTTCTGAACGAAGAAGACCTGATTGTAAGAAGACATATTCTGAATCTTATGTGTCAGCTTGAAACCACTTTCACCCGCAATACGTCTTTCCCTGAGCTTGAAAATGCCCTTGATATGCTGAAAGAAATGGAAAATGACGGATTGGTAGAAATCAACGGTAAAGAAATTAAAATCACAGAAGCCGGAAGAGCTTTCACAAGAAATGTAGCGATGGTTTTTGACCTTCGTATGCTGAGGAATAAACCTGAGACGAGAATTTTCTCTATGACTATATAAAACAAAAGCGGTTCATCATCTGAACCGCTTTTTTTATTGATTGTAAAATCTTGTTCGAAAACATCTGTTTGTGAGGCCGATAATTAAAGCATCGTAAAAATCGGTCATTTTATTTAATAATCAATTTTTGACTGTATGATTTAAGATCTCCTGATTTCAGGTTAATAAAATAGACTCCGGCCGGAATTTTCGAAATATCAATACTTTTGTTCGCCGCATTTGCTTCCAGTACTTTTCTGCCCTCTGTGTTGATGATTTCTACACTTGCTTTTTTATCTTCTACTCCTTCTATAAAGATTTCTTTACTTGCCGGATTAGGATAAACACTTATTTTTTCTAAACTCTTATTGTCCTGTGTTCCCAAAGTTCCCGTGGTCACTTTGAAAATTTTTCCGCTATTCACTGCTGCAACGTAAAGTTCCTTCTGATAATCCTGCCCGAAGGTAGAAAAATTGTTTCCGGTGTAAGCTGAAGTCCATGTAATGGTATTATTCTCATCCAGAATACCGATCTGAGTAGAGCAGTAGTCTGCAAAGAAATATTTTCCCTGAAGTGACGGATACTGGGCACCCCGGTAAACATATCCTCCTGTGATGGAACATTTGCCTCCGGAGTGGTCATATACCGCAACAGGGAATGTCATTGTTGATTGTGCGGGACATCCTGCCGTGTTGTACGCATTATTTCCTTCATAGCAACGCCATCCGTAATTGAGCCCTGCCTGTGTGATAGGCATTTTATTGATTTCCTCAATGGCACCTTGTCCTACATCGGCGATCCATGCATTTCCGGTCGTAAGATCAAAAGAAAATTTCCATGCATTTCTTAGGCCATAAGCCCAGATTTCATCCAAACCATCTACACCAGCCCCTGCGAAAGGATTATCTGCCGGAATATTATAAGGCCCGGTAGCATCTACGTCGATTCTCAGCATTTTTCCAAGAAATGCATTCTTGTTTTGCGCATTGTTGTTGGGGTCGCCACCACTGCCTCCGTCACCGGTAATGATCCATAATTTTCCATCCGGTGCAAAATGAATGCTTCCTCCATTATGGTTGTCGAAAGGTTTTGGAATATTCAGGAGAATTTTTTCAGAATTGGCATCAGCTACATTCGGATCAGCTGCACTTACAGAATATCTGGCTACAACTACATTTCCTGCCGGGTTGTTATAATACACAAAAAAATACCCATTCGTTGAGTATTGCGGATGGAATGCGAGTCCTAAAAGTCCTCTTTCGCCTCCAAAAACAATTTTTGAACTGATGTTGAGAAAATTTGTAGTATTTACAGCTCCGTTGGGTTGTACAATTTTTATAATCCCGTTCTGTTGTACGACAAATAACCGGCTGTCATTGGCGTTCGTAATCTCCACGGGACTGGTTAATCCCGAGACAAATTCTTCCAAATTAATGCTCTGCGCATTAACGATTAAGGAAGAAAAAATACTTAATGCAAAAAGTAGATTTTTCATAATATTTTGATATTTAGTGCGTTGATGTAAGAATGAAAATTTTATACCAATTAAAAATTGAAAAATTTATTACTATACCATGAAAAAATTGTTAAATCTAAAATAGAGGTCAGGATGTCAATATATCTGAAAATAAACCATTTCTGTTGTTAAAAATTCATAAAATACAAGAAAATCATTATATTTGCCGACTTAATTTAACGTAGTTATAACAAAATGCAAGGAAAAGGACTTATTACAATTGTTGCTATTGTCCTGGGGTTGATTTGCTTAAACGAGCTATTACCAACCTGGTACGCCAGCAAAATTGAATCGCAGATCGAAGCTGCGAAAGGAAACGAGAAAGAGATCAAACGAATCAAAGAAGATACTCTTAATCTTGGGTATACGAAGCTTTATTATTCAAAAGCTAAGGATAAGGAAATGAAATTGGGTCTTGACCTAAAAGGAGGGATCAACGTCCTTTTGGAAATCAACCAAAGAGATCTGGTAAATGATTTAACAAATTATTCTACCAATCCTGTTCTTATTGAGGCTTTAAACAAGACTGATGAAGTTCAGAAAAACTCAACAAAATCTTATATCGATAACTTCTTTGAGCAGTTCGATGTAATAAACAAAGCAAAAGGAACGAACCTTAAGCTTGCAGATCCGGAACTTTTCGGTAACACCAATTTATCTGAAATCAAGTATAATACCACTGATGAGCAGGTAAAAAGTATTGTTAAAAGAAGAATTGATCTTTCTGTAGGAACGGCTTTCGAGGTAATCAGAACGAGAATTGATAAGCTTGGAGCGATCCAGCCGAACGTTCAGAGAGTACCTGGTACAGCCAGAATCTCTGTGGAGATGCCTGGTATGAAAGACATTGATAAAGTAAAGAAAATGCTTCAGACTTCTGCAAAACTTCAGTTTTGGGAAGTACAGCAGGTTCCTGAAATCGGGCCTTATTTCCAGACGTTGACAACTATGGTTGCTGCAAAAGGAGATTCAATGGGAGTTGCAAAGAATGTAAACTTCATGAACCTTTTACAGCTTGACAAATTAAGAAGTAATGGTGTTGCTAACGTAAAATTATCTGATACCGCTGCTGTAAATAAAATTCTAAACAGCAAAATAGGTATTGCTTCACGTCCTGCAAACATTAAATATACACAGTTTATGTGGGGTTACAAGCCTGAAGCTACAAGTCCTGATGATTTGGTATTGTATGCGATCAGAAGTAACATCAATCAGAAAGCTCCGGTGGACGGTGCTGTAGAATCTGCAAACATTAGCTATGACGAGCTTGGAAGAGTAGTAGTAGACATGCAAATGGATTCTAAAGGTGCTAAAGAATGGAAAACTTTAACAGAAAAAAACGTAGGGAAGCCGGTTGCTGTAACGCTTGATGGTAGAGTATATACGGCGCCAAACGTTGTTAATGCCATTCCTAACGGTAGAACTCAGATTTCCGGTAACTTCTCTCAGGAAGAAGCTAAAGAATTGGTAGATGTTTTAGGAGCTGGTAAATTACCTGCAGGTGCAAAAGTAGTACAGGCGACTCAGGTAGGTCCGTCTTTAGGACAGGAGTCTATCAACGCAGGTATGATTTCATTTGCCATTGCATTCATGATTATCATTGTTTATATCATTTTCTATTACGGTGGTGCCGGTGTGTACGCAGTAATTGCAATGGTTATCAACTTATTCTATATTTTCGGAATTATGGATTCCGGAGACTTTACCCTTACGCTTCCTGGTATCGCAGGTATCGTATTGACGATGGCGATGGCGGTAGATACGAACGTAATTATCTACGAAAGAACGAAAGAAGAATTATTTGCAGGGAAGAGTATCCTGGAAGCTTATAAAGATGGTTTCAAGCATGCATTAAGTGCGATTATTGACGGTCACTCAACAACGTTGTTGACCGCTGTGGTATTATTCTTCTTCGGAACAGGTCCTATTAAAGGATTTGCACTGACGTTGATGATCGGTATTATCATGACATTGTTCACGTCTGTATTGTTATCAAGAGTAATGATTTTCCACAGACTGAACAAAGGGAAGCACCTTTCTGTATGGACTCCGCCTACGAAAAATTTATTCAGAAATACCTGGATAGATTTCATCGGAAAGAGAAAATATGCATACATTATTTCTGCTGTTTTAACGGTGATTTCTATTGGTTCTATGGTAACCCATGGTTTCAAATACGGGATCGACTTTACAGGAGGTAGAAATTATGTGGTAAGATTTGATAAAGCTGTAAATGCTAATGATGTTGAAGAAAAATTAGTAAAACTATTCAAAACTGAAGACGGTAAAAACTCTTCTGTAGAAGCTAAGACATTCGGAAACGCCAATCAGTTGAAAATTTCTACGGATTACCTTATTGAAGATGAATCTTTAAAGGCTGACCAGACGATCGAGCAAAAACTATATGAAGGATTGAAAGCAGAACTTCCTGCCAACATTACTTTAACGGATTTCAAATCTGCAGATAAAGATCACGCGGGGATCATCTCTTCAGAAAAAGTAGGTCCTACAGTAGCTGATGACATTCAGACACACGGTATTCTTGCTGTAGTAGCTGCATTAGCTGGTATCTTTATCTATATTTTATTCAGATTTAGAAAATGGCAGTTCTCTCTGGGTGCTGTAGCAGCATTATTCCACGATGCGGTTATTATTCTGGGAACGTATTCATTACTTCACAAATACATGCCGTTCAATATGGAGATCAACCAGGATTTCATCGCTGCCATCCTTACAGTATTAGGATACTCTATTAATGACACGGTGATTATCTTTGACAGAATCAGAGAGTATTTGAGAGAGAAGAAATCTTTAACATTAGCTGGATTATTTGATGACTCTATTTCAAGTACATTAGGTAGAACATTCAACACTTCATTCACTACAATTCTTGTGATCCTTGCGATCTTCATCTTTGGTGGTGATAACTTAAGAGGATTTATGTTTGCCATGTTAATCGGTATTGGATTCGGTACGTACTCATCTATTTTTATTGCATCAGCAATTGCTTATGACTTCCTTAAAAAAGGAAAAGAAGATGAAGTACACGGGAAGACCACTTCCAATAAAGAAGTACTTGCTTCGAAGTAAGACAAACTACAATAAATTAGTAAAGGCCGTTTCTTTTTGAAGCGGCCTTTTTTTAATTTAAAACTTCGATATTCAATGTTTTTTTTACCAATTAACTTATCATAATTTAGAATCATTATACTTTTCTATTTGATTAATTTTGCACCATCATGGAAAACTCAAAGAAAAAGGCAGCCATTGGCTTTATATTTATTACTTTATTGATTGATATTACGGGATGGGGTATCATTATTCCTGTGGTCCCTAAACTCATCGAAGAATTGATTCATGCAGATATCAGTGAGGCTGCAAAATATGGCGGCTGGCTTGGATTTGCCTACGCTTTTACTCAATTTATATTCTCTCCGCTCGTGGGGAATCTTAGTGATAAATACGGGCGAAGACCGATTATCCTGATTTCTCTTTTCGGGTTTGCTGTAGACTATATTTTCCTCGCACTGGCTCCCACGATCTGGTGGCTGTTTTTAGGAAGGATTATTGCAGGAATTACCGGAGCAAGTATCACGACTGCGAGTGCCTATATTGCAGACATTTCGAACGATGAAGACCGTGCCAAAAATTTTGGATTAATCGGGGCGGCTTTCGGACTAGGCTTTATTATTGGGCCTGTAATTGGAGGAGTATTGGGACATTATGGAGCCAGAGTACCTTTCTATGCAGCGGCAGGTCTTTGTCTGCTTAATTTCTTGTACGGATACTTTATTCTTCCTGAAAGTTTGGATAAGGATAAAAGAAGAGAATTTGACTGGAAGCGCGCCAATCCCATCGGATCATTTAAGTTTTTAGGAAAGCATCCTGAGATTTCGGGATTAATTGTTTCGTTAATTCTAATCTATATTGCAGGCCACGCAGTACAAAGTAACTGGAGCTTCTTTACCATGTATAAATTCAACTGGACGGAAAGGATGGTAGGAATTTCACTGGGGGTCGTGGGCTTATTGGTTGGACTCGTACAGGGAGGTCTTATCAGATGGACGACTCCAAGGCTGGGAGAGCAGAAAAGCATTTATTACGGATTGGCATTTTACGCTGTCGGAATGTTATTGTTTGCTTTTGCGTCAGAGGGTTGGATGATGTTTGTATTTTTAATTCCATATTGTCTGGGAGGAATCTGTGGGCCGGCCCTGCAATCCGTGATTACCAAAAGTGTTCCTTCTAACGAACAGGGAGAGCTTCAGGGAGCATTGACCAGTCTAATGAGCGCAACCTCTATTATCGGTCCTCCGATGATGACCAACCTCTTTTACTTTTTTACGCATGATGAAGCACCGTTTAAGTTTTCAGGAGCGCCATTTTTCCTTGCGTTTATATTAATGGCAGTGAGTGTGATCGTTACGTATTCCGTGTTTAATAAAAAGAAAGATAAGATTAAAGAGCTTTAGAAAAGATAAAAAGTCAGAAAATAAGGTTAAGGTGTTGATTACTTTAACCTTATTTTTTTGATCATCATTCAAGGGTTATTTTCCAAAATATTCTATAATTTTACAATAATAAATCAGTTGCAGAGCTGAGAAAATAAAACACATAAATTATGAATCAGTCAAAGCTTGAAAAATACCTGGAGAGAATCTATTATTCAGGTGAGCTGGGAAATGATATGTCGGTACTAAAGAAAATTCATCAGCTGCATCCTAAATACATTTCTTTTGAAAATATCGATTCTTTTACAGGAAAAGTTCCGTCTCTGAATGCGGATGATATTTTCACCAAATTGGTCGTGAACGGCAGAGGAGGCTATTGCTATGAACAAAATCTGCTCTTAAGCGAAGTCCTGAAATTTTTGGGCTTTAACGTAAAGCTGCAATTGGGAAGAGTAGTATGGAAAAGGGAAGTGGATAGTATGGCTGCCAAGAGTCACCTGTTGCTGATCGTCAATAATGACGGACAGGACTATCTGGCAGACTGTGGTTTTGGAACTGTAACATTAACCACACCTTTGCTTTTACATGAAGAAGAACCCCAGCAGACACCTAACGGTTTGTTTAAGATTTCACAACAAAACGGGATGTATGCATTATGGACCTGGAAAGACAAATGGCTGCCTATTTACAGGTTTGCCCTCAAGCAGGTAGATCCAATAGACCTTGATATCGTGAACTGGTATCTTTCTACGTATCCTGAGTCCAATTTCAAAAAGAATCTTGTTCTTTCTAAGGTGGACGAAAATGCAAGGTATACTTTTACCGGTCATACGTTAAATATACGCAGAACCACAGGAGAAAAAGAAACGGTTTCTATAGAAAATAACGAAACCCTGTATCAAATGATAAGAGAAACTTTTGGGCTGCAGGAAAATGCCGTTGAGCAATTAAAACAGAAGTTGGAGAAATAATAGCGATAGTTTAAAAAATAAAAAGGAAGCCAACCGGCTTCCTTTTTTTAATCATTTTGAATTCTGAAGTTTATGGATAAAGTGATTTGGTACCATTGGCTACAATATTACTTCCCAGTCCTGAAAATGATACTGAGAATTTACTTGCATTAAAGCTCAGAGAGCCTGTAGGAGTACAAAGTCCCAGTGCATACTGGCATTGTCCGAAAGCTCCTGTCCTTCTCAGGATTTTACTTTCACTTTTTGCTTTTCCTAAACTGATATTTCCCCAGTCATTTACATCAGCATTAGAAACAGAGGAACCTGTGTAATAAATGGTGATCTGATACCCGATTTCACCTCTTTTAGATCCCCAAAGCCAGTTGGCAGTCCACCATTCCTTATACCATTTGGAAACTACTTTTGAAGCCTGATTGGTGTCTGATATTTCGGTTTGCCCTCTGGTATCCATCATCACCAGGCCTCCAAAGACATTGTCCCAGATTATTCCTGAATCATTATAAAAGCATAATGTGGTAAATTTTCCCGCTTTGCTGTTCCAGGTTACTTCCATAACATTGGTTCCGGTTTTAATTTCGTCGGTAACTGTTTCTTTTAATCCTTTTTGAGCAAGAATTAAATCGTCTCCGGAGTATAAATCACTTATTTTTCCAATTTTTACCGAAGATGGTTCCATGATATTTCCCATGGCAATAAACTGATCTCTATCAGCGACCAGATTTTGAGAAATCTCAATACCTTTTACAGTAGAAATTTTACCTATGACATTGATTGCTGTAACCTGTAAATCATTTTTCAGATACTTTTCAATATTTTTCTGTGATTCATTCAGTTGAGCTTGCACAGTTTCAGGAATTACAGCAGAAACCGGAGTTGTTTCTTTTTTAAGATCAGCTGTTGAAACTTTAGCCTGAACGCTTTCCTGTTGAGCTGTTTCATTATTTTCATCTCGGCAGCTGTTAAGCAGCAATACTGAAAATACGGCTAACACTTTAAAAGTAGTAAGTAGTTTTTTCATAAAATATTATTTTGTTGTGTGTAGTAAATATACTAAAATGTTATATTATTCTCATTGTTTTGAATTAATTGTTTGTTAATAATTGATAATTGTTTTAAAATAGTAAGTATCAGGGAATAATAGAGATGAAGCTTACTCTATGAAATTCAGAGATAGAAATAGTACAGGTGAGAAATGGAAATAATAAAATCAGCAGCCAATACCTGCTTTGTACGTTGCTTTCATTTTCAACCTTCAACTTTCCATTGAGTAAATCTTAAAATTTGTTTAAAATTTTTAGTTTACGACAAATAAATGTATAATCTTTTGTAATTTTACCCCATGGAATTAAGCATTGGAGAAATGGCACTCATTGCCATTGCAATCGTTGTATTATTCGGACCGGATAAACTTCCTCAGATTGCGCGTGACTTAGGTGCAGGCGTGAGAAAAATGCGTGGAGCAGTGGAGGATATTAAAACGGAGATCATGAAGGAAACGGATAATCCGGTTTCTGAGATTAAACGTGAAATTGAAAAAGTGAAAGATGCTGCCAAAGATTTCAATCCGGTGAATGATATCAAGAAAGATATTTTAACAGAACCTACTGCATCCAACGAACCTCCGAAGCAGAAGCCTTCTGAAGATGAGACGTATGAAGGGCCTGTAAGCAGATAAGGTATGGAAGAAATTATTCTGGAAGATAAAAAGGTTTTTTTATACCTTAATAATCTGGGGGATCCCGCTTTTGATCAGCTCTGGATGTTGATTTCCAGCACATGGATATGGGTTCCGCTTTATATTATATTTCTTTATTTTTTATACAAAAATTTTAAACTAAGATCTTTAGTTTTCATTCTTATATTTTTGGCGCTTGGGGCAACGGTTTCTGACCAGTTGGCCAATGTATTTAAGTACGGAGTGGCAAGGTTAAGGCCATGTCATGACCCTTCTTTAGAACCTTATATGAGAATTGTAAAATGTGGCGGGCAGTACGGATTCTATTCTGCACATGCTTCCAATACATTTTACCTGGCTGTTTATTTAGGGATTTTATTAAAGAAGAAAGTAAGATGGTTCCCCTATGCTATATTGGCGTGGGCAATAGTTGTGTCTTACAGCCGGATTTATTTAGGAGTGCATTTTCCTATAGATGTGTTGGTGGGAGCGTTTGCTGGTTCTTTAGTGGGAGTGATCTTTGGTGCACTCGCGCAAAAAGTGATCAACAAACAAAACATAACACCATGAAAAAATCTTTTTTACTCCTTGTTTGCCTTGGAGTTTCTTTTCTGAATGCCCAGGATAAAACTCTGGCAGAAGACTGCTTTAAAAAGGCAGATTATAAATGTGCTGAAGAGCAATATGCAAAGCTGGCAGAAAAAGAACAAATCCAGAAATTCAAATCCGAATATTATGACAAGCTGGGAACCGCGCAGAGAAGACTGGGAAAGACCGCACTTGCCTTTAAATCTTATGAATCAGCTTTGAAATCAAATCCGATGTCTGCCCCGGTCTATGCTGATCTTGCATCACTGCACAGCCAGAAAGGGAACAAAGCAAAAGCACTGGAATATATTGATAAAGGTCTTCAGGTAGATGATAAAAACCCTGAGTTCTATCTTACGCGTTCCAAAATCTATGACAGCCAGGGAAAAAAAGATCTGGCTATCAGGGATCTTAATCAGATTTTGAGTTTTGCCCCGGATAATATTTTTGCAAAAACGGGCCTGGCAAATTTAAAAAAAATAACGGCGACCTTGAAGGTGCCCTGAAAGACTATAACCAACTTATTGCTGAGAAACCCGAATCATTATTATACAATAGCCGGGCAGAAGTATATTTAAAAATGAAAAAATATAAAGAAGCTCTTGCAGACGTCAATAAAGCCGTTTCCATTGATCCGAAATTTTTGCAGACGTATGTGACTAAAGCTTTATTATTATTTGATACTGCTAAACCAAAAGAAGCTTGTGAGAATCTGGATAAGGCAGTGTCACTAGGCTATGAGAAAGCCGTTCTGGCCGAATATTATGCGAAATGCATCAAAAAGTAAAAAACTTAAAACTATAATAACAGATACACAGGAGCCTGTTGTCAAGTAAACAGCTTATTGTGGATTTAAAATATATATTAAAGAGGAAGGATATATGCTGAATATTGTTCTTGTAGAACCCGAAATACCCAACAATACCGGTAATATCGGAAGATTATGTGTAGGTACTGAAAGCAGGTTGCACCTGATTCATCCGTTTGGATTTGTCATCAACGATAAAAATCTAAAGCGTTCCGGATTAGATTATTGGGTACATCTGGATGTTTCCGAATACGACAATGTTGAAGAGTGGATGAAGAAAGTTCCCGATTTGTCAAGAGTTTTCTTAATGAGTTCTCATGCCGAAAAATCGTATTTGGATAATGAATTTCAGGATGGTGACTGGCTGGTATTCGGGAAAGAAAGTGTGGGATTGAGCCAGGAAGTTTTGGCGCTTTTTGAAAATCATCTGACGATTCCGATGTCAAACTTAATACGCAGTTTTAATATTGCCAATTCTGTAGCTTTTGTCGTGGGAGAAGCCAAAAGGCAGATCAATGTAAAAGCTGGAATTTAGCAGATAAATTGTGGTAAATATAAAAAAAAGCCTCATGATTTTGAGGCTTTTTTTTATTGGAAAAAATTTTTAGTCGTTGTGATATGGCTTTCCCTGAAGGATCTGATCAGCACGATAAAGCTGTTCTACAATAAACAACCTTATCATCTGGTGGGTAAACGTCATTTTAGAAAGAGACATCTTTTCATTGGCTCTGCTGTACATTTCCTCTGAAAAACCATAAGCACCACCTATGAGAATATGTACTTTTTTAACGGAAGAATTCATCCAGGCATCAATTTTCTGGGAAAACTCTCGGCTGGTCAGCTGTTTCCCTTTTTCATCAAGAATCACAACCAGATCATTTTTATCAATATGGTTTAAAAACAACTTTGCTTCTTCCTTTTTAAGAAGATCCGAAGACAGGTTTCTGGCATTTTTTACATCCGGAATTTCTGTAATTTCAAAATTCCAGTGTTTGGGAAGGCGATTGAGATAATAATTAATTAAAGAGGTAATTTCCTTATCGTCCGTTTTGCCGATACAAAGTAAACTGATTCGCATTATAAGAAGTTTCAGGCCGCAAAGATACTGCTTTAAAGTGGAAACAGGAAAAAGACAAATGAAGGATAAGGGTATTCCTGTCTTTAGTATCTATTCCGTCAAGCTGCCCCGGAATCTGTTTCTGTAATCGACGGGTGTACATCCTGTTATTCTTTTAAATAACGTCCTGAATGTTTTCAAATCACTATATCCGATGCTATAAGTAACATCAGCGATATTGGCTTCTCCCGTTTCCAGTGCTTTTTTGGCAGCTTCTATTTTTATTCGCTGAATATATTCTATAGGATTCAGAGCAGTGGCATTTTTAAACCTCCGGATAAAATTTCTTTTACTCATGTTGACTTCGCCTGCAATTTGCTCTACAGAAATGTCTGACTTGAACTTTTCCTCAATATAGCGCTGCGCTTTGTGAATTTCAGGATCATCATGGAGACGCTGGCCAGAAAAAATACTAAAAACACTTTGTGAAATACGACCGTAATCTAACGCGTAATATTTACTTAGCTCAACTGATATTTCTTTAGAGGAATTCTTTTCTATAAAATAAAGCAGAGCATTGAGGGATGAAAAGCCTCCTCCTCCGGTAATAATAGCTTTTGAATGAGTTACGACATGATCCGGTTTAAAATCGATCAGAGGATATCTCTTTTGGAGATCTTCCATTGCTCCCCAGTGGGAGGTAGCCGGCATTCCATTTAATATACCTGATTCAGCCAGGAAATAAGCACCGGTACAAAGGCTGATGATTTCAGCTTTCTGATCATATTTTTCCTTTATCCAGTCAACAAGTTTTCTATTTTGCACCAGTAAAGAATCAATAGCCTCTTGATCCGTATTCATAGGGGGAATAATGACAACTTCCGTATCGAAATGATCCGAAATGATTTTGCTGCACTCAAATAAAATGGGAAGGGCAGATTGTACCTTTTTTGCTTCAATACCTATTAAATCAATTTGAAACGGCACAGGCATTCCTTTTCTTACAGCAGCTTCATTAGCACTTGTAAGCAATGCCAGGGTGTTGGAAATCGCAGTAGATAATACGCCTTCATATACTACGAGTGAAATATGCTTCATTATAATGATTTGGTAGTTAAATATACTTAAAATCTGGCACAAAATCCACTCTTTAATGTCATTTTTACGTAGTAATCTTTAGGGCAGGTGGTCATAATTTTACAAAAAGATTTATTATGAAAACAATATTTGATCCTGCAACAAGAGAGGAGCTGGTAAGAAGGATTACTATGCTCACCCCGGAAAATAAAGCTGAATGGGGGAAAATGAACCAGTACCAGATGATAAAACATTGCACGACATGGAATGATTGGGTCCAGGGAAACGGAAAATATCAGTACAGGCAGGAATTCTTAGGCAAGCTTTTTGGAAAAATGGTTTTAAAAGGTATTACCAGGAATGAGAAGCCTCTGGGAAAAAATGCACCGGCAGGTATTTTCACCATTAAAGAAACGGATGGTGATACTGAGTTGCAGAAAAAAGTATGGCTTGAGCAGATCAGGGCATATGGCAATTTTTCAAATCCCGGCTTCATCCATGATTTCTTTGGGAAAATGACCATGGAAGAGATCGGTATTTTTGTATATAAACATATGGACCATCATTTACGGCAGTTCAAAGCATAGAAATGATATGAATTAACGTATTGTAAATATTTTTAAGATAAATGTAGAGCCCATTCATCTATAAATGATAAAACATCGGCATTTTTATGATTTGTCATCTGCCGGTGCCAGGTTTATACAATTCACCTTGGAGAAGAGCAAAGGGAAATTGTTTATATTTGTAAGCAGAGAGATAAAATATTTAAAAGCTCATGTAGCGATTCCGGTTTTGAGTTTTTTTAATCTTTCTTTTTAATTGTGAAATGGCAACATAGATGAGTATAAAAGTTCCCCGATTTGTCCTGAAGATTCAGGAATTTTTTGACAACATACATATTCCTGTTTTAGGGATATCGCTTTGGCAGATGTTTCAGATTTATATTTCGGGAATTTTTAAAGGAAAAATAGGACGAAAAGCAGCGGCGATTTCATGGAGTTTTACCATCAGTCTGTTTCCTTTTATCCTTTTTTTGCTTTCTGTTTTGCCGTACATGCCCCATTACGATAAATTGCAGTTTTATATTTTTGAAGTACTGATGCATAATGTTTTCCCTTCCAATATGGAAAGTGATGTAAGGGATTATATCGAGCACAGCATAATCCCTAATATGAAAGGAATCAGTAATCTGACCATCGTGTTGGCCCTGGTTTTTGCAACAAACGGTACTTTTTCCCTGATCAACGGGTTTAATGAAAATTCGGATGAAAAACTGAGTGATGTAAAGGAATTTATACTGTCTTTTTTATAACAATAGGCTTTATTACCATTGTATTTTTAACCCTTTTTGGGGTTTATTATGTAGAAGTTGTAATGAAACTCTTTGCTCCGGCTTATGATATTCCGTGGCTGGTGGATAATTTGTCAAGTATCATAGGGTTTGTATCCTTTCCGTTATTTTACTTTATTCTTCTGACTTTATTTTATTGGTTGGGAACTGTAAAGATTGCCAGATTCAGACAGGCGATTCCCGGGGCTATTCTCACCACCATATTGTTTTTCCTTACCACATATGTATTTGCAATTTATGTAAAAGATATAGCAAGGTATAACGTTCTTTACGGGTCCATCGGAAGTATGATCCTGCTGATGGTATGGGTAAATGTGAACGTGTATCTTCTTTTATTCGGAAATGAACTGAATATGGCTATCAGAAAATTAAGAATAGAAAAGCTACTGTCTGACGAGATTCAGCGGGAAACCATTCAGTATCATACAGGAATCGCTGAACCTGATTTTGACAACAATGAAGAACACCGGAGAAAGCTGGAAGACCGGAAAAAGAATTAATCTTCTTCCGGCTCCATATTTTCTTTTGAACTTATGCTTAAGATTGTAAAACCTGCGATCGCAGCCACAAAAGAGGCAATTAAAATAGCAAATTTAGCTTCATCCTGAATCTCAATCTCTCCTTTAAAAGACAGCAGTGCAATAAAGATAGACATGGTAAATCCTATCCCTGCCAGTAGGCCTACACCGATCATTTGAGTCCAGTTGCTGTTTTGTGGTAAGGTGCTGAGCTTTAGTTTGATGGCGATCATCGAAAACAGATTGATACCGATAAGCTTTCCGAGAATTAACCCTCCAATAATTCCCATTCCCAAAGTACTTGTAATTCCTGTAACCATATGACTTGTAAAAGTAATATTGGTATTGGTAAGCGCAAATATAGGCATGATCAGGAAGCTTACGGGGATGTGAAGCTGATGCTCCAGTTTCTCTAAAGGAGAAATTTCTACATGAGAAGCATTCGTAGGAATACTAAATGCCAGTAAAACTCCTGCAATTGTTGCATGAATTCCTGAATGATGAAGGAAATACCATAAAAAAAGACCTGGAATAATATAAAATATAATACGCGTAACTTTTAGGAAGTTTAACAGGAATAATAAGGCTGTCACTCCCAAAGAAAGCAGTAAATAACTCCAGTGAATCTGCTCGGTGTAAAAGATGGCAATCACCAGGATCGCTCCCAGGTCGTCTACGATAGCCAATGCTGCCAGAAAAATCTTGATAGAGTTTGGAATTTTCTTTCCCAGCATTGAAATAATAGCAAGCGAAAAAGCAATATCTGTAGCCATCGGAATTCCCCATCCGTTGCTGTATTCAGTTCCTGTGTTGAAAATACTGTAGATTACAGCCGGAACCAGCATTCCTCCCACGGCCGCAAAAATCGGTAATGAAGCATTCCTAAAAGATGAAAGTTCTCCTTCTACCAGTTCTCTCTTGATTTCAAGGCCAACCAAAAGAAAGAAGACAGCCATCAGCCCGTCATTGATCCAGATGCTCACAGGGTATTCAAGCCCAAACAGGTGAGTACCTGCTTCTTTGTCCAGGAAATGTTGAAAGCCTTCTGCTAAAGAGGAGTTGGCGATAAGTAATGAAATCAGGACACAGAAAATAAGGATAATTCCTGATGCCTGGCTGTTGTTGAAAAATTTTTTAAAATAAAGAGATAAATTCATATTTATGATTGTAGTCGTCTCACTCTTGAAACACCGTTGATATTTTTTAGTTTTTTAAAGGTTTCTTCCAATTGGCCTTTATTTTTAACTTCAAGCGTAATGTTTCCGGTGAAAACGCCGTTATTAGACTCAATGGACATGCTTTTCATGTCCATTCCCATGCTTCCACTGATTACTGTAGTGATATCATTGATCATTCCCATTCGGTCAAGTCCTTCAATTTCAATCTTAACTCTGTTTTTGAAGCTTTCAGCATTGACCCATTTGGCCGGAATGACACGGTAATCGTATTGTGCCCTCAGGTTGATTGCATTGGGACAGTTGTCGCTGTGCACCTTAATTCCGTCTGAAATGGTAATAAATCCGAAAATTTTATCACCCGGAATGACCGTACAACACTTGGCATAGCTGTAATTCAGTTTTTCTTCATCCTTTCCGAAGACGATCATATCGAGATTTTCCTCTTTCGGTTCTTCAAAATGATGGTTTTTCGTAGGAGATTTTCTGAATCTTGAAAGTAAGTTATTGAATACGTTTTTACTTTCAATATATTTTCTTAAGCTGCTGACGTCAAGCTCGTTGCTTTGGAATTTAAGGAATAACTCCTGAGATGATTTAAGATTAAAAAACTTCTGAAGTTTATTAATTTCTTCGTCATTAAAGTTGATTTTCGCATGTCGCAGTTTTCGCTGCAGGATTTCCTTTCCTTCTTCTACCAACTGGTTTTTCTGAGAGTTCAGATAACTTTTGATTTTTGACTTCGCTTTGGAGGTAACGACAAATTCCAGCCAGTCAGACTTTGGTTTCTGATTTTGGGAAGAAAGAATGTCTACCTGATCTCCGTTCTGGAGAATATAGGAAATCGGAACCAGTTTTCCGTTGATCTTTGCTCCTAAACATTTCATTCCCAAATCGGAATGCACAGAAAATGCAAAATCCAGAGCCGTAGCATTGGTAGGAAGGATCTTAATTTCTCCTTTCGGGGTAAATACAAATACCTCTTTGGAATAAAGGTTAAGTTTGATATTATCCAAAAGTTCAGAAGTAGAAAGATTCTGCTGCTGTTCCAATACTTCCCGGATTTCTGTTACCCATTTTTCAAAATTACGGTCATCAGAGCTTTGTTTGTATCCTTCTTTATATTTGTAATGGGCAGCAACCCCTTTTTCAGCGATTTCATCCATTCGTTCCGAACGAATCTGTACTTCAATCCATTTTTTATCCGGACCCAGAACAGTTAAATGTAAACTCTCATATCCTGTAGAACGTGGCTGAGTGATCCAGTCACGCATCCTTGATGGATTACTGTGGTATACATCGGTAACGATAGAGTAGATTTTCCATGCCAGGAACTTTTCATTTTTAGCATCAGATTTATAAATAATTCTGATCGCATAATTATCAAAAACCTCTTCAAATGAAACACCCTGCTTCAGCATTTTTCTGTAAATGGAAGAGATGGCCTTGGCGCGGCCTTTGATTTTGAAATTCAAGCCTTCTTCCCTTAGCCTTTCCGAAACTTCTTTTGTGAATTCCTGAATATATCTTTCACGGTTTTCCTTGGCCAATTCCAATTTTTCCGTGATTTCATTATAGATTTCCGGGTTATTGTATTTTAACGAAAGATCTTCCAGTTCGGACTTGATGTTATACAATCCCAGACGGTGAGCCATCGGAGCATAAATATAAACCGTTTCTGAAGCGATTTTTTTCTGCTTATCGGGAGCCATGCTTTCCAGGGTTCTCATATTGTGAAGACGGTCCGCAATTTTAATGAGGATGACCCTGAAATCTTCAGAAAGCGTCAATAAAAGCTTCCTGTAGTTTTCAGACTGCACAGAGATATTCTGATGGTTCATGATGGATATTTTCGTTAATCCGTTCACGATAGCAGCAATTTTTTCTCCGAAGATTTTTTTCAGATCTTCATAGGTGTAGTCAGAATCCTCGATCACGTCATGCAGGAGCGCACACGCAATAGACGTTGCTCCCAAACCAATTTCTGTTGCCACAATTTTGGCTACAGCAATGGGATGGTAGATGTAGGGCTCTCCGGTTTTTCTCCTTTGATCTTTATGGGCATCCAACGCAATATCAAATGCCTTTCGGATAAGTTTGTTGTTTTCCTCATCCAAAGTTCTGTATGTGTTCGAAATCAGATCCTTATATCTGGCAAGGATCTCTTTGTTCTCTTGTTCTAAGTCGTAACTCATTTGTGCAACTGCCTATATTTGAACGAAAATACGAAAATTTTTACGTTTTTCAAACATAAAAGATCCGCAGAAGGCTCTACGGATCTTTTGCAGTTATTAGCTTTTAAGTCGTTTAAAACTTTACTTCCGAGTTCATACCGTCACTTGACGTTTTTATTTTTATATCAGGACTATTATGGATATCAGCCCTGTTTCTCGCATCAATGTATTTCTTAATAGTATCATAATTGGTCTCTGCCATACTCATACCCTCAAACAAATAGGTTTTTAGAGCCGTATTCTGAATAAAAATATTCCGGGCACTTTCTATCTGACTGTTGTCCTTTACAGTAACACTTGCCAGATACTGAGAATTATGAGAATTATTATTAAGGTATATCATGTAATCTGAATCTTCAAATCCTGAATTTTCTAAATCACTTTCAAGCTTCTTGTAATCGCTGTGGTGCTCAAATAGCCCCGCTAGTATATTTGACATAGTTAATTGGTTTAAAGTTATGACTAAAGTTAATGATTATTTTTCTATTTATTTAATAAAAATTGTTAATTAACATTCTGATCATAACATAAATTACAATTGATTAAAATTATACTAAACAAACGTTTGATTTATAATGATTGTAGTAATTTTTTTTGATCAGTCTCGAAAATTGGGGAATGTGGGCCTCTACGTTTTGTGAAATTTTAGAATACTACCAAGCGGTGTAAAGAATGGAACCTTTTTCTATTCAGATTAACAATTTTTTTTTTGCTAAGTTCCGCAACTTTTGTACTTACTCCGTTTTTTTTTCAATTATTGAACGTGATGATTGAAAACTCTGAATTTTTCGATGTGGGATAAAAAATAAAAGCCCTGGCAGTGACTCCGGGGCTTTCTATTTGTGTATATTAAATTCTTTCGTTCTTTATTTCTTCTACGATTTCAGGGTTTAGAAGAGTAGAAATATCTCCAAAGTTACTGAAATCACCTTCTGCGATTTTTCTCAATATTCTTCTCATAATCTTTCCTGAACGTGTTTTAGGAAGCCCTGAAACAAATTGTATCTTATCCAGTTTGGCAATCGGTCCGATCTGATCAGCAATCAGCTGGTTGATTTCTTTCTTAAGATTTTCCTTATCACGGCTTTCTCCGGTTTCTTTAAGGGTTACATAGCCATATAAACCGTTTCCTTTGATGTCATGCGGGTAACCTACGATGGCAGATTCCGCAACGGCAGGATGCTGATTGATGCTGTCTTCGATAGGAGCCGTTCCCAAATTGTGTCCGGAAACGATAATCACATCGTCTACACGTCCTGTAATTCTGTAATAACCCACTACATCCCTTAAAGCACCGTCACCGGTAAAGTATTTTCCCGGAAAAGCAGTGAAGTAAGTTTCTTTATATCTTTGGTGGTCTCCCCAGATGGTTCTTGCGATCCCCGGCCATGGAAAACGGATGCATAGATTTCCGGTCACCTGGTTTCCTGTAATTTCGTTACGTTTATCATCCATCAGCACCGGTTGGATACCCGGTAAAGGCAGGGTAGCATAGGTGGGTTTTGTAGGGGTAACAAAAGGAAGTGGTGAAATCATAATTCCTCCCGTTTCGGTTTGCCACCACGTATCTACAATAGGACATTTTTTCTTACCTACATGATCGTTAAACCAGTGCCACGCTTCGTCATTGATCGGCTCACCCACAGATCCGATCACCTTTAATGTGCTTAAATCATGCTTGTCTACCCATTCCGTACTTTCTTTTGCCAGTGAACGGATAGCGGTAGGAGCGGTATAAAATTGTGTGATTTTATGTTTTTCAATGACTTCCCAGAAACGATCCGGCTCCGGATAAGTAGGAACTCCTTCGAAAATAACTGTAGTGGCACCATTCAATAAAGGTCCGTAAAGAATATAAGAGTGGCCTGTAATCCAACCGATGTCGGCGGTACACCAATAAATATCATTTTCCTTATAATTAAAGACATTTTTAAAAGTATATGCGGTATAAACCATATAACCGGCAGAAGTATGAAGCATTCCTTTTGGCTTTCCTGTAGATCCTGAAGTATACAGAATGAAAAGAGGATCTTCTGAGTCCATGATAACCGTTACGAAATCCGGGGAAGCTTTATCGTATAAGTCGGCCATCCAGTAATCGCGGCCTTCTTTCATGTTGATTTCATTATGAGTCCTTTTCACTACAAGCACCTTTTCAACCGTTGGTGTTTTTTCCAGGGCTTCATCCACAATAGTCTTTAAATCCAGAACTTTACTGCCTCTATAACTTCCGTCTGAGGTAATGACCATTTTAGCTTCGCAATCATTTACTCTTGAGGCCACGGCCGCTGCCGAGAATCCTGCAAAAATAACGGAATGAACTGCTCCCAGTTTGGCACAGGCCAGCATCGTAATAGCCAGTTCGGGAATCATAGGAAGGTAGATGCATACCCTGTCGCCTTTTTGAATTCCCATTTCACTGAGAACATTGGCGGTTTTATTGACACGGGTGTAGAGTTCGTTATAGGAGATATGTTGTGCGTCTTCTTTCGGATCATTCGGTTCCCAGATAATAGCAGTTTTATCTCCTCTTACAGAAAGGTGTCTGTCAATACAGTTTTTAGTAATATTAAGTTTGGCATTTTTAAACCATGTGATTTTGGCTTCATTCATATCGTACTTAACAACCTTGCTCCATCTCTGATACCACACAAAGTTTTGATCGGCTACCTTATCCCAGAATTTTTTAGGATTTTTGATAGACTTCTTATATTCTTCAAAATAATGTGGTAAGTCTTCTATTAAGTAATTTCTCATATCCCTTTCGTTTTTGAAATTTGAATTGTTTATATTTTAAATTTATGTTTAATTTCCGGTTTTACCCCTATATTCCCTGATTTTTTCCTGAATTTCCTCAATGATTTTTTCGTCATCTATCGTCGATGGAATCTGGAAATCTTTTCCATCCAATAAGGTTCGGATAAGCTTTCTTAAAATCTTTCCCGAACGGGTTTTGGGTAAACGCTTGACAACCATAGCGTTTTTTAAAAATGCAACAGCACCAATTTTTTCGCGAACCATTCCGATGATGTCTTTTTCAACTTCTTTTTCAGAAATGCCCGATCCGTTTTTTAAAACCACGGCAGCAAAAGGAACCTGACCTTTTAAATCGTCATCAATTCCCACTACTGCACATTCTGCCACATCAGGGTGTGACGAGACAATTTCTTCCATTTCGGAAGTAGAAAGTCTGTGTCCGGCCACATTAATGACATCATCAACTCTTCCCGTAATGAAAATATATCCGTCTTCGTCCCGTATGGCGCCGTCTCCTGAAAAATAATACCCTGTATACTGAGAAAGATAGCTGCTTTGGAAACGCTCATCATCTTTCCAGATTCCCAGCATAGCTCCTGGAGGAAGCGGAAGTTTTATAACCAGATATCCTTCATGGTGCGGATCGAGCTCTAAGCCGTTTTCGTCAAATATTTTAATATCATATCCGGGAATAGGTTTTCCTGCAGAAGCTCTCTTGATATGATAATCTTCACCGGAAGTCAGTAATCCCAGCATAGGCCAGCCAGATTCGGTCTGCCACCAGTGATCAATAGCAGGAACTCCGATGTGCTCTGCAAACCAGTCTAAGGTCGCCACATCACATCTTTCACCGGCAAGAAATTGCTTCCTGAAGTGGCTAAGATCATATTTTTTTACCAGTTCCCCGTTCGGGTCTTCTTTTTAATGGCTCTGATAGCAGTAGGCGCAGTAAACATCACAGAGACTTTGTATTCTGAAATAATTCTCCAGAACGTTCCTGCGTCAGGAGTCATGATCGGTTTTCCTTCAAAAATAATCGTTGTATTTCTATTAATTAATGGTCCGTAAACAGAGAAGCTGTGTCCGACTGCCCAGCCAAAATCGGATGCTGCCCAATACGTTTCTCCGGGTTCAACACCATAAACGTATTTCATAGAAAATTTCAGGGCTGTAGCATAGCCTCCGGTATCCCGGACAATTCCCTTAGGTTTTCCTGTTGTTCCTGAAGTGTAAAGTACATAAAGAGGATGTGTAGACTCAACCGATACACAGTCAACCGGCTTTGATTTTTGAACCAATTCTTCGTAATCAATCAAGCCGTCAAACATTTCGTCTTGATTGTCAACTAATTTTCTGTTGTAAACAATAATATTATCGACTTTGTCCTGTGCAAGCTCGATTGCTTTTTCCACGAGAGGTAAATAAGGGATTCTTTTGGCGATTTCTATTCCTGCTGTTGCTGTAATTAAGACTTTAGGTTTGCAATCGTCAATTCTTACAACTAATTCGTGAGGTGCGAAACCTCCGAAAACGACATTGTGAATGACACCAATCCTTGCACAGGCCAGCATGGCAAAAAGCGTCTGCGGAATCATCGGCATATAGATAACAGCAGTGTCTCCTTTTTGTAATCCTAATGAAGAAAGGCCTCCTGCAAGTTTTGAAATTTCTTCCTGAGCTTGTTTGAAGGTGTATGTTTTCTTCTGATGAGTTACAGGAGAGTCGTAAACAATCGCTGTCTGATCCCCAAAACCATCTTCAATGTGTTTATCTATGCATAAATAGCACATATTAAGCTGCCCGTCCGTAAACCACTCAGGGTAATTATTCTGATCAGTTGAAAGAATCTGTTGTGGAAACTGAAACCATGGTATTGCTTCAGCTTGTTCCTTCCAGAAAGCTTCCTTATCTTCTATACTTTGTTTAAATAAAATATCTGTATCCATATCAATATTCGTGTATTTGGTGGTTTCTGTCATTGCAGGTTGTAAAGCAACAAAGTAATCTTCTGTTTACCCAAACATCTCCTCAATCTGCTGCATCAGCTTCTTAATTGAGTAGGGCTTCGTTACGTACGCATCGGCTCCCATTTCCATTCCTTTTTCAATATCCCGAGGATTGTTTTTAGCGCTCAGGAAAATGACCTTTGTGTCTTTTAGTTTTTCATCCTGCTTAATGATGTCCAAAGTACTGTAACCGTCAAGATTAGGCATCATGATATCGAGAAGAATGACATCCGGAACCATGGTTTTCAGAAAGTCGAGCACTTCAGTTCCGTCCCGTGCAATATAAACATCATAGCCGTTTTTCTTAAAACTGTATTCGAGGGACATTAATATTTTGTGTTCGTCATCGGCAATGATTATCTTTTTCATACATAGGTTTTAATGGTGTTCAACTTCATTTTTTATCTCTTTTATAGTTTTTTCAGGAATGCTTATGATGAAGGTCACACCCAGTCCACTGTTTTCAGCTTTGATGTTTCCACCGTGCGCTTGCACAATTTTTTTAGAAATAGCAAGACCCAGTCCGCTTCCTGTAGGTTTTAAAATATTCTGATTTCTGGATTGATAAAACTTGTCAAAAATCATTTCCAGATCTTCTTCAGGAATGTGTTTCCCGGTATTGAAGAAGCTGATGATTAATTTTTCGTCTTTTTCTGATAATTTGGTTTGAATGGTGCCTTGTTCATCCGTGAATTTTAAGGCGTTTCCCAAAATATTCTGAAACAATTGAATCATCCTCGCTTCATCATATTCAAATATAAACTGATTTAAAAGATTAACTTCACTTAAATGAATGTTTTTCTGCTGTATCAGGTGAAGAAGAGGGTTTACGGCTTTTTTATACGTTTCAATAATGTTGTTTTTCCGGATATGCAAAGATATTTCCCCGTGTTGCAGCTTATCCAGATACAGGATATCGTTGATGATTTCACTTAAGCGGTCAGATTCTGTAATAATATTATTTAAAAATTCCTGTTTGATTTCAAAAGGAATGTCATCGTCATCTGCCAAGATTTCTCCTGCAGAACGGATGGCAGTGATAGGAGTTCTTAATTCGTGAGCTACAGAATCAAGGAAGTCGTCTTTCTGGCGATCTTTAATGATCAGGCTTTCGTTGGCGGTTCGCAAATCGTCGGAAAGCTTTTGTAATTCTTCAGATTGTTCGGTAAGTTTTTTATTTAAGCTGATATTTTCCTGAGACTCTTCAAGGATATTCAATACTTCCTTCAAAGATATTTTATCTTCTTTCGTAACGCCTTCAATTAAGATTTTGGCTGAAGCAGTACCGATTCGTCCTGCCAGAAGGTTTTCTGAGAATTTAATAAACCGCGAATCTGCGGTTTCGGTTTGGGAATCAATATTATATTTTAAATTGAAAATCCGCAGTGCCTGTTCTGTTTTATTTTTACCCAAAAATCGTTCAAGAATATTTTTAATATCCGAAACATAAGCCGTTCCGCGCCAGATAAATGCGTTTTCATGATTTTGAATATATTTATCTATATCTACATAAAGCTCGGCAAAATTCCGTTCCCTGTAATTTCCTTTTGTACTCACTGAAATAATGGTGAATAAACCGGTATTTACCAAAAGAGACCAGAAGAAAATCTGGGAAATCCTGCCGAGATAAGGAATGGCGAAAAAACCGAAACCATCATACATATCTCTTAGAATTCCCTTGAGTTCCTGGTTGTAAGAAAAATAATACTGTGGAATAATTAATCCGAAATAACAAATGACCAAGCCGGCAGCCAACCCGACAACAGCTCCTTTATAACTTCCGCGTCTCCAGAATAACGCGCCAAAAAAAGCAGGGGCCAGCTGTCCGATGATCACAAAAGAGATAAGGCCCACTGAATCCAGTGATGTCTTTAAAATAAAATATTTATAGAACACAAACGCCATAATGATCAGGGCAAAAATGCTGAATTTCCTGATATTGGTAATGTTTCTTGTATTTTGTTCCTCATTTTCAGATTTAAACTTACCAAGTAAACCGTAAGGAATAATCAGGTTGTTGGAAAGCATGATGGATAAAGTGATTGCCGAAATGATAATCATCGAAATACACGAGCTTAATCCTCCAAGGAAAACTAAAACGGTAATTAAAGTATTGCCAAAATGCTGCGGAATTAAAATAGAATAGAACTCCGGATTGACTTTCTGGCCGTCAAAAATCAGCCTTCCTCCCCAAGCAATCGGAAAAATGAATACCGTAAATATCAGGAGATAAAGAGGGAAAAACCAGATCGCTGTTTTGATATGTTTTTCCTGTCTGTTTTCTACGATCGCCGTATGAAACTGTCTGGGAAGGATGCAGATTGCCGTTGCAGAAATCATGCATAAAACCATCCAGTTCATTGCGCCCTCAATCCCGTTGAAGGTATTTTTTTCTTTAAAATCTTCAAACCGACTGGCCTTTTGGTAAATATCCGAAAACCCGTCGAATACGTAATAAATAACAAAAAAGCCAAGGATGATAATGAAGAATAGTTTTAAAAAACTTTCCAAAGCAATCGCTGAGATGATCCCTAATCGTTTTTCAGACGCATCTACATATCGTGTTCCGTAATACGATGAAAATAAAGCAATCAGTATAACTACGAATGTGGCGTTGTCAGTGAGGATATCCTGAGACATCGCTGTTTCTGTTACGAGGTGAAAAGTTTCAGAAATTGCTTTAATCTGCAGGCCAATATAGGGAACAATCGCTAAAAGGCATACAATAGTGATGATGGCACTCAGGCTTCTGCTGTTTCCGTACCGTAACGAAATGAAATCTGCCAGACTGCTTATTTTATTAACCCTGGAAATTCTTACGATCCTTGTATTAATATAAATCCATGCAGGAATGATCATGATGGGGCCAATGTAAATAGGAAGGTAATTAAGTCCGCTTGTCGCAGCTACGCCGATACTTCCGTAGTAGGTCCATGCTGTACAGTATACAGCTAATGATAAAGCGTAGATGTATGGATTATTGATCCAGAGCTTGCTTCTTTTCTTCTCTGCCAGATGAGCAACTAAGAACAGAAGAGCCAGGTAAAAAAGAACCACGAAAAATAATGCAAAACTATTCATCATACTTTTTTACGATGGTCAATGAGATGAGAATGGAAATCATCCAGACTGCGAACAGGTAGATTAAAATCATCGGGTACCCGAAAACTTCCTTTTCGCTGTTGAAAAGAAGTGAGATGGGAATACTGAAAGCAATCATTAATCCGATGCTCAGGATAATCAGTTTTTGTTCGTGTCTCTTTTTCATAAGTGATAATCGAAAAAAGATAATTGATGAACAAATGGGTTGTGGTATCGTTCATCAATTATCATTCATCTCTGTTAATTATATTTTGTCGTCAGAGTATTCCCCTGTTAAGGCGTAATAGCCAAAAACAGCCAGTCCGCCTGAGATAATGGGCATCAGTACAAACAGAATGATAATTCCGAAAACCAGATCTTCTTGTTTTCCTGAGGAAATCTTTGGGATTCCCAGCACTGTAATTCCAAAATATCCTACCACCACAGCAATGGCGATCCAGAGAATACCTAATATTTTTTTTAGTCCGTTCATTTTAGTAGTTTAAAATTAATAAAAATTTGATTGATTCAGTGGTTAATCGTGAAGATTATTGTTCTTATTTTTAAGATAAAACAATCCGATGATTAAACATACTGTAGCCACTCCGATCGGATACCAGAGTCCCTCGAGATACCAGGTGGCGTGGCCCGCGTCTTTTCCTGTGGTAACCAGATAAGTGGCTACTGCCGGAAGAAGTCCTCCAAACACTCCGTTTCCAATATGGTACGGTAAAGACATTGAGGTGTAGCGGATTCTCACCGGGAACATTTCTACAAGAAACGCTGCAATAGGTCCATATACCATGGTTACAAAAATCACCTGGATAAATACTAAAAAGATCAGGTACCATTTAGTGTCATCACTTAATTTTAAACTTTGCGAAACCTTTGCTTCTTCCGCCTTTCCGTCTTTCATAACCGGTCCGGTCGGAGACCAGTGGGTAATGCTGTCTTTCTTGATTAATGTTCCATCGGTATACAACGTCTCTTTATGAAAGGTGATCAGGCTGTCGGTCGCAATATCTTTATGAATTTTTGCTGTTCTTTTTCGGTAATTCCGTTGGCGGCTATCGTTTTGCTTTCCAGATTGACGCTTTTAAACATGCTGTCATAAATCGGTCTGTAGGCGAGGATCGCGACCAGCATACCGGTCATCATCACTGCTTTTCTACCAATTTTATCAGACAGCCAACCGAAAAACACGAAGAATGGTGTTCCTAGAAATAGAGCAGTGGCCATGAGGGAATCTACCTGCGCGGATTCTACATTCATTACTTTCTGAAGGAAACTCATTGCATAGAACTGTCCCGTGTACCATATGACTCCTTGTCCCATCGCTGCTCCAAAGAGAGCCAGTAGAACGAATTTAAAGTTATATTTATTTCCGAAGCTTTCTTTTAAAGGATTTTTTGAAGTTTTTCCCTCGCTTTTAGCTTTCGCAAAAAGAGGAGATTCTTTCATGTTTTTTCTGATAATGTAAGAAACCGCAACCATTAAAATGGAAATCCAGAAAGGAACTCTCCATCCCCAGGTATCAAATTCTTCAGCAGAAAGGGTGGTTTTGGTAATTAAAATAACGATCAGTGAAATGAAAAGCCCTGCAGTTGCTGTAGTCTGAATCCACGACGTCCAGTATCCTCTTCGGTGAGGTTGTGCATATTCTGCAACATAAGTGGCTGCGCCTCCATATTCACCTCCAAGTGCTAATCCCTGTAAAAGTCTTAAAATAAGAACTAAAACCGGAGCCATAAAGCCTATGGTTTCATAGCTGGGAATACATCCGATCAGGAATGTAGAAAATCCCATAATTAATAAAGTAACCAGGAAGGTATATTTTCTGCCGATTATATCTCCGAGTCTTCCAAAAAATAAAGCCCCGAATGGTCTTACCACAAATCCTGCCGCAAAAGTGGCTAAGGTTGATAAAAATGCTGCCGTGGGATTATCTGCGGGGAAAAACTTGGTGGCCAGAACAACAGCCAGACTTCCGAAAATATAGAAGTCGTACCATTCGATCAGGGTGCCGAGTGAGGAAGCAGTAATAACGCCCCATATAGTGCGGTTTTTCTGCCGGTCGGTCATGTTTTCGTAGCTTTCGTGGTGATTTTCACTCATATTGATTGATTTTGATGTTAGTGGAAAATACTATTTAATTCATCCGAAATTGTAGGAAATTGAAATTGATTTTTAAACCATTAATAGTCTTTAAATGAGTAAGGAAAACTGAGATAATGGCTTCAGTTTTGAAACTGCATGCTTATTTTTCATATTTAAATCTTAGCCGCCTTAAAACTTTCACTTTTCTTAATGATTAAAATTATTTTACAAGTAGATTTGAAACTGTACAATAAATTCTCCTTTTGAAGAAGGGCTTTCTGTAGGGCTTGTGTAAACCGGCCTTGTTGAATATTGGGTCGTGATTTTTGCATGATGCCCGTCGATAAACCAGTTGGCTCCCACATCGAATTGGGAAGAAGATTTGTCAAAAGCCTCAAAGCTCTTATGGGTGTACGCCGCAAAAGGCTGTATTCTGATTTTTGGCTTTTCTGCCTGACTGGGTAATAGCAAACCGGCCTGTGCGTAGATAATATTACCTGTTCCGATCGTTGGTTGTAGATTTCCGGGTCCTGCGATGGCTTTGTTGCCTATAAAATTAGGATCGGGCGCTGCAATATTCATTGTTCCCAGGTTTCTTACGTAATTCGGGCCGAAATTGTAGTTATAATATCCGGCATATGCAGAAACGGCCATTTTGTTTTTTGCTTCTCCCAGTGGAATGTCTGCAAACGCATCTACAGCGAAAAGAGTGATGTCATGTTTTTCGATGGTTGAATTCACGGATGTTCTTGTACCATCCGCCTGATGATAGAATCCCGCTCCCACATTGAAAACTTTCTTCGTTCCCAGATAAGAACCTACCTTAAAGGGAAGAGTATTTGATTCTTCGTCAAGGAATTGATATTCAACATATCCTGCCTTTGAGAAGCTCGGGTTGCCATTGTTGTCTACCGCAACAGCTTTTGACGGGTCTGTAACATTGACTGGGGTGAGGTCTGTAGCAAATGGCTTGTTTAAACTAAAACGATATTCAAGTTTTCCGTATTTTCCTTTAGCAAACATCCCAAGCTGTCTGGCAAACTGGTCGGAATTATCGATAAGGGGCCATGAGAAAACAGGCGAGTCAATCGTAAGGAAGTTCAGTGTTGACGCCATGGTCATACGGGAAAGCCCCATATAGTAATGAAGTCCCGCCCCTAAAGATAAACTGAATTTTCCGGCTTCTCCAGGTAAAATAACTGCGTATTCGTTCCAGGCATCATGAAAAAACAATTGAGTCTTCTTTCCGTTTCCGTATCCTCCTGTACCTGTAGTTCCTGTTGCTCCGCCATTGATAAAAGTCTGGTTGTTGATTCCAAAATGAAGGAGAATCATATATCTTTTGGAGATCTGGGCATAGGTCAGGGCGCGTAATCGTCTGTTTCCGATGCTCCAGGAATTGTCTGTGGGCTCCCCTCCAACCATACTTCCCGGATTCATAGAGGTGTTGCGCAACCAAAGCTGATCCCAGAGAATAAATCTGATAAATTTATCTCCGGCAGGATTAAGGTTGACTTTTAATCCATTGCCATAATCAGGAGAGCCCTGCGAATATAAGGATCCACTGATTAGTGCTACTCCAATGAATGTAAGTAATTTCTTCATAAATTATCAATTTTTGGCGTTGTTTTTTGTGAAAGCCAAATTGTAATTAATAATTTATTTATGAAAATTTAATATATATTACTGCTAATACTATAGGTAAAAATTGAGAATTGAAAATTGAAAGTTGAAAATTATTTTATATATAATTGTTTATCAGATGTTTGTTTTTAATTTTCTATTGTTATTTTCCGCTATTTTTTGAATCTTTCCCATTTGATCAGCATGTACTTGTCTGCAAATTGAGTAATGATAATTCCTGAATTTTTAATATTTTCTTCCTGGGCAATATACTCAATAAGCTCGTTTTGCTTGAGGATTTTATAGACAGGATGAAATTCAGAATGGGGAGGTCTTGTGATGTTGTATTTTTTAATCCACGAGCTGATGGTGACATGAGAAACACCGATAATTCGTTCAATTTCACGATAACTTAAGCCTTCCAGATAAAGCTGCAGTGCTTTAGTGACATAATAATCGTCAATCTGTTTTCCGAGCTTTTTTACCGTAAAATAATAGTTGCAATTCTTGCAGTGAAAACGTTGTTTTTCATTAATGATCCCGCTTTTTACCACTTTGCTGCTGTTGCATTTTGGACATGTGTTTTCCATAACTATATTATTTTAGCAAATATATAATAAATTAGCAAATATTGATTTTTGGTTAAAGATAATTTTACCTGTGTAATTTTTTAAAACCAAAAAAATATCTTTTTTATTTGCATTTGAAAGAAAATATATTTTAAATTTGCCAAAAAATTTAGATAAATAAATGGAAATAGAAATTTCCTCATGCGAACATCTAATGTATGTGAGTGAAATACAGCAGGAAATGTATGATTCTGCACAGCGTAGAGGAACGGGAATCGCAAAACGTTCTATCGAATATTTGAGTAAGAAGATTTCAGAGGGCAATGCTGTGGTGGCCACTGAAAACGGAGAGTGGGTAGGTTTCTGTTATATAGAGACCTGGTCACATGGGAAGTTTGTAGCCAATTCGGGACTGATTGTATCGCCCAAATTCAGGAACGGGGGAGTAGCGACTCAGATCAAACATAAGGTTTTCCAGTTATCTAGAGAAAAATACCCGGAAGCAAAAGTATTCGGGTTAACAACAGGACTTGCGGTAATGAAAATCAACAGTGATTTAGGATATAAGCCGGTCATTTATTCTGAACTGACTCAGGATGAAGAGTTTTGGAACGGTTGTAAGAACTGTGTGAATTATGAAATTTTAATGATGAAGGAACGTAAAAACTGTCTTTGTACAGCAATGCTTTTCGTTCCTGATAATAATAAAGTAAACGGTGTTGTCCATAAGCAACCAGAAATTAAATATAACAATGAACAAGAAAGTCATCTTAGCGTTTAGCGGAGGTTTGGATACTTCCTATTGTGCTAAATATCTTAGTGAAACACTAGGGTATGATGTGTACGCAGTTACTGTAAATACCGGAGGTTTTTCGAAAGAAGAAGAAAAAGAGTTGGAGAGAAAAGCTTTACATCTTGGGGTAAAGGAATACAGGTGCGTGGACGCTCAGGAGGATTATTACAATTCATGTGTGAAGTATTTGATTTTCGGAAATGTATTGAAAAATAATACCTATCCTCTTTCTGTAAGTGCTGAGCGTACGATTCAGGCCCAGGAAATTGCAAAATATGCAATGGAAGTGAATGCGGACGCTATTGCCCACGGAAGTACAGGGGCCGGAAATGACCAGGTTCGTTTTGATCTGATCTTTCAGGTGATGTGCCCTGATGTAGAAATTATTACGCCAATCCGTGATATGACTTTGTCCCGTGAAGAGGAGATTGAGTTTTTGAAAAACCATGGCTATGACATGGAGTTCCATAAAGCCCAGTATTCAGTCAATAAAGGTCTTTGGGGAACTTCTGTAGGAGGAAAAGAAACTTTGACGTCAAGAAATTATCTTCCGGAAGAAGCTTTTCCATCTCAGGTAAAAGAAACTCAGCCTTCAGAGCTTGAAGTTGAATTTAAAAACGGAGAAGTGATTGCTGTGAACGGCGAGCGTTTTGAACATTCAGTATATGCTATCCAAAAAATTGAAGAGTTAGCTTCTGTTTACGGAATCGGGCGTGATATCCATGTGGGAGATACCATTGTGGGAATCAAAGGAAGAGTAGGATTTGAAGCTGCGGCCGCTTCGGTTATTATCAAAGCACACCATTTACTGGAAAAGCACACGCTTTCAAAATATCAGCAAATGATGAAATCCCAATTGTCTGACTGGTATGGAAACTGGCTGCATGAAGCGCTTTTCCTGGATCCTGTGATGAGAAATATCGAATCTTTCTTAACCGATTCTCAGAAAACAGTAAGCGGAAAAGTATTTATAACACTTCATCCATATCGGTTTGTTTTAAACGGAATTGAGTCTGATCACGATTTGATGTCTGATCAATTCGGAAGCTATGGAGAGGCGAACAGAGCATGGACAGGAGAAGATGTAAAAGGATATACCAAGATTGTAAGCAATTCTTTGAATATATATCATCAGATCAACCAAAATATCAACTAGAGTTCCGAAGGAACGATTTAACCCAGGGTAGGAAGCAATCCTATCAGATTAAAGCATGAAAAAAACAGTAGGAATAGTTGGTGCCAATGGTTATACAGGAAGCGAGTTGATTCGTATACTGGCTTTCCATCCTTATGTGACATTGAGTTTTTTATATAGTCGTTCGAATTCGGGAACAAGAATATCGGATTTGTACCCGGATTTAACGACGGTTTGTGATCAGGTATTAACCCATCAGACAGAAGAGGTTGATGTTCTTTTCCTTTGTCTTCCGCATAAGGAAAGCCAAAACTGGTTAACACAAAATCCGGTTAAGGATGAAACTTTGGTCATTGACCTTGGAAATGATTTCCGTCTCGATGGAAATTTTGAAAACAGAAATTTTATCTACGGATTGCCGGAAATACATAAAAAACAACTGGTGGGGTCGAAGAGTATCGCCAACCCCGGATGTTTTGCAACGGCAATTCAGTTGGCATTACTGCCGTTAGCGGAAAAAGGACTGTTGAACGAGGTTTATACCACAGGAATTACAGGTTCTACAGGTGCCGGACAGTCTTTACAGGCCACGACGCATTTTACCTGGAGAAATGATAATATATCAGCGTATAAAACCTTGACCCACCAGCATGTGGATGAGATTTTACAACAGTTGATTGCATATAATAATAAAGAAGTAAACCTGAACTTCGTTCCATGGAGGGGAGATTTTGCAAGAGGGATTTTTACAAGTTCCACCATGAAGACGGAAATGAAATTGGAGGAAATAGAACAATTGTATCAGGAATTTTATGCAGGACAGCCTTTCGTGACGGTAAGTCTGAGGGCGGTTGATTTAAAGCAGGTTGTCAATACGAATCGCTGTGTGATTCAGATCGAAAAGAGTGGAAATGTTGCCGTTATTCATTCAGCGATTGACAATTTGTTAAAAGGTGCTTCAGGACAGGCAGTACAGAATATGAATATCGCAATGGGCTGGGAAGAAAATGCCGGATTACACTTAAAACCTATAGCATTTTAAACCTGTTAATGTAAAAAGTATTAATAAAGTCGGAGGTTACGGATCATAGATTACAGGTATTAAGAGAAATGATTATCTATTAATGGTCAACTTTCAACTTTCAATTTTCAACTAAAAAGACATGAATTTATTCAACGTATATCCATTATTCAATATAAACCCGGTTAAAGCTCAGGGATCTTTCCTTTGGGACGATAAAGGAAAACAGTATCTTGACTTTTACGGAGGTCATGCGGTAATCTCTATCGGACATAACCACCCGCATTATCAGACGAAGCTGAAAGAACAATTGGAAAAAATTTCTTTCTACTCCAACTCCGTTCAGAATGAATTGCAGACGGAACTCGCAGAAAAGCTTGGAAAACTGTCAGGATATGAAGATTACAATCTTTTCCTGTGTAATTCAGGAGCTGAAGCTAATGAAAATGCATTGAAACTGGCTTCTTTTCATAACGGAAAGAACAAAGTTTTGTATTTCTCAGGTTCATTTCATGGGAGAACTTCTGCAGCGGTCTCGGTAACAGATAATCCCAAAATCGTCGCACCTGTCAATTTCTCTGAAAGATTTATCAAATCAGAATGGAATGATATTGAACAGCTTGAAAAAACTTTCGAACAGCATGGAAACGAAATTTCTTCCGTAATTATCGAAGGAATTCAGGGTGTAGGTGGAATTATGATTCCAACACCGGAATTTTTATCGAAAATCAAAGACCTGTGTGAAAAATATAACACGGTTTTGATTCTGGATGAGGTACAGTCAGGGTACGGAAGAAGCGGATATTTCTTTGCACATCAGGAATTCGGAATTGAACCGGATATCATTACAACGGCAAAAGGAATGGGAAATGGTTTCCCTGTCGGCGGAGTTTTAATTCATCCGAAATTTGAAGCAAGCAATGGCTTACTGGGAACGACATTCGGGGGAAATCACCTGGCATGTATCGCTTCAATTGCTGTGCTGGATGTGATGAAAGATGAAAACCTCATCGAAAATGCTCAGAAAATGGGCGGGTATATTGAAAACGAAATTAAAGATTTACCACATATTAAATCGATCCGAAGGAAAGGATTGATGATCGGAATAGAACTCGATAGAGACTGTTCAGAAGTAAGGAAAAGCTTGCTGTTTGATCATCATATCTTCACCGGAAACTCCAATGATAAAAGTGTTTTAAGGATTCTTCCTGCACTGAATATCAAAAAAGAGGAGACGGATCTATTCATCAACGCTTTGAAAGAGGTGTTGGCAAATATGTAACGAGAAAGAGTAAAATAGCAAAAAAGAGCAGGAACGCTATAATCAAAATGCTTGTTTGTCATTCTGAAAGCAAACTGAAATGAAGGATATGAAACTGTACAAAATAATATTTCCCTTTCATCAGAATGACAAACTCTTTCCAACGACTAAGCGAAATCTCAATAAAAGAGTACGCGACAATCTTTAAAATCAATTTTAAAATGAAAAAATTTACAGCTGTAAGCGATGTTGAAAACTTACAGGAAATCATAAAAAAAGCTTTAGAAATCAAAGCAAATCCACTTTCTGAAACAGAAAAAGGAAAGGGAAAGACCATAGGACTTGTATTTTTAAACTCAAGTTTAAGAACCCGTTTAAGCAGTCAGATTGCAGCTCAAAACCTAGGGTTAAATGTTTTAACGTTAAATGCAGCCCAGGAAGCGTGGAATCTTGAATTTGCGGACGGAGCAGTAATGAACGGTGATACGGTAGAACATATCAAAGATGCCATTGAAGTTTTGAATCAATATTGTGATATTATTGCCGTACGTTGTTTCGCAGGAATGAAGAGCAAAGAAGATGATGTGAATGAAAGTATTCTGAGCCAGTTTGAAAAACATGCAAAAGTACCTGTTATTTCCCTGGAATCTGCAACTCGCCACCCGCTTCAGAGTTTAGCAGACTGTATTACCATTACGGAAAACTGGAAAAAAGATCACAAGCCAAAAGTAGTTCTTACCTGGGCACCGCATATCAAGCCGATCGCCCATGCTGTAGGAAATTCTTTTGCAGAATGGATGCAGGAAATGGATGTTGAGCTGCTGATTGCCAATCCGGAAGGATATGACCTGGATCCTGTTTTTACAAAAGATACAAAAGTAATTCATGATCAGGATGAAGCATTGAAAGATGCGGATTTTATTTATGTTAAAAACTGGTCATCCTTTGACGACTATGCTGCGATGCCTGAAGTAAAAGGAGACTGGATGCTGACCAACGAAAAGCTGGAGAGTACCAACAATGCCAAAGTAATGCACTGCCTGCCGGTTCGTCGTAATGTTGAATTAAGCGATGAAGTAATGGATGGCGAAAATTCAATTATTTACCAACAGGCAAAGAATCGTATTTTCTCAGCCCAAGCCGTCTTCAGTGAAATTTTAGACAGTATATAAAGTCCCGAAGGGACGATTTAACCCCAAGATAGGAATCCATTCCTAATTAGTTCTAATGTAAAGTAAAAATGAAACAGAAAATATACATCATAAAAATAGGCGGAGCGCTCATTGATGATGAACGATTACTGGATCAGTTTTTAGATCAGTTTTCCGATATCAAAGAAAGAAAGATCCTTGTGCACGGCGGAGGGAAGCTGGCTACCACCTTAGCTGATAAGCTGGGAATCGAGCAGAAAATGATCAACGGAAGGAGGATTACCGATAAGGAAACATTGGATATTGTAACAATGGTCTATGCCGGGGGAATCAATAAAAATATCGTAGAAAAGCTTCAGCAGAAAAAATGCAATGCCATTGGCTTTTCCGGTGCAGACGGAAACCTGATCAAAGCTAAAAAAAGAGAACATCCTGAAATTGATTTCGGATTTGTAGGGGATATCAATAAAAAAAGTGTGAACAGGAAACTGGTTTCAAAACTTATCAAGCTGGATCTTGTGCCGGTATTTTCGGCCATAACACATGATAAAAAGGGTAATCTTTTCAATACCAATGCTGATACAATTGCCTCTGTAATGGCGCAGGCATTGTCTGAAAAATATGAAGTGGAATTATTGTACTGCTTTGATAAGGAAGGAGTGCTGGAAGACGTGAATGACCCTGAATCATTAATCAAAACGGTTTCTGAAGAAGAATTTACCGTATTAAAGGAAGAAGGAAAACTGCACAAAGGGATTTTACCCAAACTTGAAAATGCTCTTGGAGCGATAAAAAATAATGTAGATAAAGTGTTTCTGATTAAAGAAACAGAATTAAAAAACCATATAGAGAATCATCATGCAGGAACTGAAATCTGTTTATAATAAAGAAGAATTATTGAATAATGCGGTCGGATTGCTTAAAAATTTGATTGAGATTCCTTCATTCAGTAAAGATGAATTCAATACTTCGGTAGAAATTGAGAACTTTTTTAAAAAGCATCAGATTCCGACGAAGCGTTTTAAAAATAACATCTGGGCGGTGAATAAGAACTTTGACGTGTTCAAGCCGTCTGTCTTATTAAACACCCATCATGATACGGTAAAGCCAAATAAAGCGTACACCCTTGATCCGTTTGTACCCGTAGAAAAAGATGGAAAGTTGTATGGACTGGGAAGTAATGATGCAGGAGCTTCTCTGGTTTCTATGGCGCAGGTTTTTTTATATTTTTATCATAAAGAAGATTTACAATATAATTTAGTTATTGCTTTGACGGCAGAGGAGGAGATCTCAGGATTTGATGGAATCGAAGCTTTATTTCCGCAGCTACCCAATGTAGAACTCGCTATTGTAGGAGAACCCACGCAGATGAATCTGGCGATTGCAGAAAAAGGTCTTTTGGTGATTGATGGAGAAATGAAAGGTACTCCTTCTCATGCCGCTCATCCTAATGATGACAATTCGATTGTGAAATGCATGCAGGATTTGCAGAATATTTTAAACTTTAAATTTCCAAAAGTTTCGGAATATCTGGGTGAAGTTAAAATTACTTTATCAGGAATTCACGCAGGAGTCCAGCACAACGTTGTTCCTGAGTCATGTAATTTCACATTGGATGTAAGGGTAACGGATGAGTATTCCAACCAGGAAGCCTTTGAAATCATTCAGTCTCAAATGAAATCTACCCTTACGGCGAGGTCTTTCAGGCTGAATTCCTCAAAAATTGAAATGGATCACCCGTTTGTAAAAGCAGGTCTTGAAATCGGAAGGACAACTTATGGTTCGCCTACCTCCTCAGATCAGGCCATTATTCCATGTACATCGGTGAAAATAGGCCCCGGAGACAGTAGGCGCTCTCACACGGCGGATGAATTCATCTATATCAATGAAATAGAAGAAGGGATAGAAATCTATATCCGGATTTTAGAAAAAGTGTTATAAAGATATCAGAAACCGGACATCAGGTATCAGATGAGAATAAAAAGTCTGATGTCTGATATCTGGATTCTGGAGTCAACAATATGTTTTGACTACGCTCAGCAGGCAGTAAAGTTGATGTTTTTAATAAAGATTTATGCAAGAATTACCATTAGAAATGAGACTTTGAATAAGGAGATGTTTTTTTATAGTTAATAATAAGGATGCTTTGCTGAGCATGTCAAAACCAATTAATAAATCATATGTTATGAAAAAAATATGGCAGAAGGATGACCTTGCCACCAATATATTAGTCAATAACTTTACCGTAGGAAAAGATCTTGACTTCGACGAACGTTTAGCGAAATATGATGTTAAAGGTTCTATGGCCCATTGTAAAATGCTGTCAGAAACAGGGATTATTTCTCAGGAAGAATCCGAACAAATGTTATACGTTTTAAGTACAATCCTTGATACAATTGAAGATGGTAGTTTTGAAATTGATAAAGAAGCTGAGGATATCCATTCTCAGATAGAAGCAATTCTCATTGAAGAACTGGGAGATACAGGAAAGAAAATTCATACCGCAAGATCAAGAAATGACCAGGTTTTATTGGATATTAAATTGTATCTTCTGGATGAGATCCGTGAAATAACAGCATTGACAGATGAGTTTTTTCAGATTTTAATCAAATTGGCAGATCAGCATAAAAATGTTCTGCTTCCGGGATATACGCATTTGCAGATTGCCATGCCTTCGTCTTTCGGATTGTGGTTTGGAGCGTATGCAGAAGCTTTGTTAGACGATGTTGAAATGTTGTTTTCCACAAAGAATATTATCAACAAAAATCCATTAGGTTCAGCGGCAGGGTATGGTTCTTCTTTCCCGATTAACCGTGAAAGTACGACATACAACTTAGGTTTCCAGTCGATGAATTATAATTCGGTATATGCACAGATGACGCGTGGAAAATCAGAGAAATTACTTTCAATGGCAATGGCAACATTGGCAGGAACGCTGGGCAAATTTGCATATGATGTTTGTCTGTATTTAAATCAGAATTTTGACTTCATCAGTTTCCCTAAAGAATTTACCACGGGAAGCAGCATCATGCCTCATAAGAAAAATCCTGATATTTTTGAGCTGGTTCGTGCACGGTGCAATAGAATCCAGGCTCTACCGAATGAGCTTATTTTGCTGACCAATAATCTTCCTTCAGGATATCACAGAGACGTACAGTTAACCAAAGAAATTCTTTTCCCTGCCATCGACTCCTTAAAAGAATGTCTGGAAATTGTAAGCTATACTTTACCGAATATCCAGGTTAAAGACGGAATTCTTGAGGACGAAAAATATAAATATCTTTTCAGTGTAGAGAAGATTAATCAGGAAGTGAAAAATGGAAGTTCGTTCCGTGACGCTTATGTAAAAGTAGGGCAGGAGATCGAAAACAATGAATTTGAATTCGAACCCGGAAATCTTGATCACACCCACCAGGGAAGTTTAGGGAACCTTTGCCTGGATAAAATAGAATATCAGTTTAATAAACTGAAAAATAAATTATTGGGTTAGAATCTAAACCATTAAGATTATAGACATACTTGAGCCGGATCAGTAGAAGCTTAAAAAGTTTTTTTTAGCCCGCTGTCTTTTTCGTTGTGAAATAAATCCTTAATCTTAATAAATCTTAACGGCTTAAGGTATCTTAATGGTTGGATTTTATTCCGCTCTTTGACTTCAATGGTTGATTTTTAATACTGACTAAGGTTGAAAATTGAGATTAAATACTGCTAAAATTTATCGGAGATAAATCCTTTTGCACCTTCATGTATAAGAACAAATGGTCTAAAATGAAAAAATTACTCCAGATCAATTTTGAATTTAGTAGATTTTTTAACCTCATGAAGCACGATTGAACTGTGGTATTGCCCGATATTGGGAAGGTTTGAAATAACGTTCACCGCAAATTCATTGTAAGAATTAATGTCTTTGGCAATAATCTTCAACATATAATCGTACTCTCCGGAAAGACTGATGATTTCCTGTACCTCGTCATACTTTCCGATGTGCTTCTCAAAAGTCTCCAATACTTTCTTGGATTGCTCCTTAAGACGCACATTACAATAGACGACAATATTCAGACCCAGTTTTTCACGGTTTAAAAGACCTACGTATTTTTCAATGATCCCCTGCTTCTCCAGTTGTTTGATCCTTTCATACGTTGGAGTAAAGGTAAGACCTATCTTTTCTGATATTTCCTTTACTGATAAGGTAGAGTCTTCCTGAATAATGCTGAGAATCATTTTGTCTTTTAAATCCATAGAACTGATTTGAGTTGTAACAAAAATATTAATTTTAAATGAGAATAAGGAAATCCCGAAGTTTTTAATTTATTTTAAAATTAATTTTTGCACGTTCATAAATTTGTTGTATCTTTGCACCTAATGAATAAAAAAGCATTTATATCATTAGATTTACCGGGCGAAAGCGCCCTTTACGATATTTATTGTTATTAAGCGAAGATAGTTGTCTTCGCTTTTTTTATGCCCAAAAATAAGAATTATGTTTACGATTACAGAACTAAGCACCGAGAGAATCAACAGTATACTGACAGAAGCGCTGGCTTTTGCAAATGGTAAAACTGCCAAAATTGAAGGAGAAGTTTTTTGCTCAAACCTTTTCTTCGAAGACAGCACAAGAACGAAAACAAGTTTTGATCTTGCAGAAAGAAAACTGGGACTACAGGTTGTTCCTTTTGATGCCTCTCACAGTTCGGTAAACAAAGGAGAAAGCCTTTATGACACGGTGAAAACGATTGAAAGTATCGGAGTCAACTTAGTCGTGATCCGCGATAAGAAAGACAGATACTTTGAAGAATTAAAAAATATTAATATTCCCGTAATCAACGGAGGAGATGGAACGGGAAATCACCCTTCACAATGTATGCTGGATTTGCTGACCATCTATCAGGAATTCGGAACATTTGAAGGATTAAAGGTAGGAATTGTAGGAGACGTAAAACATAGCCGCGTAGCCAACTCTAATGCTGAAGCCTTAAGAAGACTGGGCGCTAAAGTATACTTCTCAGGACCGGAACAATGGTTTGACGAAGGAGCTCTGATCAACGGAACTTATATGTCAGTAGATGAATTGATCGGTGAAGTAGATGTTCTGATGCTGTTAAGAATCCAGCATGAAAGACATGATGCTGCCATGAGCTTTACCGCTTCAGAATATCATAAAAGATATGGCCTGACTAAAGAAAGGGAACACGTAATGAAAAAAGAAGCCATCATTATGCACCCGGCACCGATCAACAGAGGAGTGGAAATAGATTCAGACCTTGTAGAATGTGAAAGATCAAGAGTATTTAAACAAATGCAAAACGGAGTCTTCGCAAGAATGGCCATTTTAAAGGAGGCGTTAGAAAGCAAAGGTTATACTTTTAAATAAGATCCAAGTTAAAAGTAAAAAAGCAAAGAGCCTCGTAGAGGCGACCTGTTAATAGCCACAGGGTAAAACCCCTGGAAGATAATAAAGACAATAGTTGTGTAAGCCCTGTAAGGGCGACCTATTAATAACCATGGGTGAAACCCTTGGGAAAAAAGAAAAGTCTTGTAGGATCGACCTGTTAATAAAAAATAGAAAATCTAAATAGAAAAAATGAAGAAAAAATTAATACTGGAGTCCGGTGAAGTGTTTCATGGAGAAGGTTTCGGAGCAGATTTGGAAACTGCAGGAGAAGTAGTTTTCAATACCGGAATGACAGGGTATCAGGAATTGATTTCTGACCCGTCTTACTGTGGTCAGATAGTTTGTATGACCTATCCGCTGATCGGAAATTATGGTATTAACCGTGATGATTATGAAAGTATCGAGCCGGCAATCAAAGGGCTTATCGTAAAAGAATTGTGCGATCTTCCTTCCAATTTCCGTACTCAGATCACTTTAGATGAATTGTTTAAAAAGAAAAACCTTTCAGGAATTTCAGGAATAGACACAAGAAGGCTCACAAGAGTCCTTCGTAACCATGGAGTTGTGAAAGGAAAAATCGTGAATGCTGACGCTGATGAAGCAGCAGTTGCCACAGAACTGAAAGGAACAAGCTTCCCGACCAATCAGGTGGAAGAAGTTTCTACAAAAACACCTTATGCCAACCCAAACAGAGGTTTCAAAGTAGTGTTGGTAGACTTCGGGGCAAAACTGGGAATTATCAGAGAATTATCTCAAAGAAACTGTGATATCATCGTGGTTTCTCAGGATACTACAGCTGAAGAAATCTTATTGATGAACCCGGACGGAATCATGCTGTCAAACGGTCCTGGTGACCCGGAAGATGTACCACACGCTTTAGACATGATCAGAGGATTATTAGGAAAAGTTCCCATCTTCGGAATCTGTTTAGGACACCAGTTAATCGGTCTTGCTTGTGGAGCAAAAACATTTAAACTGAAATTCGGACACAGAGGAGGAAACCATCCTGTACTGGATTTAGAGAAAAATACAGTAGCCATCACTTCCCAAAACCACGGATATGCAGTAGATCAGGAAAGTCTGAAAGGAACAGACCTTATCGAAACGCACATCGCTTTGAACGACAGAACCAACGAAGGATTAAAACACAAAGTCCACCCTTGCTTCTCTGTTCAGTATCACCCGGAAGCGAGCCCTGGTCCTGAAGATGCAAACTACCTGTTTGATGAGTTCATTCAATTGATGGAGGATTTTAAAAAGTAAGATTCAAGAGTGGAGAACCAAGAACCAAGAGTCAAGACTTAAGATAAAAATATATGCACAACTTTGAAAATCTACTTTTCTGGCAGAAATCTATTGCATTGGCAAAAAATATATACATTATTTGTCAGGAGATCAGTAGTGATGAAAAGTATGGTTTAATCTCACAGATTAAAAGGTGTACTGTTTCTATTCCGTCTAATATTGCTGAAGGTTCTGGAAGAAATAGCAGTAAAGAGTTTAATCATTTTCTTGCTATTGCTTTAGGTTCTGCATTTGAACTACAAACTCAATTGATTTTGGTTAAAGAGTTAAATCTTTTACCAGAAGAAAAAGTAAACATCTTACTAAAGGAAGTTTCCGAAATTCAAAGAATGATTTATTCATTCAAAAATAAATTAAAATAAAGTCCGATAATCTTGGCTCCTGGCTCTAGAATCTTGACTCTAATAAAAAAAGAAAAATGGCAAAACGTACAGATATAAAAACAATTTTAGTAATCGGTTCAGGACCAATCATCATCGGTCAGGCAGCTGAATTTGATTACGCAGGAACGCAGGCTTGTCTGTCTTTGAAAGAAGAAGGCTACAAGGTAATTTTGATCAACTCAAACCCTGCAACAATCATGACAGATGTGGAAATCGCTGATAAAGTATATATCGAGCCGATTTCATTACAGTTTGTAAGCCACATCATCAGAAAAGAACGTCCGGATGCTTTACTTCCAACGCTTGGAGGGCAGACGGGTCTGAATATGGCAGTTGAGTTGGAAAAATCAGGGATCCTTGAAGAATGCAAAGTAGAAGTATTGGGAACAAAGCTTTCTGCCATCAACAGAGCAGAAGACAGAGATCTTTTCCGTGAGTTGATGAGAGAACTGAACGAACCGGTTCCTGAATCTGATATCGTAAACACAGTAGAAGGAGCTCTTGCCTTTGCAGATAATATCGGATATCCGGTGATTGTTCGTCCTGCCTTTACCATGGGAGGAACAGGAGGAGGTATCGCCTCTACTGAAGCTGAATTGAAAGAAATTGCAGAATTGGGTCTTAAGCATAGCCCGGTGACACAGTGTCTTATCGAAAAATCAATTGCAGGTTTCAAAGAAATTGAATACGAAGTAATGCGTGATGCAAACGACAACGCCATTGTAGTTTGTAACATGGAAAATATAGACCCGGTAGGAGTTCACACCGGAGACTCTATCGTAGTAGCACCTTCTCAGACTCTTTCAGACAGAGAGTATCAGTTGTTGAGAAATGCTTCTTTAAAAATCATCAGAGCCTTAGGTATTGAGGGAGGATGTAACGTACAGTTGGCTTTGGATCCACACTCATTCGACTATTATATCATTGAGGTAAACCCAAGAGTTTCCCGTTCATCTGCACTAGCGAGTAAAGCAACAGGATATCCGATTGCAAAGATCGCTGCAAAAATTGCGGTAGGATTAACGCTTGATGAAATCATGAACCCGGTAACAGGAAAAACATATGCATGCTTTGAGCCGGCCCTTGATTACGTGGTAACAAAATTCCCAAGATTCCCATTCGATAAATTCGAAACGGCAGACAGAAGACTTTCTACTCAGATGAAGGCGACAGGAGAAGTAATGGCGATCGGAAGAAACCTTGAAGAATCTCTACAGAAAGCGATCCGTTCATTAGAAACAGGAATCAAGCATTTAGGATTAAAAACCAAGCAAGCTCAGGCTCTTACTGCTGAAGAAATCGAAAGAAGAATCAGAGTATGTGATGATGAGAGATTATTCATCATCGGAGATGCTTTAAGAAGAGGATACGACTGGGAACAGATTGTAGAATGGAGTAAAATCGACAAATTCTTTATCTGGAAACTTAAAAAACTGGTTGATTTCGAAAAAGTAATCGCTGAAAATAAATTTGATAAAGAAACATTAATTGAAGCGAAGAGACTAGGTTTCGCAGATATCAATATCGCAGTTCTTTGGGATGTAAAAGAACGTGAGGTGTTCAATTTCAGAAAAGAAAACGGAGTAATGCCTGTTTACAAAATGGTAGACACCTGCGCCGCAGAATTTGAAAGTGAAACTCCATACTTCTACGGTACTTACGAAGAAGAAAATGAAAGTGTGGTTTCTGATAAAGAAAAGATCATCGTATTGGGTTCAGGACCTATCAGAATCGGACAAGGGGTGGAATTCGACTACGCTACTGTTCACTCTGTTTGGGCAATTAAAGAAATGGGGTACGAAGCGATCATCATCAACAACAACCCTGAAACAGTTTCTACAGACTTCTCAATCTCTGATAAACTATACTTCGAGCCTTTGACAGAAGAAGATGTAATGAACATTATCGAGCTTGAAAAACCAAAAGGAGTAGTCGTACAGTTTGGAGGACAGACTGCGATCAACCTTGCAGATAAATTAGCCTCTCACGGAGTACAGATCTTAGGAACTTCATTAGAAGACCTTGACAGAGCTGAAAACAGAGATAAATTTGAAAAAGCACTTCAGGAAATGGGAATTCCTCAACCAAAAGGAAGAACATCCACTTCAAAAGAAGAAGCCATTAAAATTGCCAACGAAATCGGATATCCGGTATTGGTACGTCCAAGTTACGTTCTGGGAGGTAGAGCAATGGAAATTGTATATGCAGAAGTAGAACTGGCTTACTATATGGAGCATGCAGTAGACGCAAGCCCTGAACACCCTGTTTTGGTCGACAAATACATGGTAGGAAAGGAAATCGAAGTAGATGCGATATGCGACGGTGAAACAGTGGTAATTCCAGGAATTATGGAACATATCGAAAGAGCGGGAGTTCACTCCGGAGACTCTATCGCGGTATATCCGCCACAGAATATCTCCCAAAGCGAAATCGACACTTTGGTAGACTATACAAAGAGATTGGCAAAAGGGCTGAATGTAATCGGATTAATGAACATCCAGTACGTTCTTTTCGAAGGAAATGTATATGTCATCGAAGTAAACCCACGTTCTTCAAGAACAGTTCCTTTCTTATCTAAAATCACTGAAGTTCCTATGGCTAACCTTGCTACAAAAGCAATTTTAGGACAAAAGCTGAAAGATCTTGGATACGAACACGGACTGGTACCCAACAAAGAAGGCGTATTTGTGAAAGTTCCTGTGTTCTCTTTCTCTAAACTAACGAAGGTTGACATCTCTTTAGGCCCAGAAATGAAATCTACAGGAGAGGTTATGGGGAAAGATACAACACTTGAAAAGGCCCTTTACAAAGGATTGGTAGCAGCAGGAAGAAAAGTTCCGATGCACGGATCGATCTTGTTCACAGTGGCAGACAAACATAAAGAAGAAGCAGCTGATCTGGCAGCAAGATTCCATGAAGTAGGATTCAGAATCTGGGCAACGGAAGGAACAGCAAAATTCTTCGAAGAAAAAGGAATTCCTTGCAAAATAGGATACAAAATCGGAGAAGAAGATGTAAATCTTATCGACCTGATCCAGAAAGGGAAAGTTCAGTACGTTGTAAATACTACCACAAAAGGTAAACAAGCTGAAAGAGACGGATTCCAGATCAGAAGAATGAGTGTGGAAAACGGTGTTCCTTGTTTAACATCAATGGATACAGTAGAAGCCATCCTGAAAGTAATCGAAAGCATGAGCTTCAAAATGGAGACGATGTAATTTCGAAAAATAAAAATTCCAAATCCCGTAAGTTTTTCTTGCGGGATTTTTTTATGTAAATAATTGAGATCTAAAGATTTTGTTTTGCTTAAAAGTTTTTAAATTAGTCAGGGAAATTCATTCAGGTTAACGAATGTTGAATTTAGTGTGTAGATTGATTTTCAGATTTAACAATACCATATCCAGGTTAAAACCTTTGAAAACAAAATATGCTTTCAGCCAAACTGAAAGTCGAGTTGATTGCTCACCTATCGAATAATTGTTGGTGTAATTCTCAATTACTTCTTTAAAGTAAAGTAATATGAACTTCAAAATGGAGACGATCTAAATGGACATTTTGGAAAATGCCGTTTCTAAATAAATTTCCAACTTAAACCTAACGGGTTTCGAAAATCTGTTAGGTTTAAGTCAATAAATACCACAAAAGGGTGATTGACCGGTAATCTTTTATCTAGTATTTTTGAACAGTTAAAGTTGCAATATATTTTAATAAACAGTGTCCTAATTACAATCGGAAGAGCCGAACACCGTATCAAAAAGTAGGCATCCAAAAAATAATTTTATGTGTAGTTGCGAAGTTGTATCTCAAAGTGGCAATTATTTTAATGTGAATTGTCAAGGCCCCAATGGAAACCGGTTTTATTCGGTTCAGGCATCTAATAAAATAGAAGCTTTACAGATTGCTCGGGATCTTTGTACCAATGAAGTTTCTGCAGAGCAGGTTACTGAAAGGATTTCTGATGTTGAGTCTGAAGGATTAAAAAAATACTCGGAAGATTTAAGTAACTTAACTGATGAATATAAACCATTATTTACCAATTGTATCATAAATAAAGAAGGTAAATGCGGGGATTATGGTTTTGGTAGTGTAGATTATCTCGTAAATTCCAGTGGAACACAAAAATATAGAGTTTTGGTACGAACAGTTGGTAACTATGGAAGTGTAGTACCCAAAGACGATGTCTATATTGTTGATCCATGGAGCCGAATTAAACTTGGTTGTGATCAAGTTCCTGGCTCAACTCCTACAATACGGCTAACCCGAATGATTGTCGGAGAAGTAGCTATATAAACTGTTGAGTAGTAAACATGCTAAGAGATTATCCAAACTAAGTTTTGATAAGAAGTCCCGTAAGTAAGATTTATGGGATTTTTTATTTGATTAAAAACAGTATTATTTTTTTGCTGAATTATTTATAAATTAGAGCGTTATAAACCAGCCCGGTAAAACTACTTAAAAACTGATAAAATTTCACCAAATTAAAAACAACCATGGCAGAATATTATGCAAAATCAAAAAACACTTTATCTTTTGAAGTCACGCGCAGCGAGCAATTAGTCGGCAAATTGTCTTACGAAAGCTGGTTTACATTCAATGCTGTTATAGAAATTGCAAATTCACAGTATCAGGTTGAGCCGAAGGGATTTTGGGGAACAACAATTGAATTAAAGGAAGGAGAAAAAGTTCTTTTAAAGTTCAGGATGAACTGGAACGGGGAAATTGTGGTCCAGACTTATTTTAACGGAATAAAGCAGGGCTATCTTTTTAAACACCGTGGTATTTTTAAAGACTCCTTTGTTCTTACCGATCAGGAAGGAATTGAATTGATGGTCATCAAGCCTCATCTTCAATGGAATATTATGAATTATGAGTATAACTTCACAACTTCCGATGCTTTTGAAACCTTTCCGGATAAAGAAATCGTATTGATCAACGCTTTGCATTGTGCCAATTATTATATGTCGATGATGATGCCTGCGGTTATTTAATCATGTTGGTCAGCAGAAACTAAAATAGACCTCAATCATATAAATTCCGGAAAAGAACTTGCTTAAGTTTGGGCTAAAGCCGATGAATGTTTACAAATTAAAAAACGGGCTAAAGCCCGTTCCAATTGATATTATTTGAGTGATGCACAAAGATGTTCTTTTAATGTACCCTTCTTTCTATCTTAGTGCCTGTTATCACAATTAACTGTGAAATCTTTCTCATTCCTATTTAAAAAACTGATGCTGGGGCAGCCGAAATAAGGAGCAATAAAACCAAAGAATACAGGTGGTTTTCCCTTAAAGAGATAACCTGTCCATTGAAGGGTATTGGCACCATCGGTATCGATTCCGTTAAGAGGAGCTAGTTCTGCATCCATGCCTGCTGTTGTAATGGTTTTTTCAAATATTTTTTCGTTACGATCATTCACAACTACCAGTTGGCGTTCACCGACCATACCATCTATCAGATAGTTTCGCAGATAATAGGTGAAATTCTCATAGGTTGCCTGGTAGCTTTGGGCTACCTTAAGTTTCGAATGGCTAAAGTATTTTTCGGAAGCAGCCGCATCTGTTTTTTTCCATTTGATGGCTTGCATCTTATTTTCGATGAAAGGGTTTTTATTCCCGAAATAAGCTATTGCATTCTCATATTTGCTTCCGATGTCCTGTGGTTTTTGAGCTTCAATCTGAAATCCGACCATGTACGAGCTCGGATCCGCTTCTTCTCCCTCCATCGAATAAAAATCTAAATAGGCAACCGCCTTCAGTTTGTTTAATGGGACCTTCTGCAATGTATTGAACTGATAATTATAAAGATATAGAGAGTCGTTCTCAGTAAGCTTGAGACCGTCTAACATTTTTTTCCTGTGCTGAGGATCAAGTTCAATATAACGCATCTCATCAGGAGAAACATTTTTTTTGTTTTTAAAGGCTTCTTCCTGTATCGGCTGTGGATCTTTGTAGATGTCTGATACGGAAACAAATACATCTAATAATACATCCTTTTGCCCCGAAGAACTGATTGTGATATTATAAATAGTAAAATCTTTATAATCAAATTTTTCTTCCGCAGCTTTTGTAGTCTTTACCGAATCATTTGAAGTGGTAACTACTGTTTCCGCCGTTTTTTTCTCATCCTTTTTGCAGCTGATAACCGCTAGTTGCGAAAATAAAAGCGCAAAACCAATCGTAATTTTCTTCTTCATAAGTTGTATTCCTAATGTTTAATTTATTTTGTAATATGGTTCTGAATAGTATCTGCTGGGTTTAATATAAGCCGTTTTTCTCTCTGCATCAAAGATCCAGACGAATCGACGAAGCATGTCGGCCCCGAAGTAGCTTACATTTTGGGTTTTGAGTTCTCCCGCAAAAAAACCGACCGATATATTTTTGAAGACAAAATCTCCCAGCTTAAAGAAGGGAAGAATGGCCTGTTTGGTAATAATACTTTGTCCGGCAGAGTTTTTCAAAGTTTTTTCCCCGATCACTTTCAGTTTTTTGTCAAGCTCTTTTTCCTCTGCAAAATCATTGCTGTAGAGTATTCCTCCTGAATATCCTGATTGCAGTGCAAAATATCCTTCCTGTTGTTGATGCCCGTCAACAACATTATCTGCCACGATATAGAACGCATCATGATCATAAAAAACAGGAACCGGCTGATATCCTTTCACATCAGGTAACGTATCATAAACCACAAATTGGTTATTATCGTAATCAATTTTAAAAGATTTTCCCTCAAAAGGGCTGTTCCTATCTTTCCGTCTGCCCCTTGTCCTGCCAATTGATTATCAGTAAAACGAATGTTTTGTACAGATAATTTTCCAAGTTCAACCGTATTTCCATCACTGATTTCATCTTTGTTGAAAATGATGTGATCCGTTTTTCGTTGTTTTTCAGGAGAGATTGCTCCATCTTTCATGGCAATCTGAAACATCAGATCCAGTGAATCCTTTTTATTGACCAGGGTTTTTAGAATGATATTGTTACTTTTTGTGATCCTGAAGGGGATCGTCTGCTGGGCATTTATACCGAGAAATGCGGCCGAAAGTAAAACTAGGAGACTTGTTTTTTTGAGCATTATTGGGTGATTAGTGTATTAAAACCTTAAAATTACCCATTATCTTTGGAAAAGCAAATAATATAACAAAATGGTTGAAAAAAACGTTGAAAATTACTTCGGAAACTATTTTTATAAAAATCGTAGCTGATGCTTCGGATTGCTGGTCTATCATAATAAATGGTATACTGTACAGGCAAAAAAGTTATAAAAACTGTTTAAAGCGGAAAATGATTTTCAAAAATTGACTACTTTTAAACTAATGAAAACCATCCATCAAAAAACGATACAAACTCCGCTGGGAGATATGATTGCCTGTGCAGTTGATGAGGGAATATGCCTGCTTGAGTTTACGGACAGGAAGAATATTGAAAAGCAGTTAAAATCTCTTTCAAAAACTTTACAGGCCGACATTACAGAAAAAGATCACCCTCATTTTGTACAGCTGGAAGAAGAACTGAAAGAATATTTCGATGGGAAAAGGAATCGTTTTGAAGTTCCTCTGCATACTACCGGAACCGAATTTCAGGAGAAAGTCTGGCAGCTGCTCCGGGAAATTCCTATGGGAGAGATAAGAACCTATAAACAGCAATCTGAGTTTTTGGGTAACCCAAAAGCAATCCGTGCTGTCGGAACGGCCAACGGAATCAATAAAATTGCTATTTTGATCCCATGTCACCGCGTGATAGGGTCTAATGGCGAGCTGATAGGATATGCAGGAGGAATCTGGAGAAAGCAAAAATTATTGGAACTAGAGAAAGCTATTTTATTTTGATTTTTGTAATTTTAAGCAAAAATTTACACGTGAAAAAGTTATTAGCAGCAATTTGCATATCAGTTTCAGCATTCAGCTTTGCACAGGATTACTCCGTACCTGCAGCAAGTCCACGCCAGAAAGTGGAACAGCAGTTTTCCATGTCTAAAATCTCTATCGACTACGGTAGACCCGGAGTGAAAGGACGTAAAATATTTGGGGACCTTGTTCCTTATGGTCAGGTTTGGAGAGCAGGAGCTAACTCTTCCACAAAAATCACATTTGGCCAGGCCGTGAATTTTGGCGGAAAGACAGTTCCGGCAGGAACTTACGGATTATTCATCGTTCCTACAGAAAAAGAATGGAAAGTGATCTTGAATAAAGATTTCCAGCAATGGGGAGCGTATACCTATGACCCTAAACAGGATGTTGTAGATGTTACCGTACCGGTGAGCAAATTAGCCGACAAACAGGAATGGTTTGAAATTACCCTGAATCCTACAGACGAAAATTCCGGAAACCTAGTGATCAAATGGGATATGGCACAGGCAGAAGTTCCATTGAAGCCAAATAAATTGGATACCGTTATTAAGATTTCTGATAAACTGAAAGAAATCAAGAAAATAGAATCAGATTCTACTAAAAAAAGCTAAATAATGAATTTTTCTATTCAGCCTGTTTTAGAGAATGATAAATTTCAATTAATCCCCTTACAGCAAGGGGATTTTGAATCATTATACGAAGTAGCTTCCGATCCGAAAGTCTGGGAACAGCATCCCAATAAAGATCGGTATAAAAGAGAGGTCTTTGAAAGTTTTTTTCAGGGAGCGATGGAAAGTAAAGGGGCTTTTAAGATTATTGATAAAGCAACCGGAGACGTATTGGGAAGCAGTCGCTACTATAACTTCGATGAAAATGACAGCCATATTTTTATAGGATATACTTTTTATGGAACAAAATCCTGGGGAAAAGGAATCAATCCGCAGGTGAAAAAACTGATGCTGGATTATATCTTTCAGTTTGTCGATAAAGTTCATTTTCACATCGGGAAAGAAAATTTCCGCTCGCAAACAGCCCTGGAAAGGTTGGGAGGAAAAAAAATTGCCGAAGAAGAAGTCGCTTATTTTGCAGAACCTACCCGGACTAATTTTGTCTACGAAATAAAAAAGGAAGATTGGAATGAAAAAATATAAAATTCAGCAATCTCCATTTATAGTTCCCACCACCGATGGAAAACTGATTGAAGAGCACTGGGGGAATTCCACCGGAAATGCTAATGTTTCTATTGCCCATATGGTAGCACCTCCCGATTGGAGCGAGCCTCACCAGACTCCTGAGTTTGATGAATTCACTTATATTATTTCAGGAAAAAAGCAATTTGAAATAGACGGAGAAATAGTAGTTCTTGAAAAAGGCCAAAGTATATGGATTGAAAAAGGAGCAAGAATAAGGTACAGTAACCCGTTTGCAGAACCCTGTGAATACCTTGCCATCTGTCTTCCTGCCTTTTCTATGGAATTGGTTAACAGGGAAGTGGAAGGAGTAGATTAACTAAAAGAATACAAAAGATCGGATCTGAAAACCGGTAAAACCCGCCTTTTATAAAAAATAGCCATCAGCAGTGAAATGATGGAATGATAAAAAGCAATCTCAAAGCTGAGGTTGCTTTTTTATTTGAATGCCGATAAATACTATGTTTTTTGGCAAAATTAGTGCATGTGGTATATAATTATTTTGTAAGTTCGCGCACTTAAAATTTAGCTTAAAAAAATTATGAAAAACAATCTATCAATTGTGTTATTACTTGGGATTTCGCTTTCTGCAACTTCATGCGCAACCATTTTTACAGGCTCTAAAGATGCTATATCTTTTTCTTCTGCTCCCGAAGGTGCAAAAGTGATTCATAAGGGAATCGAAAAATGTGTGACACCATGTACTGCTGATATCTCCAGATCATTGAGCAGGCAAACGGTCACCTTTGAAAAAGAAGGCTTGGTTACCAAAGAGGTAAAGCTTACAAAGACCTTTAATCCGGTAACGCTATTGAATATTCTTTTTGGTGGGGCAATAGGAGTCGGAATTGATGCAGCCACAGGTTCGCTTACCAAATATTCACCTAAAAAATATAATGTTGAGATGGAGGCTCAGCCGGCATCTATTCAGTAAAAATAAAGAAGGCAAATTCGCTGGGTGCTGAATTTGCCTTTTACATTTTGAGTGCGGTTATTTCAGGGTGTTTACCTTCGAGGCATCATTGCTTATTTCAGGATTTCCTTTAAAAATAATAAAGTATGATTCCATGCTCTTTTAGCCATAACTTCATTATAGTCGGGAGATTTAGGATCTGTAAAAGTATGTTTTGAATGGGCATACGTAATGATCTGCCAGTCGGCATTACCTTCATTCATTTCTTTGATGAGGTTGTCGTAATCCTGCTGTGAGACACTTTTGTCATCGGCTGGATTTTCCACTAAAATTTTAGCGTTCAGTTTCTCGTTTTTCCTTGTCTGGTCTTTCCCCAGGCTACCGTGGATGGAAACAACGCCTACAACGGGAAGTCCGCCTCTGGCAGATTCCAGAGCTCCTGTACCACCAAAACAATATCCGATGACTGCTGTCTTGTCAGCTATTGCTCCGTTTTTCTTTAGCTGCTCCAATGCCAGGGAGATCCTTTTCTGGTATTCCTGATAATTTTGCTTGTAATACCCTGAAGTTTTCGCGGCAGAATCATTGTCGGCAGGGATCTTTCCTTCCCCGTAAATGTCAGCAATAAAGGCAATGTATCCTTGTTTTTCGAGCTCTACAGCTGCCGTTTTTGCTTCCTCATCAATTCCTTTCCAGGCCGGAAGAATCAACACTCCCGGAAGCTTTTTGCCTGCATTGGAAGTGATTAAACCATTTAATTTTTGTGCGCCGTCCTGATAGGAAACGGTCTTAAGTTTTTGACCGAAAACTGTTCCTGAGGCCATAAGAATTGCGGTTAATAAAATTGAACGTATCATATTTTTTATTTTGTGTTGGGTTTTGCAACTTTCTTTAGTATCTGGATCAAGTTGAGCGGTATTGTTTTTTTATTGCGGAGCTAATTAATTGACTTCACAGTAACGGAAAAAAATATCTGATCAACAAAAAATCCTCAACTAAATTAATGAAAAATAATGTAATTGAGGATCTTACTATTTTGCGAAAAATACATTAAATTTTTATCCCAAGACCTGTCAGTTCCTTTTCCAGATCAGTATCGGGCAGAACATGAATGGTATTAAAACCTAATGACTCTGCCATCTCGATATTTTTTTGATTGTCGTCTATAAATACCGATTCTTCAGCTTTTATCTGGTATCTTTCCAATAAGACATGCCAGATTTTCGGATCAGGTTTAATGAGTTTTTCCGTTCCTGAAACCACTATCTTTCCGTCAAACAATTGAAAAAAATCATAATTTTCCAGAGCATAGGGAAACGTTTCTTCAGACCAGTTGGTTAATCCGAATAAGTGATAATCTGTTTTTCTGAGTTTCCTCAGGACTTCCACATTTTGAGGGATATCACTTTTTAGCATCACGGTCCAGTTGTCATAGAAAGCTCTGATCTCTTTTTCCCACTCAGGAAATTTCTTTACCTGGATTTCGGTTCCTTCTGCTAGGCTTCTTCCCCGGTCCTGTTCGATATTCCATTCGTCCTGGGCAATATTTTCCAGGAAATATTCCATTTTTTCATCATCATTAAAGTAGTCTTTAAAGAAATATCTGGGGTTCCAATCCATCAGAACGCCTCCGAAATCGAAAATGATGTTTTTTATATTCATAATAATTAATATTGTTGTGAGTTACTGCTATTTTTTATGAACCACCCCGTCAAAAATTTTGTAAATTTTCGCCACCCCTCCAGAGGAGGGGAATGATCACGTCTTCAGTTGTAATCGTTGTGAAAACGGAAGTGATTTTATTTTTTATTTATTCCGGTCTGTAAAACTGATACTGTCCGTCTTCATAATAAGCATTGATATGCTGAAGTCCATTGGTAAGAATAATTTCCTTTGCTCCGATGATGGAGTTGTACCGGGCGGTCTGTTCAAATGTTTTCTCCGTCAGTTTGATATGGGGAGCTTTGCATTCAATCAGAATGACAGGTTCGGCTTTCTCCGTGATCAGAAGGTCAACTCTCTTTGTCAGTCCGTTTAAAACAATTTTTTTTTTCGGTGATCATTGCCGATGCAGAGTAGGATTTTACCGTAAGATAATAGTGTATCCAGTGTTGTCTTACCCATTCTTCAGGCGTGAGCAGAAGATAAGTTTTACGAACCAAATCATAAATAAAAAACTTATCTTTGTCTTTCTTGAATTTAAAATCAAAAGTTTCCTGAAAATTCAGTTTTGGAAGTTCCATTAATAAGATGAAAGAATTAGATTTAATCCTCAAAAATATTAAAAATAAAGAAGTTTTACCGATTTATTTTTTTCACGGAGATGAACCTTACTTTATTGATATCGCTGTAAAAGCCCTTGAGCACAACTTTCTGGAAGAAGATGAAAAAGCCTTCAACCAGACCGTTACCTATGGAAAAGATACCTCATACCAGGAGGTTCTTTCACTGGCAAGGCAGTTTCCGATGATGGGGGATAAGCAGGTGATCATTGTGAAAGAAGCACAGGATCTTAAGTTCAATGAAGAGGAAAACAGGATTCTGGAATCTTATGTAGAAAACCCTGTACCTTCCACGGTATTGGTTTTTGCCCATAAACATAAAAAACTGGACAGCAGAAAAAAAGCCGCCAAATCTCTGGATAAAGCCAAAGCATTATTTCTTAGCGAATCTGTAAAGGATAATAACCTTCCGAAATGGATTGCTGATGAATGTACTAAACTTGGCATCAAAACGGCACCTAATATTTCCCATCTTTTAGCAGAATACCTTGGCAATGATCTTTCCAGAATTGCTAATGAACTGAATAAGCTGAAAATTATTCTTAAAGAAGGGGAGGTTCTTGACGGTGCCATTGTAGAAAATCATATCGGAATCAGTAAAGAATACAATGTTTTTGAACTTCAAAAAGCATTGGGAACAAAAAATGCCAATGCCGCCTTTAAAATTGCCCACTTTATGGGTAAGAATCCCAAAAACAATCCGTTTGTGATGATGCTGGCAAGCCTTTACAATTACTTTTCAAATGTTATTATTTATCAGACCATGGCCGGGCAGCCGCCACAGGTTATTGCTTCCCAAATGGGCGTGAATCCTTATTTTATAAAGGATTATGCAGAAAGTGCCAGATTATATCCTTTAAAACATGCGACAAGGGTCATTTCTATCTTACGGGAGTTTGATATGAAAGGAAAAGGACTTGGCGCAGTGAATATGAGCGAAGCAGAATTGATTAAAGAGCTGGTATATAAGATCATTAATGTGGACAAGATTAAAATGAAAGTTTAATTGAAGTGGAAAATGGAGAAGTGAAAGTTGAAAATGACTAGGAGATGGGATAGAGTATAAGGCTGTGTAAGCAACATTTTGATCTCTTATACTTTGAGCGCTAGGCTTTTAATTTTCGCATATAAAACTCAATTGAGAATTCGCATATCTCTTATTGACAAGTATCATTAAAATAACTTTAAAAAGCAATTAAAAATTACGAAATTAGCAGTCTTAATTTAATTAAATCTTTTTCGAACAAGTACATTATGGAGCAAAACATTTTAGATTGTGTGATCGTTGGATCTGGGCCTTCTGGTTTCACAGCTGCCATCTATGCAGCAAGAGCAGACTTAAAACCTGAGCTATATACAGGTTTGGAGCCGGGCGGACAATTAACTACCACTACTGAAGTAGATAACTTCCCAGGATATCCGGCAGGAATTACAGGTCCAGAAATGATGATGGATCTGCAAAAACAAGCAGAAAGATTTGATACCAAAGTTCATTACGAGATGATCACTAAAGCCGAGTTTTCCAAAGAAGTCGGCGGTGTTCATAAACTATATGCAGGAAACAAAGAAATTTTAGCAAAATCTGTCATTATTTCTACGGGAGCTACAGCAAAGTATCTTGGGCTTGATGACGAAAAGAAATATGCAGGAGGAGGCGTTTCAGCCTGTGCGACATGCGACGGGTTTTTCTACAGAGGAAAAGATGTTGTCGTTGTAGGGGCAGGAGATACGGCAGCTGAAGAGGCTACTTATCTTGCAAAATTATGCAGAAAGGTAACGTTATTAGTAAGAAAAGATGTGTTCAGAGCTTCAAAAGCGATGGTACACAGGGTAGAAAATACTCCAAATATTGAAGTGAAATTCCACCACGAGTTAATTGCTATTGAAGGAGAAAACAGCTTGGTAGAAAGAGCCGTAGTGATCAACAACCAAACTCAGGAAACTTCTAAGATCGATGTTGAAGGGATTTTCATTGCTATCGGTCACAAACCGAATACAGATATCTTCGCAGGCCAGGTAGATCTTGACGAAAACGGATATATCTTGACTGAAAAAGGTTCTTCAAGAACGAATCTTCCGGGAGTTTTCGCGGCAGGAGATGTTCAGGATCATATCTACAGACAGGCTATTACCGCTGCAGGAAGCGGGTGTATGGCTGCAATGGATGCAGAAAAATATCTGGCTGAATTACATTAATATTCAGCTTCTAATCATACAAAGCGTACCATAGGGTACGCTTTTTTGTTTTCCTGTACTCACAATAAAGAAAACGTGGAGACCGCTTTTTTTGCCACGAATGCACGAATAATTAAAAGGATTCGTGCATTCGTGGCCTTTTAAAATTATACCTTTAATAAGCAAAAGCAAAAACAGCTTCCATTGAAACTGTTTTTTATGTGTATCACGGCAAGATTATCCCCTTTTTATCTTTATACCTAAAGGAAAATCTCTAAATTTAGCACCCTAATCTAAAATAATATGGAAACAAAAATCATCAAAATAACACACGTTACCGGAACCTACATCATTGAAGCTCCCCAGGGGAAACTAAACGACCTGAAAACCCAACTGGACAAATGCCTGAACGATGAGCAGGGTGCTATTGTTGTAAAGGGAGATAATGGGGATCAGTTTGTGTATCCGTCTGATCTTTTAAAAAACAGCTTCATTAAAATAGTAGACCGCGAATAGGATAGGACCCTCAACAATACTTCTCTTTTCTGGACAGCAACAATTCATGGAATTTCTGATGGGTATTTTCCCACGAAATTCTTGTCCAAAATCACTCCGGCCTGTTATGAACGGTCGCCAGATACTTGCAATACCGTCTCTAATGGGTTTATGGACGGTCTACAGGCACTTCGGAGCAGGTAGTATGCCCTTGGTGAAGACGCTTTACCCCCTTGGGTAAGGGGGGTATCGGGGCTTATAGTACGGCCTCCCGACCGTTGTGAAAGTGGCTGTAGAGGCTTTAGGATTCCTTAAAGGGGCTTTGGATGGTTATATAATAGAAAACGGCTTCCGTTGGAAGCCGTTTCTGTATATTCTTGATATTCTTGAAAAGATTATTTCTTTTTAAGCTTAGCATTTTCTGCTTTTAAAATCTCAATTTGTTCTTTCAGAAGCTTAATATACTCTTGCTGGCTTTCCAGCAAATATTCAGGTATATTGCAATATTGATTATAATTACCAGACTGATTACTGGTGTTAGAGCTGCTATCATTGAAAGTCAGATTCTGTACAACTGTTGCTGCTCTTTCTTCTTTAATATCTTCTACAGAAACATCTAATGCATGAGCCAGTTTTTCCCACTCGTCATCGTATATTCTCACGTCACCACTTTCTTTTCTGCCGTAGTTGGAGACATCAGTTGCAATAATATCAGCAATCTGCTGCTGTGTAAGGCCTTTCTGCTTTCTTATAGTTCTTAGCTTTTCCATTGTCATAGGATACCTGTGTTTTTACAAATGTAGTGAAAAATATGTGTGTTTGTAAATACAGCCGGAAAGTTTTTGCATTACCGTAAACCTTAGTGTTTATGTAGAAATATTGTAGATATCTGTAAGTAAAACAATGGGTATTGATTTAAAATTTTAATCGATCTTGTAGGAAGTATATGGAAGTCGTGGAGTATTTTTTATCATTCATATCATTGGCAGTACTGCTTTAGCCTACGGCCAATACGGGGTTTAGCCTTTTTAAATGAAAAATAATTCCCTTGATTTCTAGTCTATTATTAAGTTTTGTTAAAATTTGTTCCGCAAAAGTTTTGCAGAAATTAAAAATCGTTCTATATTTGCACCACTGAAAACAACGATACAATCGGAGTTTAAGGAGAGTTGGCAGAGTGGTCGATTGCGGCAGTCTTGAAAACTGTTGACTGTAACAGGTCCGGGGGTTCGAATCCCTCACTCTCCGCTGAGAGGGTCTTCATCAAGAAGACCCTCTTTTTTTCGTATATAAGCAATCCTTTTCGGATCAGGTGCCAACTTGGAGGCTACTCAAAAAGCTTGGTTAATCTGGAAATAAAAAATGTTCTATCTTTTATCCTCTAAGAGGAAAAAGTTCTATCCTTTACTCCTATAAGTTACATTCTAAAGCTTCACAAAACGCAAAAGCAAGATGCGATTCCTTATTGAGAAGGGAGCTATGAAAGCGACAAAGTCGCTGATGAGGCTTTATGGATGTGCATGCGCTTGGAAAGGATCTATGAAGTTGGTTCCAATCTTTGCTTGCTCAAAATATCTATTTTAAATAATATAGTTATAAATATTCTACATTTCCCAGTTTTCGACACTGATCCATACCTGTAACACATCAAGAGTCTAAAAACGGTTCAGAATTATAAATTGGAACGCAGTTTTGTTTTTAAATGACTTGTTTTCATGTCGTTGTGGTGTTTTCGTTTAATAGGTTCACATTTATCATGTGGAACATTTCAGGCCTTCTCCAAGTATAATTTTGCATTATAAGTATTTCCATGATGAATGCAAAAAAAACTCTTGATGTATCAAAATCCATTTCGGGCCTTCGTTGTACATCGAAAGGAAAACTTATAAAGGAAGTTGTTAATTTTTTAAAAAAATAAGTTCAATGAAAACATGTATGATTTTGTTACTGACGCTGCCTGGCTATTTTCAACCCCATATTGCAACACCCACCGATAAAGAATATCTGCATTATTCTATTATAAAAGATGATAAAACCATCGGTAATATCCATGTGGAACGTTCTTTGAAAAACGGTATCACTGAATATGTTTTCGAATCGCGGGCTAAAGTAAGAATTCTCTACAATATTGAGATTTACGACAAAATGGGTGTCACTTTTAAACAAAATATTCTACAACAGGCAAAGCTTTACCGCACAATGAACGGGAGGCTAAAAGTGAACAATACCGCCACCCGGAATGGGCATTTTTATGATCTTTCGGATAAAAATGGTGCCAATGGCCTTCTAAAACAGTCTGTTTTCTGCACTACTGCAAGTCTCTATTTTAACGAGCCGGGAAATGTAAAATCTGTTTTTTCGGAAAGATTCCAGAAAATGGTCCCTCTTCAGAAGATTGATTCCAAAAAATACAGAATCGATCTGCCGAACGGAAATACTACTACTTATACCTACAACAGCGGAATTTGCACTTTGGTTGAAGCTGATACGGACTTTGCAAAACTAAAATTTGTTTTAAATATGAATTCTAACAAAAACCCGTAGTATCAATCACAATCCACCTGTTTTTTTTAGTTGATTTTTTAAAATGCCCGGCAGTAATCCCTTTCAGTCTGCAAAAGAGCATTAGAATCCATCATACTGTACAAAATCTGGAAAACCAAATCAAAATATACAGCTATTTATTATTTATTTTTTTTTCAGAATAATGAATTTTATGATTCCAACATGCTCCTACGGCCAACCCTTTTTACTTCTCATTTGAAAAAATCTATTCTGTAAGGTTATTCAATAATCCTTCCTATATTTGTTCAAAATTACACAACATGAAAAAAAGGTGGTGCTCATTCAGGAGAATGAAGTGATCCTGGATATAATGGATGAAGTGCTTGAGGATGAGGGTTTTGATGTAACGCCGTCTTTGACGACTGAACCCATTGAAAATATCGAAGATATTGATCCCGATGTAGTCATCGTAGACGATCACATCAAAGGAGATAAAAAAGGATCAGAAGTTATCAGGGAGCTTAAATCTGATCCGGATACAGAAGATGTTTCTTCCGTTCTCACCTCTACGGCCCATAATATTGAGAAAACTGCAAAAGACTGTCTGGCCGATGATTTTATTCAAAAACCTTTTGATATAGACCATATGATTGATGTGGTAAAGAAAAATGCCGAATAAACGCTTACAAAACAAGACCAAAGGGATTGTCTTTTGTGTACAATAGAAAAAATACTTCAGGCAGGTCTCTTATTTTTCGATGACAAAAGCTTCCAGTTCCACCATTTTATGATCCCTGAATCGCCATATATCACAATAAGAATAGTCCCTCATTTTTCCTCCAGTATCTTTCATACTTATCTGGCCTGTAGCGATTACATAATCCTTTTCAGCAACTATTTTGTCTACAAAAAACTTGGGGGGGCTCCAAATAAGTCCGGGCCATATATTCTCGTACGGCTTCCTTTCCGGTGAGGGTCTGGTCTCCTACAAAAATCCATGTCACATCATCCGAACAAAAAGATAAAAAACCTTCGTAATCTCCTTTTGTAATGGCAGAATTTGCGCTTTCAAGAATTTCTTTATTTTGTGTACTCATGGCATCGGATAGTTTATGCAGGTAAGGGGTAGATGTATCGTGATCACAGATACAAAAAAGCCTTATAATCAGAGATCATAAGGCCTTAAAATTTTTAACTCAATATATCACACGGTGCTATACACAACACCCACGGACATCTTTTGATTCCCGGAGGAGGGCAACATGCTTCGGAGCAGCCTGCCGGTGCTCCACCATTGACCTTCTTCAGCTGGTCCCTGGAAATTTTCTTGTAATTTTTCATAAGGCAGCATGTAGATTAAGGCTGGTTTCCACCACCACATCCGTCGAATGGCATACATTGCCATTTGCCGCCGATCATACAAATCTGGCCACCAGGACAGTTGATTCCTCCTTTGATTGATTTTAACTCTTGTCTTTCGATTTTCTTTAAATTTTTCATAATATTTAGGTTTAGTACTTTTCGAAATTAATCAATTTTTCCTAACTAAAGTATAATTATTATAAAATATTTATTGTGAAATGATTTTATTATTTTGTATTCCTCTTTAAATACCTGAAATAAAGCAGAATGTAATAAATGCGATCTCATCTTTGAATACTGTTGTAATGAAAGCTATAACACTTTCTTTTCTTTCTGTAAATCTTGTCCTGTGACAAGTTTATTTTTCTGAAAACCAGGTAATTTTGAATAAAAGTTTTAATAAACCAAATCTATACCCATTATGAAAAATATTCTGACAACAGCATTGCTGATCTTGATTCTCTTTTTTACAGGATCAGCATTCTACGCACAAAAACTGAAACCTTCTGAAAGCGGATATGCCGCTGTAAACGGAACCAAAACCTATTATGAGGTCTATGGACAAGGCCGGCCGGTTATTTTGCTGCACGGAGCCTTTATGACCATTGATATGAACTGGGGACAATTAATCCCGGAACTCTCAAAAAACAGAAAAGTCATTGCGCTGGAACTACAGGGGCACGGTCATTCGCCATTTTCAGAGAGAAAACTTTCATACCCAACCCTGGCAGGTGATGTGGAAGCAGTTATGGATCAACTGAAAATTGAAACAGCTGATCTTGTAGGATATAGTTTTGGTGGTGCTATAGCTTATCAGTTTGCAGTTCAAAGTCCGAAACGGCTGAAAAATCTCGTTATCATCTCTGCCACGTATAAAAATACCGGATGGCTTCCTGAGGTGAACAATACTTTTAAATCAATGAAGCCCGAGATGTTTGACAAGAGTCCGCTGCATGATGCCTATAATGCTGTTGCGCCGGATAAGACGAAATGGACAAAATTTTTGGAACAGATGATGGCTACTGTTAAAACACCATCTGATCTGGGTGATTCTAATATTGCTAAAATCTCCTCACCCGTATTAATCATATCCGGTGACAACGATGGCCTTGACAAAACCGAGCTGGCAAAAACCTATAAACTGCTGGGTGGGGATGTCTCTGCAGATCTTTCTCCTATGCCGAAATCCCAGCTGGCTATTGTTCCCGGACAAAGCCATGTAAGCCTTATGATGCAGACGGTAACCATTCTTACATACCTGAATAATTTTTTAAAATAACTCATCAAAATAATACTACCTGTCATGAGAAAGATAACAGTTTTATCAATGATTACAATGGATGGTGTCATGCAGGCACCCGGTGGTCCGGACGAGGATAGATCAGGAGGTTTTAAATACGGAGGCTGGACGTTTTCCTATAGTGATGATCTTCTGGGAAAGATCACGCGGGAAGAGCTGAAATCTTCTGATTATCTGTTGGGAAGAAAAACATTCGACATTTTTGCGGCTTACTGGCCCTCTCATGCTGATTTTTGGCCCTCCATCAATGAAGGAACAAAATATGTTTTGTCTCAAACTATGGAAACATCAGACTGGAAGCATAGTGTTTTCCTGAAAGACATAGAGGATATCAAGGCCCTCAAAGAATCAGAAGGTCCCGAGATTCAGGTCTGGGGAAGTAGTGAGCTCATTCACTTGTTGCTACTACATGATCTTGTGGATGAGATCCGGCTCAAAATTTTTCCACTCATCCTCGGTGAAGGGAAAAAATTATTCGATCAGAATGCTGTTCCCGGAGCCTTTGTTTTAAAGGAAAATCATATTACTTCCAAAGGCGTGATCATAGCGCGTTATCAGCGTGCAGGTGAAGTTGTAACCGGAGAAATTGAAATTTAAAAACAATGATATATGGAGGTGAAATTTGAGGCCGGGATTAATATTGCCCTAAAAATTCCCAAAAACAAATATGAAAAGACGGTCGCTTTTTACAGAGATATTTTAAAGTTGCAGGTGGAAGAAAAACCTATTACTAATCCTACCGTTTCCAGAACTCATGAAGTGAAATTCGGACATAATATTATCTGGCTCGACTGTGTAGATAATTATACCCATTCTGAAACCTGGCTGCAGCTTACAGTACCCCATGTGGAAGAAGCTACAAAATACCTTGAATCAAATGGCGTGGAAACCTGTGACGAAATTGAACAACTTCCCGAAAATATGCACTGGATTACCGATCCTGCGGGCACAGTGTTTAATCTACAAGAAAAAAAATAAAGAAAATACGAGGAAAAAAAAGCAGAAATCAACCGGTTTCTGCTTTTTTTATGGCTGCTGAATATGGAGCTGTTTCTTATCATGTTTTAGTCGCTTCATAAACAATATTAACAGTGCTTTTTCGAATGTCATATTGTACTTCTTAAAGTGGAGTTAAATCTCAGAAAAAGGAAATATTTATCAATTTTAATCTTACTTTTTAGAATATAATTAATTAAATGAACGCGTTGAAGTGATTTTTTTTATAAAATGTCACTCAGATAAGAATTATTTTATTTAATTTTAGCCCACATCAAAAAACTGAAATCATGGATTATACCTTTCTTATTATGGGCATTTTCTTATTGATGACTGGTATCGCATTACGGTACTGGATCAACAGAAGAAGATTCAACAGACGTAATGCTGCAGGACTGGAAGGCTTTACTACCTATGAACATGCCACGGTCATTATGTTTATAGAAGGCATTGGAAAGTTGATCTCTTATACAGTAATCATGGTAGGGTTTTTATTTTTACTCATTCATTGGCAGGATAAAAAACGAATCGAAAGGGAGGCTCGGAACAAAGAATCAATATCTGCCCGTACTTTGTTTTTTAAAAAGACAGAGTAAAACTTTCCCTGGGAAAAGATAAAAGCTGATGTTGAATAAACTTCTTACGATCTTCCAATTTCCTGTACAAGAATAAAAGTAAATATAGAGTGCATTTTTTCAAGTGCTGCATTCTTTATTGTCCTTCTGTCTTTGATCATAGCTGTCTTTTCACTTACGGAATATATTGAGAATGACTGTAGCCGCTTTTTCAATAAAGCATACTTCAATATTGGTATTAAAGACCGTAGTAAACGAATCAAATCTGAAATCTCTTAAACTAATATCTAAAATGAGTACCATCCATTATCCATTACATCCCGCACAGCGAGATATTTTTATTGATCAGGTCATGAACCCGGCCAGCCTACGCTACAGCCAGGGTTGTTACGTACTATTAAAAGACATCGTGAATAAAAGTCTTTTTTTGTCACCTGTTAAGCAAATGCTGTTTGCCCATGATGTTTTCCGCTTACAGTTTGATGCTGATGAGCCGGATTTCCCGGCAGTGCTTGTATCTGAGCTTCCATCAACGATTTTTCTGGAAAAAGACTTTAGTGATAAGTCAGAGGAAGAAGCTTTGATATGGATGCATGAGCAGCTAAACACACCAATACTACTCAAGCCGGGAAATTTTCCACACCAACATTATTTCCTGAAGTTGAGTGATGACACGTATTGTTATTTTGTGCACTATCATCACATTATTTTAGATGGTTTAGGCTTATCCAATTGGTTTAAAGACGTGGCTGAATGCTATCAGGCGCTTGCCAATGATGTGTACTCACGCCAGGAAAAGCCATCCTATGTTTCGATAATGAAAACAGCAGACGAAGAGTACAATTCTTCTGTTTATGAACAGACTATGAACTACTGGAAACAAAAATTCACAAAACCCCTGCCGTCACTTCTTGAAAAGAAATATCCGATAACGGGTGAGGGTACCAGCGAATTATATACCGTAGCACTAAATAAGAAGCAGATTGATTGTTTAGCTTCTTTACAAAAGAATACCGGTGCCGGTTTATCTGCACTTTCCCTTGCTGTACTCAATATTTATTTTGGACATATAACCGGAGAATCTCAGTTTGCACTGGGAGTAACAGTTCATAAACGCAGAAGTAATTGGGAACGTTCCTCTGCAGGAATGTTTTCCGGTGTTTTACCATTTCCGGGTCAATATGATCCGGAGAAGACCGTTCGGGAATTGATGGCTGAGATCAGAGCAGCTCAGAAAGAAAGCTACCCGTATTATAAGTACTTGGTTTCCGACTTTAATGCTCTGTTTCCCGGTAAAGAAGATGGGGCACCACCTTTTGGGATTATTGTGAATCACGGCCGGCTTGATTTTAGGCTTGATTTTGGGCAAAATATATTTTCAGACCTGAAGCTGGTAAGAAATAATCATCAATCATTTCCGTTGGAAATATTCTGGCAGGAATTTGGTGAAAATCAACCGTTGCAAATAGAATTTATTTATCATAAAGCCTATTTTTCTCCCGAAGAAATGCAGCTTTTTGCCGATCGTTTTTTACATATTCTGGTACAATGTTCATTGAAGCCTGAGACTCAACTGAAGAATTTCGAAATATTGCCGCCGGAGGAATTATCATTGCTGGAACAATTTTCCAATAGCAAGGAAATATATTCTTCAGATGACACCATTATTTCCATGTTTGCCAGACAGGTTAAGGAAAGCCCCGATTCAGTTGCCCTTATCTCTGATGATGAAAAAATAACCTACTCGAAACTGGCAATGCTTTCTGATGCTCTGGCTTTTCAGCTTCAGAAAAAAGGAGTGATTCAGGGTATGCCTGTACTGCTGAGTATGGAACGTACCCCTCAGCTGATGATTTCTATTCTAGGGATCCTTAAAGCAGGAGCCGCTTATGTACCTGTCGAACCGGATCTTCCTACTGACCGGTTGGCAATATTAATGGAGGAAGTTGATGCTGAGATTGTAGTAACGACCAATGTGTATGCTTCCAGGTTTACTGATGCAGAAGTTGTATGTTTAGATACTTTAGAGCTGTTTTCGGAACAGGTAACCGATGTTTCTGTTAAAAGTACAGATTGTGCATATGTAATGTTTACATCAGGGTCTACGGGTAAGCCTAAAGGAGTAATGGTAACTCATCGTAATGTGGTAAGCCTGGTAAAAGCGGGAGATTATTTTCCGATTACATCCGATGATAAGATATTGGCTGCAGGTTCTTTTGCCTTTGATGCCAGTACTTTCGAATATTGGGGAGCTCTATTGAACGGAGGAACTTTGGTGATGGCTACCAAAGCAGAATTAATGGATACGGCAAAACTGAAATCCATTATCCGGACACAGAAAGTTACCAAAATGTTTTTTACAACAGGATGGTTTAACCTGCTGGCTGATACAGATGTTTCCGTATTTGAAACATTAAGTGCAGTAATTGTGGGAGGTGAACGTTTTTCGGCTCAGCATGGTAAAAAGGTGAGGAAGCATTATCCTGATATACACATTGTAAATGGCTACGGGCCAACTGAAAATACAACGTTCTCTTTAGCTTATTTAACTAATAATTCTTTGTCTGATGAGATTCCGGTGGGAATGCCACTTAATTATCGAAGTGCATATATCCTCAACAAAGATCAGAAACAGGTCCCTATAGGTATTACAGGAGAATTATATGTAGGAGGAGCAGGATTGAGTGACGGCTATTATAAACAACAGGAGCTTACTGCTACTTCCTTTATTTCACATTTATTCAAAGAAAATGATATAGAAAAGCTTTACAAAACAGGTGACCTGGTCCGTTGGCTGCCTGATGGAAATATTGTTTTTGTGGGCCGTGCTGATGATCAGGTGAAAATAAGGGGTTTCCGTATAGAGCCCGCAGAAATAACGACCGTATTGCTACAGTCTCCGATGATACAACAGGCTATGGTTGTCGCCCGGCCTGATCCTACCGGAGTTCTTCAGTTGATTGCGTACGTTGTGGATTCGGAAAATGCTTATGACAAAGATATTCTTCTGCAATGGCTTGAAACCAAATTACCTGGGTATATGATTCCTGCTCATATCATGTTGCTGAATGAGCTTCCTCTTAATGCCAATGGTAAAGTAGACCGAAATGCACTACCGGATCCGGAAAATACAGTGTCTGGGAAGATTGAGAATCCCCGTAACGAAATAGAAAATAAATTGGCAGAAGCATGGAAGGATCTTCTGCGGATACCTGAAGTGGGTATCAGAGATAATTTCTTTCATTTGGGAGGGCATTCCCTGATGGCAATGCGGGTAAGTGCTTTTATTAAAAATGAATGGAAACTTCGTGTAGCTCCTACCGTATTGTTTACCTGTAAAACCATTGAACGCCTGGCTGCCCATATCATAGAATTGCAGGGACAGAATATTTCAGATCCTGAGATCATTTCTGATGACCATCATACAGGTAATCTGCCACTATCATTCGGGCAGGAAAGAATGTGGTTCCTTGATCGTCTGCATGGATCAGTGCAGTACCACATTATTTCAGTTTTCAGGCTCACCGGTGAGCTGGATGTAGTATCTCTGGAAAAAGCATTGGCTTATATTGTTGACCGCCACGAGCCGTTACATACCGTAATAAGGCAGGAAGACGGAGTTCCTTATCAACATCTACTGGAGGCGGGCACCTGGAAAATGGATACGTATGGAGAAGATTCTTTGGCACTTGATGATGAAAGTATTCAGTCGGCCATCGATGAGTTGGCCATAATGCCTTTTGATTTGTCTGCTGAGCATATGCTTCGTGCACATCTTATTCCATTATCTTCTCATGAACATATATTAGTGGTCAATATTCATCATATTGCAGCTGATGGATGGTCTTTGTCCGTTTTATCCAGAGAACTTGAAACCTGTTATGAAGCTTTTCTTAACGGTAAAGAACCGGCATTGCCGATGTTGACAATACAATATAAAGATTACTCTGTCTGGCAACGCCAAAGTGAATCACTTATTAGTAAAAAACTTGATTATTGGAAACATAAGCTGAATGGGATAGCTTCATTGAATATGCCTGCAGATTATGCCCGTTCGCCTAAACAGAGTGTACAGGGAGATTCCATGAAATTCAAAGTGAATAAGATATTGACAGAACAATTGAAGGCATTCTCTTTAAAGGAAGATGTGACACTGTATATGACTTTACTGACAGCGTTTAAAGTACTGCTGCATCGATATAGCTCTCAGGATGATATTTGCGTCGGAGGTGCTATTTCCGGGCGTTTGCAGCAGGAGTTTGAACCTTTAATCGGATTTTTTGTGAATACCCTTGCTTTGCGCACGGACTTGGGAGGGCAGCCGGATTTCCGTGAAGCATTACACCGGGTCAAAGAAACACTTCTGGAAGCGTATGATCACCAGGAGGTTCCTTTTGAGAGAATTGTAGGGCAGGTGCAGGGAGATCGCGATACAAGCAAAAATCCTCTTTTCCAGATTGTATTTGTATTACAGAATGCACCGGATGTTGAGGTGAGTGCCCTTGGGGAGGTAAAGATTGAACCTATACCTCACCACTACCGCACGAGCCAGTTTGATCTGCATTTTTCAATCAACGAAACACCTGATGGTTTGCAGGCAGATGTAGTATATTGTACTGACCTTTTCAAAACGTCTACCATTGAAAGATTGGTTGGGCATTTTGAAACTCTGTTACATTCCGTAGTGTCTGCTGCAGATGTACCGATCAACAGAATGACCATGTTGAGTACAGCTGAAACAGAGGAATTATTATATTCATTCAGTGGAACCCCGGCTACTTATCCTACGGAACAAACGATTGTGGGCTTGTTTAGAGAACAGGCGATTCGTACCCCGGATAATATCGCAGTCAGTTTTGAGGGAGAACATCTATCCTACAGATCCCTTGACGAGCAATCCACAGCGTTAGCTATTCGCCTTAAAAAGGAAGGGGTTGAAAAAGGGAGTTTAGTGCCGATATGTACAGGACATTGCCTGGAAATGATGGTGGGAATTTTAGGGATTTTAAAAGCCGGCGGAGTATATATTCCTGTAGATCCGGAATATCCCGAAGACCGTATTCACTTTATCCTGACAGATATCAATGCTCCGGTTGTGTTAGTCATGGAAAATACGTTTCCGGTTGTAAAGAAAATATATGAATCAAAACTAATAACCCTGGACGGTGACTGGACGATGACAGGAGAATCCGTTGAACTTCCTGCCTGTGATCCTGAGCAGCCTGCTTATATTATTTACACTTCCGGTTCTACCGGCCGCCCGAAAGGAGTAATTATTCCTCATCGTAATGTCGTCCGCTTGTTTATAACTTCCGATCCGTTATTTGATTTTAATGAAAATGATGTATGGACAATGTTCCATTCCTATTGTTTTGATTTTTCTGTTTGGGAAATGTATGGTGCTCTTTTTTACGGAGGACGTGTGGTGATCGTTCCACGTTCAATAGCACGCGATACTATTGCTTTTACAACATTATTGGTGAATGAGGGAGTCACTGTTCTGAATCAGACGCCTTCAGCATTTTATGTTTTACAGGAGTATATTTCATTAAATCCGGTTTCGCTACAGGTTCGTTATGTAATTTTTGGAGGAGAGGCATTGCATCCGATGCGTCTGAAAGCATGGCATAAGATATTCCTATCCTGCAAGCTGATCAATATGTACGGAATCACGGAAACCACGGTACATGTAACTTATCAGGAAATTACAGAAAAAGAAATGAATGGCAGTGGGAGTATTATCGGTAAACCCATTCCTACCTTACGTGCTTACATTTTAGATAAAGATTTACAGCCGGTCCCGGTCGGGGTGCCCGGAGAATTGTGTATTGCAGGGGAAGGGGTCGCTACCGGGTATTTAAATAGAGAAGAACTCACAGCAGAACGGTTTGTAAAAGATCCGTTCAGTAAAAACGAATACGAAAAGCTGTACAGGGCCGGTGACTTGGGTAAATGGCTGGAAGACGGAACAATTGAATATCTTGGCCGTATTGATCACCAGGTGAAAATAAGAGGGTATCGCATTGAGCTTGGTGAGATTGAACACGCAGTAAATACATTAGCTGAGGTAGCAGAAAATTGTGTGGTTGTAAAAAATTCAAAAGATCAGTCAGATAAAAAACTCGTGTGTTATTATGTTCCTGAAACAAGTTCGGTACAACATCTTGAAAAGTCTCTTTTTGCTGATCAGGTGAATCACCTTAATAACCGGAATGATGAGGTTATGGTGATGATGGAAAAACAGATTCGTAAGGCGCTGGCCAATATCATTCCCGAATATATGATACCTACGGATATCATTGCTCTGGAACAAATGCCTGTGACCTCAAACGGAAAAACAGACCGTGGACTTCTTTCAAAGCTTGAAGACCAGGAAAGAAAAAGAAGCACCGGATATGAAGCACCCGTTTCTGAAATGGAAGTTGCAATTACCGGTATATGGCAGGAATTACTTGGTATAGAACGCATCGGTGTTCTGGATAATTTCTTTGAAATTGGCGGGGATTCTATCCGTGTCGTAAAAGTAGCTGCCCGCATTAAGAATAGGCTAGGAGTAGAAATTGGGGTAGCTGATATTTACGGAGCTCGTACAGTGCGTGATTTAGCATCATTATTAGAAAACAGCACCCGGGATAACGGAAATGAAATACATTCTGAAATTATCAGAGAGCTCGTTGAGCTCGAACAAAAATACTTACCATTGCTGAATATCCATAATCAGCTGGAATCTGTTTATCCTATGACCAGCATTCAGAACGGGATGATCTATGCGTCATTGCGTGATCCGGATTCTGCAGTGTATCATGACCAGTTCCTTTATCCGGTTAACCGAAAGATAGATAAGCTGGTTTTTGAAAAAGCTTTAAAGCTAATGGTTGATAAACATGAGACCTTCAGGACTACTTTCCATCTTGGACTACATGAAACAGGATTACAGGCTGTATCACGTCATATACCCGTGATGGTTGAAGAATTTGATTTGTCTGGTCAGGATATAAATGGGGTAAAGCAATACCTAAAGGTCTATTTGGAAAAAGAGCGTATCATTTCTTTTGATATTCAGGAGGGGCCGTTGTGGCGGGCTGCTCTCCTACACTGGAATGAGGGTACTGTTTTTATTTTGCAATTTCATCATGCTATCCTGGATGGCTGGAGTGTAGCTGCTTTTAATACGGAATTATTTAACCTTTATCTTCAATTGGAAAAAAATGCAGATTATCAGTTGCTTCCACGATTAAATGGGCACTATCGTGACTTTGTGAAAGAAGAATTGGCAAGAAAAAAACAGGGATCGGATCATGCTTTCTGGAAGGCTGAAATGGAAGATCATCAGAGGCTTGATATTTTTACATCCGAAGAAATCTATGAAAATACTGTGGTAGGATATAATGTCGAGGTCCTTCATCATCTGAAAGATGTGGCTAAAGATTATGGATTGTCATTAAAGTCTGTATTTCTCGGTATTAGTCTCTATGTTACAAGTATGCTCAGCTACCGACGCAAGATTACCATCGGGCTGGTTGCTAATAACCGGCCAATTGTAGAAGACGGAGATAAGTTGCTGGGATGTTTTCTCAACACTATTCCGTTTGTATTCGATATGCCAGAGCCGGGTGAATCCTGGATCAATTATTTTAAAAAAATAGACGAAAAATTAAAGCAGCTGGAAATTCATGACCGTACACCTTTGGCGGAGATCGCCCGGATCAACGGAGAATCTTCACCTAAGGAAAATCCTTTTTTGATGTTTTGTTTAATTTTATCAATTTCCATATTTATGACGAACTCGAAAAAGATCTTGTCAATGTACAGCTCGGAAAAGAATCGCTTACCGATACAAGCTTTGGAGTTGCCAATACTTTTCTAAACTTTTCCATCAGCCTTACCGGAGATGATATGAAAGTTGTCTTTTCTCTTTCCAGAATGCTTCAAAGTGGGAAGACAACTAAAGATCTGCAATATTATTTCGATTATATATTAAATTGTTTCCGCTATCGGGCAGAGCAAGAAGTAGATAAACAATTACTTTTACCGGCTACAGAACAAGAATACCTGATCAAAAAGCTCAATGATACTGATGCTGGCTTTTCAAAAGAAGCTACCCTTACCTCTTGTTTTGATAAAACCGCAGAAGCATATCCTGATAAAATTGCTTTGGTAGCACTGGATAAGGAGTATTCCTATTATACATTACAAAGATGGGTAGACCGGATAGCAACCTTATTAAGTAATGCCGGTGTCAGTCCGGGGATGTATGTTCCGCTGATGGCGGATCGTACGGCAAATACGGTTGCAAGTATTTTAGCGATTATGAAACTAGGGGCCGCTTACGTTCCTATTGATCCTAAGATGCCTGAAAACAGGGTTGCCATGATTTTGAATGATACCGGTGCGACGATCGTTGTTGGTCATCAATTGCCAGTGTTTGAGTTTTCTTCTGAAATTATATTTGTCAATACCACTGAAGCTTCCCATGTTACGGTAATTGAGGAATTTCCTGAGTGGTCTTCTTCTTCCTGTGCTTATGTAATCTATACTTCCGGCTCTACAGGAGTGCCAAAAGGAGTGCCTGTAAAACACAGGTCCGTTGTTAATCTTATTGAAGGGTGCAGTCAACAGCTTGGTTTCACAGCAGATGAGCGAGCATTACAGTTTACCAATTTTACTTTTGACGACGTCAGTAGAAGTCATGTTTTTATCCCTATTGAACGGATCAACTTTGGTATTGCCGGAAGATGAAGTATTGCATGATCCGGATCTTTTCTCCCGGCTTATAAAGACGGAACAGATCAGTCATCTGGTTCTCACTCCGGGCTTCCTGCAGAGTCTTGGGCATATCAGATTGTCTACTTCCCTGAAAAGGATTGTTGTTGGTGGAGAAGAGTGCCCACCTGCTTTGGCCTCTTACTGGTCTCAGTATGTGGATTTTTATAATGAATATGGTCCTACCGAAACTACAGTTACAGCCACAAGGTATAAGTATATCCAACCTTTAAAGAAGACGCCAATAGGCAAACCAATACAGAATGTCTCTATATTTGTTTTAGATGAACTACAGCAATTACTTCCTGCAGGAGTACAGGGTGAAATTTGCATTAGTGGAGAAGGAGTGACGGATGGATATCTGCACCGCCCGGACCTGACGGCACACAGATTTATACCAAACGAATTCAATACTGTTTCAGGTTCTGTTATGTATAGAACCGGAGATATAGGAAGATGGCTTCCGGATGGTAATCTGGAATACGAACACCGCGCAGATAACCAGGTAAAAGTACGTGGTTACCGTATAGAGCCGGGTGAAATTGAATCTGTTTTGCTTCAACATCCGGACATAAAACAGGCTGCAGTCCTGGTGCAAAAAGACAAGCATCATGATAATCGTCTGATCGCTTATGTCTCAGTAACCGACGAGTTGCCGGAAGAACAAATTATTTCTTATCTCAGAACGCAGCTGCCTTATTATATGATACCGGCTTATGTGCAGGTGTTGCCACAAATTCCCCTTACTATTTCAGGCAAAGTAGACCGAAATGCCTTGAGTATTGATTCTCCCAAAGAGTCAGAATCTCACAGGATTATTCTTCCTGTGAATGTCATGGAAAAAATGCTTAAAGATATATGGGTAGAGCTGCTCGGTACCAATGAAATAAGTACCGACGATGACTTTTTTGCGTTGGGAGGCCACTCTCTCACTACGTTACAACTGCTAAGCCGTATCCGCTCGGAAGGATATGAGGTGCAGTTGAAGGAGATCCTTTCTCATACCACAATTGCCGGACAGGCAGCTTTTCTTATGAATGACCATAAAGATCTTATAAAACCTGAAAAAATAGTACATAATGAGCATATCAGGTTGCTTAACAGGAGCAGTCATTCACAAAAAATATTCTTATTGCCGGGATCTAATGGAAATTGTGATGGATATGACGAGCTGGCTGATGCTTTGTCTCCTATGGGAGCGGTATATGGCATTCAGATGATGGGGGTACTGGAGGGTGAAAGACCACTGGATAATATGAGAGAAATTGCAGAAATTCAACTGAATTGGATCAAGGAAATACAGCCCACCGGACCTTATCAGTTTATTGCTCACTCTTTTGGAGGACATGCATTGTTTGAAATGATTAAACAACTGGAGCAAGCCGGAGAAAAAGTAGAAATGGCCGCAATACTTGATATTTCGACAACTTTACCAGAATCTTTTTATGATGCGGCGTATGTCATGAATTTTGTAATCGGCTCATTGATTAAATATAGATTGTTAACCACTTCAGAGCCGGAATGGAAAGATGACTTTCAGCATGAATTGTCAACCTTGATAGCTCAGAAAAAAATCCCGAATATTTCAGAAATGATGCAGAGCCGAACACTTGAAGACCTTGAAACTAAAGGATTAATACTCCGCATTATCGATTTGAATATTGCTAATATGATGCTTCATTATACCATCGAAGGCCGTGTTGATGCTCCTTTCATCTTAATAAAAGCAATGCAGGAGCGCGTTCCTCATGAGTTTCCGGCATTGGGATGGGAAAATCACACAAGATCGTTACAGGTGGAAGAGATTGACGGAGGACATTTTACTATGCTGTACAAAAATTTCGCAACAGAAATAGCTTTACTATTGCAGCAATTTATTGTTGAATTAACCGAGTAAATATAGTATCACTTCCCAAAAGTTCCTAAAGCCTGCAGTTTTTAATTGCAGGCTTTTTTTAATCATCAGACAATTTGGTCAATATATCAGAGTTATAAGGAAATTTGTAATTTGGTGTTCCGAAAATGTAGAGAGATCATCCACCGGTATGTTTGATTTGCAGGTGTTCGGAAAATATAATAGCAGAGGTAGCGCTTCAGTTTTTACATTCACATTCATACAGTGTTAGGTATTGTCAATCAGTGGTTTTTGGCCAGTGGTGCAGAGACGTTAATCAGGGTAATAGAAAAAGAATGTACAGCATTAAACTGCCTGCTAAAAATTTAAATTTAACATTCAGGGAATGGAGGACTTCAATGACTTTCAGGTTTGTGAAGTTTTAAAAGAATTATCAGAAAAATAAACGGTATGGAAAATATGAAAAAATGGTTAAGAGCAAACTGGTCTACCGCTCTTTTAATGGTAGTGTTTATTATTCTTCTGGTCAATAAAGATGCAAAAGCGTGGCTGATGAGACAGGTAGCCTCTACAGGACTTCTCAATTCTTCATTTTCAGGTTCTAAAGATAAAAATAAGAAGATTACCTCTGTCGAAAACATGAATTTATCTCTTAAAAAAGACGATGGTTCTGTGATCAATACTGCCGGTTTGAAAGGGAAGGTAGTCTTTATCAATTTCTGGGCTTCCTGGTGCCCTCCATGTCGGGCTGAATTTCCTTCGATACAGGAATTTTACGACCAATATAAATCCAATCCGGACATGGTATTTCTGACGGTAAATCTTGATGATGATTCGGAATTGGGCAAAGTGTATATGAAACAGAAGAATTTTACACTTCCTTTTGTAATTCCCGCAGGTCATATTCCAACCCCATATTTCAGTGGATCTCTTCCCACTACCGTTGTACTTGATAAAAAAGGAAAGGTTCAGCTTCATCATCAGGGGCTGGCCGATTACAGTAAAGAATCATTTTATCATGAGATTGATGCCTTATTATCGGAAACTAACTAAAGCTTAAGGTACCGGAATTTTTTCTGTAAACGGCAAACCCTGCCAGAATAGGTAGGGTTTGCCGGGCATTATCTTATTTTGGTTGCTGTTGTGTTACACAATGTACCATTCCGCCGTTGGCAAATAAATTTCGGCAATCAATTCCTACGACCTTTTTATCCGGATACAGGTTTTGGATCATCTGGTTGGCCATTGCATCATTAGGATCATTGTAGTTGGGAACCAATACACGGTTATTAGCAATATAATAATTGATGTATGAGGCCTTGCCTACATTTTTTCCATAGGTAGTAATAACGTCTTTTTGAGTTAAAGGAATCTTTACAAACTGATATGGAGCACCATTTTTTCTGGTGGCACTGTACAACCGGTCAATATCAGCATCCGGTACCTGCCAGTAGGCAAGGTTATCAGGATTCATCGTAATAATTGTTGATGAATTGGCAAATCTTGCAAAACCGTCAATGTGCATGTCGGTAATATCCAGTCCGGCTTTTCCGTCAAGCCAGATAAATTTGGTAACGCCCAGATTTTTGGTAAATATTGCTTCTGCCTGCTGTTGCGTCATTCCGGGGTTTCTGTTGTTGTTCAGGACAGAACTTTTACAGGCCATCAAAACTCCGTCTCCATCAATTTCCACACTGCCACCTTCGTTGATCATTACAGAATTGAGATCGATTTTGGGCGTATTAGTAGCCGTGGCAATCTTGGAAGGTATGGCGTTACAATGATTAAAAGCTGCCTTATTTCCCCAGCCATTAAATCCCCAATCCTGAATAAACAATTTTCCACTTTGATCCTTTACATAAATAGGTCCGTTATCTCTTACCCAAAAGTCATCAGTCTCATAAAGCTTAAAATCAATATTATTCAAAGAAACACCTGCGTTGTTCAGTAGATCGGTTATACGATCTTTTTCGTAGCGGTCGTAAGCGATGATGTGAACTTTTTCACTTTGTACAAGTTCTTTGGTCATCGCCACCCATGTAGGGTCAAGCCGATTGCGGTACGTTGTGCCATACTGATATTCGTGAGGCCATTGAAGCCAGGTTCCTTCGTGCGGAGCGGATTCTTCGGGCATGGTATACACCACAGATCCCGGTGTAGGATTCGGGTTACCTGATGGATCTGATATATCTCCCTGACTACAGGAGAGCAGAATAGCTGGTAATAGTGAAAATAAGATTTTCTTTTTTTGCATAATGATCTATTTTGATAAGGGCAAAATTAGATTCATTTGTACATTGAAAGTTGTCCCAAATTGACAATCTACTTTAAGGGTAATAAAATATACGTGAGTTGTTCTTCTTCATTACCGGCAATGGCTGCATGTCTTTCATATTTTTCTATAATAGGGGAATGCGAAAATTCAAGACCGGAGTTGAAAATCCAGCGGGAATAAATTTTGGTATAGGTCTCATCAATCGTGTCATAGCTTCCCGTATGGATAAACCGGGCGTATTTGCCTCCTAAAATCGTTTTGGAAGGCAGTTTTTTATTACTTGCCTGCACACTCACACAGGCATCATACCGGCAGCTGATTTCAGTCTTGATCAGGGGTTCATCTGCAATAATTCCAAAGTAAACCGCATCAGAAGCCTCAAATTTATTTTCCAGAAAATTTTCCCATAGCAGTTCAATTTCTGCATTATTATAATGGGTATGCACGCTTTGATAAAAGACCTGGACCGGTTTCAGGTATATAATTTCGGGCTCCAGAAGGACACCTGAGGTTATCGGAACCAGCTCTGGGCCGCAAAGTAATCTTTCTTTACTGAGCTTGGCTTCCTTGGGAGAAATTCCAAAATGCTGTTTGAAAGCCTTGGAAAAAGATGCGATATTGGCAAATCCTACTTCAATACCGATGCTTGTAAGATTTTCTGTGGTATAGAGGATCCGTTTATAAGCGTTTTCCAACTTCAGCCTTTGCTGGAAAGCACCAATGGTCTCACCGCAACTGTATTTAAAAATACGCTGGATATTCCTGTATGAATAATGTGAAACGTCTTCCAGATCCTTTACTGAGATCTGTTGATCATAATTTTTCTCTATAAAATGAATGACTTTATAAATGCAGTTCAGGTTATCTTCCATAAACGGGTTACTTTCAGAGACAAACGATCCGGAGTAGACTGCAAATGTAAATAAAAAGGTCTACTTATTTTGGGTAGACCTTTTGTTTTCTGTTAAATTAGAATAGCATTTAGTTTCTTAAAAACTGTCCTATTCCTGTTGCATCAAAGGTAAATGCCGATTGATTCTCAGATTTATCGATTTTGCTGCTGATGGTTAATGCCCATAATACCAGTTCTTTGCAGAAGTTTTGATCTTCTGTGCCCAGTTCAGATGCATTTTCTTGAACGAGAGTCACTAAAGGAGAAATTTTATTCAGTTTCGCGTAAAATTCCTCATCCGTGTCATTGTAGTTGAGTTGAAGGTGGTTTTTATTAAACCATCTGATCAGATCGGTATAGGGTGTCTTAATATCTTCTTTTTCCAGTTTAGGAATGCGGGGAAACAGGCTTTCAAACTGTATCATCACAGCCTTATCAATTAAAATTTTTGCTACATAGTCGGCACCTTCCTGTTCACCTTCATACACCAGTTCAATTTTTCCTGTAATAGAAGGGATAATTGACATAAAATCAAGCAAGCGAACGGTAGTTTTTTCCGAGCCGGATTCGATAAGCCGTAATTTTGCTGCTGCAACCAGGTTTTCCATGGCGCTGATCGTTAAACGGGCACTCACCCCGCTTTTGGCATCCACGTATTCGCTGTCACGGGCCACGAAAGCTACTTCTTCCAGAAGATCTTTAGCCAGGTCAGGGATTTGAATCTGAGATCTGTCTTCCGCTGAAATCATGGCTTCCTGCTCAGTAATCTGGCGGGCCAAAGCAATGGTTTTAGGGTAGTGTGTGAAAATCTGAGATCCGATTCTGTCTTTCAAAGGAGTTACAATACTGCCACGGTTGGTATAGTCTTCAGGATTTGCAGTAAAGATAAATTGAATATCCAGCGGCATTCTCAATTGGAACCCGCGGATCTGAACGTCTCCTTCCTGCAAAATATTAAACAATGAAACCTGAATTCTGGCCTGCAGGTCGGGTAATTCATTCAGTACAAATATAGAACGATTGGCGCGGGGAATCATTCCGTAATGCAGAACCCGTTCATCAGAATAGGGTAATTTAAGCGTAGCCGCTTTGATAGGGTCTATATCACCGATAAGATCGGCAACATTGACATCAGGGGTCGCCAGTTTTTCAAAGAAGCGGTTGGAACGATGTACCCAGGAGATCGGAGTTTCATCACCCAATTCGGCAATGAGATCTCTGGCATATTTTGAAATAGGATGAAATGGGCTGTCGTTGATCTCAGATCCTTTTACCACGGGCATATATTCATCAAGCAGGTCAACCATACTTCTGGCAATTCTGGTTTTTGCCTGTCCGCGAAGACCCAATAAATTGATGTGGTGACCGGCAAGAATTGCTTTTTTCAACTGAGGAATAACAGTGTTTTCGTAGCCCCAGAGACCTTCAAATACGGGTTCTTTAGCCTTAATTCTCGAAATTAAATTGGCCTGAATTTCCTCGCTGATCGTTTTATCAGTATAGCCTGAGTCTTTTAATTCTTTAAATGTAATATCGTTTTTCATTTTCTTTTAAATACTAATTATCTGGATGAGATGTTTTTAGAGAGATGCTTTAGGGCAAATCTCACTATATTCTCTTTATTCTGTTTTTTTCGTAATCTTCAAAAATCATTTGTCCTAGACCTGAAAGGCCTGTCAGAAAGGCTTTTCCTTTATTCTGTGCGGTAAATGCTTCTACAAACTGACGCAGATAGGGATCCTGAGCGATCATAAACGTAGTAATCGGAATCTTTAGCTTCCGGGCCTGTGCGGCTCTGTTGAGACATTGGTTGACAATCATCTCATCCAGACCATAGCTGTTCATGTAAAATTCACCGGTTGGCAGCTGGATGCAGCTCGGTTTTCCATCGGTAATCATAAAAATCTGCTTATTGGTATTCCTTTTTCTGCGGAGAATATCCATGGCAAGTTCCAGGCCTGCAACCGTGTTGGTATGGTAGGGCCCTACTTTCAGATAAGGAAGGTCTTTGATTTTAATGGGCCATGCCTCATTTCCGAAAACAATAATATCGATGGAATCTTTTGGATATTTTCTCTTAATTAATTCCACTAAAGCCATCGCAACTTTTTTAGCCGGAGTAATGCGGTCTTCACCATATAAAATCATGGAATGGCTGATATCTATCATCAGTACAGTACTCATCTGGGCCTTGTGTCTGGTTTCCTCTATGATAAGGTCATCCTCTGTCAGTCGTAAATCTGAGATACCGTTGTTGACCTGAGCGTTCTTTAGACTTTCCGTCATATTGACTGTTGAGATATCATCTCCATATTGGAAAGACCGGTTTTCACCCTCACGTTCATCACCAATACCCGTTTTGGTTGTACGATGATTTCCTATACCGCTTTTTTCAGTTTTCCGAAAATCTGTTCCAGGGCGTATTCGCGTAATGCGGCTTCCAGTTTAGGAGTCAGTATATTTTTACCTTTTCCTGCTCCGGAATTACCATCTTCAGGGTCTTCTTCCTTGATATATCCTCTTTTCTTCAGATCCTCTTCAAAGTCGTGAATGGTATATTCATCATCAAAAATATCATATTCCTTATCCAGCATGTCAAGCCATTCGAAGGCCTCTTCAAGATCTCCGGAGGTATGGGTAAGTAAATCTCTGAAAATATCAAAAACCCTGTCAAAATTTGATAATTCTTCCGGAATATGTTTACTGAATGTAAAGCCATTCTGAAAATTAAGATTTTTGTTTTTCATAAAAAATGAAGCTGTTTGCTGTTATCTGATTTTGAATACCTGGTCATCCTTCCATCAGAAGTTTTCCGATCAAATTCATCAAAGTATTCAGAATTTTTTACTTTTTTAAATGATACAAGTTAGGAAATAATCATATCAAGATCCCGGATGATAAATAGAAAATACTAATGACTGCGATACGAAATGAATATATAAGGGGTTATCCTGCTTTCATTAATTTCTGATTTTACTGGGAATAATATTATATTTTCTCTTGAAAGCGGTGGAAAAATGTCTCGGATTTTTATAACCCATTCTTTCAGAAACCTCGTTGACATTTAATTCTCCGCTGATAAGTAATTTTTTCGCTTCTTCCATTTTGAGATCATTCCAGAAATTAAAGACGGTTGTTCCAAATAATTCTTTAAAGCCCTTTTTTAGGGTAAACTCATTGGTTCCTACCTGATGGGCAAGATCTGTGAGCGTACAATTTTTACTGAGATTAGCCACGATATAATCGCGGACTGCATGTATTTTTTCTTCATTCCGTTTGGAAACAGTTGATATTGAATCTTTAGTGCTGAAAAACTGTTCAAGCTGCAAAAGGAGCAGTTCTGTAATTTTGGCTTCGAGATAGATGCGTTTGAAAGTCCCTTTTCTGTTACAATGCATAATGTCAGTAAGGATCTGGTACATTTCTATACTTATCCGTCGGTGTTCAGGAACAATCAGGCACGAATTCCGGTCTTCAATAGCAGTTCTGAATGCCTCAAACAAACCAGAGTTTTCAGGAAGAAATTTTTTGAAAAAACCGGGAGCCAGGTTAATTTCCAGGATTTGCATATCATGTCCGTCGAACTCCATCTTGCCACACATCTGATGAGCATAGATAATATTGTGCTGATCGTTTTCAAAACAAATGATTTTCTGGAAATTTTCCGACTGCGCTGCGCTCTTACCACTGATCGTAAAATGCATTTCAACGCTGTCAAAATCACTTTCTATATACAGCATAAGCCGGCGGGCCAGAGAAACGTTTCCAAAACCAATATGAACATTCTCAAAACAAATCTCATGATAAAAACCATTTCCGATAGGAGGTTTTATATGAATAACTGATTCCCGGATCTGCCCGTCATTTTGGAAGAACGCGTCCGGGTATTCCTTTTCAATCAATGTCTGTTCCGTCTTTGCATCGTATAATCTTAATGTCATTGTTCTGGTGTTGGGTTAAAGTTTCCGTTTCGCGGACTTTTTATTCCGTTTCACATCCTCTCATATCCGGATTTACCTGATACTTTTGCACAAAGATAATTTTATTTAGAATTATTCTTAATAATAGAATTGCTTTTTATGAAAATTCATATAACGTGAAAAGAATATTGAGATAAAAAATAAGTGTAATACCAGATACGGATGATCATTGTTTGTAACAAACGTTATCGTATCATGCTTGGAAATTAAAGTATCAATGACTATCAAAACAAATAATTAATACATAATATGAAATATTCACAAAAAATAAACTGGTCTTTTGCCGCTGCCATTATCGTATCTCTTTGCTGGCTGATAGGCGATATATTTGTAGCAGGATTTGATCCTGATCCTGCTGATTATCCCTTATTTTCAAAAACGTATGCCGATCAGGCGGATGTAGAATTTGCCACTTTAATGTTGGAGGGTTCGGCATCACGGCTGATGTTTGGAGCTCTGATCGGAGCGCTTACAGGTCCGTTACTGTTGCCGGCAACCTGGCTGGTATATCAGTTTTTTAAGGACACTAAAAAATGGTATGCCGTCTTTGTCTATTGGGTTTTATTGGTAGGAGCGGTTTTATCTCCTTTAGGGCATGCAGGATTCTTTTATGTGGGAGAAATCTATAAAGCAGTATACCATACCGATCCCGTGGCGCATTCTTATCTTTTGGAAACGGGAAGAAACTTTATGAAAATGCTGAACATAGCCTGGGGAGCTGCGATTGGTGTCCTTGCTATCGGCTGGATTTCATTTGCAGTGTGTATTTTACTGAATAAAACCCTGCTTCCGAGATGGATGGCATTACTGACTCCTTTTATTCTGACTTTAATGATTATTCCGTTAAAAGGACTGTTACCACTTCCTTACTCAGGATGGGTGGGAGGAGCGATTTTCAATATCGCTTACACGATTTTCTTCAGTACATTGCTGTTTCTGTTCAGAAAAAGATTGGTTCATCGGTAGAACCTTTTCAAAAAATATTTGCTGAGAATGCAGGGTTTAAACATCTGATTGTCTCATTGTTATTGTTTTTTTTGTTATCGCATTGACTTTGATCTGATGAAAATGATACTTACAATATGGATAAAAAAGTTGTTAGTTTTGAGGAAGTAGGTCGTTGTAAAATGACGGGGATAAGCGTGCAGCAGGATAAAGTTCCTGATAAAAAATAGTGACATTGTCAAATATTTGATAGGCCCCAACTTTTGCCATCAATCTAAAAATATACCTATACACTAGGAAATTTTAAAACTTTAATTGAATTTTAATGTAAAAAAGAATTAAAATTTGTAAGTTTTATCTCATATTTACTATTATGACAAGACAAAAATTACTTTAACTTTGCTAATTAAATGATATACATTGATTAATGCAATTTAATTAATGATATTATATTATTTGGAATTAATAATAAACGAACTGAAGTAATTAAGAAATTAATTTAGCATATAAGTAAATATGGCCTACAAATTCTTAAATTTTAAATTGAGAAAGATTGTTCATTACTCATTAATTCTCTGTATTTTATTGATACAGGGGATTATTGCAATATTTTTTTATAACGAGTTTGTCAATGAAAAGAAACTGAAGTTTATTAAGACCCAGCTGGAGGAAAGCCGTGCGTTAGGCGGATTGACAGACAATTCGAGGAAAGATTTCATGGATGCGCAGGATCACCTCCAAAAATACATGATCAATCAGGATAATAAAGAGCTTGATCTGTATTTTCAATCACTCAGAAAACTTAAGAATAATTTTGACAAAATCGGGGAATATGAAAAGGCAAGTCCAAGGCTAAAAAATACTCTGGCTAAGCAGAAAATAGATACCCTGAAAGTGACCAGACTTAAAAGTCTCATGGATTCTGTGTACAAAACTTCTCTGAAGCCGCCGGTAAAGATGGATGAAAAGCCTTATGAACCTGAAAAATACAAAAATAATTTTGAAAACCTCAATATCCAGACTCGTACGTATGCAGATACGATAAAAAAGAAAGGATTCATGGGGCGTTTGAAAGATGCTATCACCGGTAAAGTAAATGTTCAGAAGGAAAGTACTGTGGTTACTTTAACGAATAATAAAACGGTTGACCTGTCTAATCTTAAATCGGAAGTGAGCAATGTGATGAAGTCTATGGACAAGCATTATGCTGCCGAAGTGAAGAAAGTACAGCTATACGCGGCCAGGAACCAGAGAAATAATATTCAGTTTTATAGTAATTTCAGCAAATTGCTAGTCTACAGTAACGGGCTTATTGATGTATACGAAAATGCAATCAGGGATTTTAAGTCGGAACTGGAAAAGGAATACAGCAAGCAGAGCTCTGCCAATAATAAAATAAGAACGTATCTCGTATTAGGGCTGATGGTCTTAATGTTTATCGTCTCTATTCTGATCATGTACTTTACCAGAGTTGCCTTTATCTATGAACGTAAGCTTAATGCTGAGAACGAAGAGATTAAAAATAACCTGAGTTTTAAAAACAGAATACTGGGAATGCTGAGCCATGATCTAAGGTCTCCGTTGAAAATCATCAATATCTTTATTGACAAAATTTACCGGACTACAGATGATGAGACCATAAAAGACTACCTGAAGTCGATCAAATTTACCAACAGTACGTTACTTCTGCAGTCTAATCAGATTCTGGAGTATACAAAGAATCAGGATGCAGAAAAAAAACTTATTAATACAGTTTTTAATCTTAAAGATGAAATCAGTTCTATTGTAAAGGTAATTACGCCGTATATAGAAACAAGGAATAATAAATTTGTTGTGACAGACAGAATTCCGGAAGGAACTATGGTCAATTCCGACAGTATCAGGATGAATCAGATCTTTATGAATATTCTGGGAAATGCTAATAAGTTTACAGAAAACGGACAGATTGATCTTACCATGATTACAGAAACCATTGGCGAGCACAAGATTGCTTTTACAACAACAGTGGCCGACACGGGAATCGGGATATCGGAGTCTGATCTGAAGAAAATCTTTGAACCCTATTATCAGGGAACAGTATCTGATGAGGTAGATAATCTCGGGGCAGGTCTGGGACTTAATCTTTGCAAGGAAATTGTAGAGCTTTTCGATGGTGATATATCCATCTCCAGTAAGCTGCACAAAGGTACGAAGATAACATTCAAGTTAATTTTAAATACTAATAATAATGGAGTTACCAATTGAAAATAGAGAAATAATTTTTCTTTTAGCAGATGATCATAGTATTGTGCGACAGGGAATGGAGATTGTAATCAGCGATATAGCTCCCAATGCGAAGGTGTACCATACATCATCGTTACAGCAGATCACAGAACTGGTGGAGTCTAAAGATATTGAAATGGCTGTCATTGATGCCCATTTTCCGGATGGGAACAGCCTGCATATTATTCCTGAAATCAAAAAAGTAAATCCGGCTATTAAAATTTTGATTTTTACCGGACTTGAAGAGGATCTGTATGCCTTAAAATTTATCAAAGCCGGAGCTAATGGGTATCTTAGTAAATTAAGCGAAGAAGAAGAGGTAAGGGAAGGTCTCACACAGTTTATCAAAAAAGGAGAATATTTCTCTGATACAGTCCGAAAATTGTTGGTACAATTTATCTACAATCCTGATCTGATAAGTCCGCTGAGTCCTTTAACCAAACGGGAACTGGAAATTGCAGAAATTTATGCCGATGGATACGGAAACCTTGAGATCGCCAATCAACTGAATATAAAGCAGAATACCGTAAGTACCATCAAGAAAAATATATTTGAGAAATTAAAAATAGAAAACCTGGTGGAGCTCATAGACCTCATTAAAACACATCATAAAATATAAATTTCCACGTCTTTTATCAGACTTTTTTTTTCGTCAAAATTTCAGCATCGATAAATATCTATAAGGTGTCCGACATGTATCGAGTGGTATTATAGGGGATCATATGCTCTAATGTCGTTACTTTGTATTATAAAATTTACCAAATGAGAAAAACGCAAAATTAAAAGTATATTTTACTTATTTGCAATCAGGTAAATCATTATGACTATACAAATAATAAACTATAGTAATATACGACTACAAATGATGAAAAAAATAAATAAAAGCGTATAAAACACAAAAAGAAGTTAAAAAACAGGCCTTATAAGTCAAGTTCCTAAAAAAGGAGGCGGGAGAGGCCTCCTTTTTTTATGTCTATATTTTTGCTCATCCAATTCTCTTTTTTATCAAATGATAAACAATATTGAAACATATCTCTTTAGCTTTGCAACAAAAAAATGGCTGGAGAAACAGATTTGGCGGTATTGCTTCAACATATGGAACCCGTATTGAATCCGGGAGAGTATGTGTTCTGCAACATGGAGAACCTGGACAGAATTCCCGGTATGGATGAGATATTATTTTTCTTTCGGGAAAAGGAGGCGGTTACAGTTGTGTTGAAAAAGAAACTGCCGACCAACGGAATCTTCAATATAGCTATATTTCCTCATGGATAACTTTAAGTATTCATTCTTCGCTAGAAGCTGTAGGGCTAACAGCAGCTTTTGCCAACGCTCTGAAACATCAAAACATTAGTTGTAATGTTGTGGCAGCGTATTTCCATGATCATATTTTTGTTGCGAAAGCAGATGCTGAAAAGGCGATGGAGGCTTTACATAAGCTGAGCAAACCATAATGTTATTCAACGTTGCTACAGAAAATTCAAATCATAAGATTGGAAATTGTATCCACTCGGCATTTAATTTTTTCAAAATAATTTTCAGCTTTCCTAATGTCTGATTAAATCCCGGATATGTCCTGTTTAACCTGTTTGTAGATGTTTTGCCTGTTGGCAGAGACTATGTTTGCACTATCAATTAAAAATAAACAACAATGAAAGCAATCAGAAAAATCTCCGTCGCAAGCATGTTATGTTTAACTCTTTTCACGGTAGTGACAATGTCCTGCAGGGAAGAAAATGAACCTCCCACGATTCAGGAGGTACAGGGTGACAGCCATCAAACCGCCAAAACCAGATATGTAGAGGTAAAGGGAAATGCATTTGCCTACCGTATTCTGGGGAAAGATCAGGGAATTCCTATCGTTTTATTACCGGGGCTGGGAGGATCCATGGACGACTGGGATCCTGCCGTAACAGACGGCCTGGCCAAAGAGTACAAAGTCATTTTGTTTGATAATAAAGGAGTCGCGGCTTCAAAGGGAGTTACCCCGAATACAATTCAGGGAATGGCAGATGATGCTATCGATTTTATGAAAGCTCTGAATTTGGCTAAAGTAAATATCATGGGCTTTTCAATGGGGGGATTTGTGGCACAGAGAATTGTTTTAACTGAACCTTCGCTTATCAATAAGGTAATTTTAACGGGTACCGGCCCAAAAGGTGCTATAGGACTAGCCAATTTACCGAATATTATCGCCGGAACAGCAGGATTAAGTGCTGAAGAATCGTTCCTGAAATTCGGATTCACAGAATCTGCGCAGAGTATTGCAGCCGGGAAAGCTTCTTTTGCAAGGGTTCAGCGTCGTATGATTGACAGGGATCTTCCTTTAAGTGATGCCACATCCAATTCTCAGTTTGCCGCTGTTTTAAATTGGGCACAACCTGACGCCAATGCACTGAATGAAATAAAAAACATCAAGCAACCTGTATTGATTGCTCACGGTGAAAATGACCTTCCCATATCGGTGCAAAATGCTAAAAATATGAATCAGAATTTAGAACATTCGGAGCTTGTGATATTTCCGGATTCCGGACATGCTTCTTTCTTTCAGAACCATGAGGCGTTTGTAGCGAAAGTGAACACATTCTTAAGTAAATAATCGATTACAAATTATAATTACATACAAACAGCCCTCCACTAGGATAGGCTGTTTTATGGTTTTAAGCCCCTTATTATGATTGAGCAGAGGACTTTTCTTCCTATTTTCGAAGGTAGGTATTCTAGTTCAGCTCAATAAACAAATCTTCGCAGGACCTTGCTTATTCACTTTCTCCTGTCATCTTTCAAGTATTTCTTATTTATCCTCACAAAGTTGCAGCCCCTCAGTTATAAAATCAGTATAGTAAAGTTTCAGCCCGGCATGTTCAGGATCATCAAGCCATATTTCTTCAATTTTACTGATCGATGGGTCATTTTGTGAAATACCTTTTGCTGTGCCATTTAATGCATAGGTTTTTCCATTATTGGCTTTGCAGTAAACTCCTTTGTAGCCTGTGCAATACACTTCAATTTCATCAACTGCAAACGGCCAGATACCCATGTAGTCTTGTTTTTTAAATGTTAGGCTGTTTTTATGAGTGTTACCACTGCAAGATATCATTAAAAGAATGATTGATAGGCTGTGTAATATTTTCATAGATTAGATTTCCTTTCGCAAATGTACTATTGATGATTTTATAGGTATTATGGGTTTCCGTAAAGAGCAATTATTGTATGTACTTCAAAAACATTTCATCGTTTCCGTGTTTCTACTCAATTCACCATTTGGTTATTTATACGCTAGAATTTCTTTTGGTTTCTTCGTTACTTTGGGGTATTCAAGGATTGAAAACTAAAACCCGATATCATGAAAACAATCACCATTACCTTGCCTGTATCTCCGGATTATCACAATAAATCTGCAGAGCTGCAAAAAACAGAGTATACCTTAACTTTTGACCTTCAAAACGGAACACATCGTGTGGAAACCACTCCTGTACCGGTCGGAAAACTAATATATCTTGAGAATACCAACCTCATGGCACAGCTTTCTTTTACCTATACGTATGAAGAAGAAAATAATGTGATTACGATCAGCGGCCCGGACTACACCGCAGAAGATGCTGTGTGCCTCACCACTTTTCCCGAAGGTACTGCAGAATATGCTTACCAGAGAGGGTCAGAAATCAAAATCAGTACTGAAAAAGCACTGTATAATCCCAACTGGAACTACAATACGCCAATGACGCCCCAATTAGAGCAGCTTTTTACAAATACTGTGAAGGATGCAAGCCAGGTTTTGATCGATGCTTTTGTAAAGGAAGATCTGACTGTTCAGGTGAAGACACAACCGCCTGTTCTGACTTCCGAGGAACACGAAGACCTTAAAATCGTGTATCAAAATGGTGTATTTGCCGGTTTTTACAACCCACAGGAGCAGTACGGTGATGAGTTTGTTGTAAAATCTATTTATTCCGTATGGGGTGGGGAAGTAACGTTCAGTAAAAATGAAAATTTTGCCAATGTCATCGGAAGTACCAATGATCCCAAGATTGCCAGTAAATCCTGGCTTCAGCTCTGGGCAGACCAGTACGGCTATCCTTCCTGCTGCACTTCCTTAAATTACAGTCCCGTTACCTGTACCAGCAGTCTCGTTGGTGGCCATGTTATTCTTGGTAGGAAAGCGCAGAAAGTGGCGACAGGTTCCAACAGTGTATACATTATGCCGATTTGCAAAGCTCATAATAACAATGATAATGTATATATGGCGGCAATTATTTACCAGAAAGGAGTCTGGTTAAAAAATTATATGAATTAACTACTTATTTCAGAAACAACCAAAAACATCAAAATATGGTACATTTAACTTTGCAGTCCGTCGAACAATGTATTACGGCTGCGTACAACAAATTCCTGACAGGACAGGGTGGAAACATTACCTGTGCAACTACAGATAATGGAAACGTAGTCATTCAGACCGTCATCAGAGGCGATCAGTTTGATTGTGGTTTTGCCGGTTATGATATGAATAGAAATGATAAAGCGGGCCTTAGGAACTGGTGCACCACGCATCCGGGAGGAGGCTGGGTTTTCGGATTCAGAGATACAGATCCTGCCCATCCGGATAATGTGAATGTTATTCTGAGAACTCCGGCTCTTTTTTTCAATTTTCACGTTTATCTTTATTAAAAAGATCGGCGTAAGTTTTTTTTAATAAATATCTTACTTAAATTTTTGAATCGCTTCAACACTTACAGGTGTGAAAAAATTAATCAGATTACCATCAGGATCACGGAACAGCAATGACCGGTTTCCCCAGGGCATTGTAGTCGGTTCCTGAACAACATGGTCGGTAAGGCCTTTAATTTTCTCGTATTCCCTATCAACATCGGCCACCAGAAACTCTATAATTGTGCTTTGATATCCCTCAGATCCGGTAATATTTTCGCCAAACATTTTCATCGTACGTGTACTTCCGATGGCAATGGTAATAGTGCTGGTTGAGAGTTCTGCAAAATCTTCTGTGTACCATTGAGGAGTTACACCAATTGCCTTTTCATAAAACTGGACGCACTGTTTGATGTCTTTGCTGATAATTCTTAGAGAAGTAAGTTTCATATTGTTAAAATTTTATTGTTGAATAATTTTAGACAAAGGTAACAGGGAGTAGCGACAGCAGTATGTCAGTAGGGTTTAACAATTTAGTCTGTGACTTTTTTGCGGAATATTCTTGTAAATTTGTCCGTAACGATAATCGCTCCAACTTGTATGAAAGAAAATGCTTTACTCAAGAATATTTCCAGATATATTACCTTAACAGAGGAAGAGGTTGAAATTTTTAAAAGTTTCTGGACGGAAAAAACATTGGAGAAAGGAGAGTACCTTTTAAGGAACGGGAATGTCTGCCGCTATGATAATTATGTGGTTTCAGGTTTATTAAAGGCATTTTACATCAATGCTGAAAACGGGAACGAAGAAATTCTTTATTTCTCAATAGATGACTGGTGGGCCAGTGATATCGATAGTTTTTCTAAACAGAGAGTTTCTGTTTATAATATTCAAGCTCTTGAGAAAACAACTGTATTGCAAATTAGCTATCATTCATTTCAAAAGCTTTTGCTTAGAATTCCGCGATTGGAACGCTATTTTCGCCTTATTCTCGAAGGTTATCTCGGAGTACTGCAGAAAAGGATCATTTACAACAATATCTATGATGCGGAATACAGGTATTTTGATTTTCTGAAAAAATATCCGGATATCGCTGCCAGAGTTCCTCAATATCTGATCGCTTCCTACCTTGGAGTGTCCGCCGAGTTGATCAGCAGATTGAGAAAAAAAAATAAATCCTCTTGAACTAGATCAATTTTTTAGCCTTAAATAATCAGGAATTTTGCTTCATCATAATAACGAAGCATATGAAAAAAGTATTGATCATCAACGCAAGTGTCAGAAATGAGAGATCTTACAGCCGAAAGTTGTCACAGCTTTTTGTAGAGAACCGGAAATCAAAACATCCAACAGATGTATTTACCTATCGCGAAGTAGGAACTCAGCCCATTCCCGGTATTGATGAATCCTGGATCGCCGGCGCTTTCATTAAACCGGCAGACAGAACTGAAGCCAGTCGCAAAGCATTGAAATTAAGTGATGAACTTGTTGCCGAGCTGCACGAACATGACATCTATGTAATTGCAACACCCATGTATAACTGGTCTCTTCCCAGCGGATTAAAGGCATATATTGATCAGATAATGAGGTTTAATAAAACCTGGAAATTCAGGTCGGGAGTTCCCGATGGCGACTATGTCGGTCTGCTCGAAAATAAAAAACTTTTTGTATTATCAAGCAGGGGAGATACAGGCTATGGAGAAGGAGAGAAAAATGAACACATGAATTTTCAGACCACTTATCTGAAATTTATTTTTGGGATCATGGGAGTAAAGGATATCAGTTTGTTTTCTCTGGATAATGAAGAATTTGGAGGCGAAATATTTGAAAGATCCAAGAAAGAAATCTTTGACAGAATGAGGTTAATAGAATAAAACGGAGACTTAAAATTGCAGCTGATTATTGAGTTATTCTAAAAACCATAACTCAAAGTTGCTTCCCTTTTCCCGGGCCTGATAATTGAGATAGCCGCCATGAGCTTCCATGATACTTTTCGTTAGTGTCAATCCTATTCCGGAGCCATTGGCCCTTGTCGTGAAAAAAGGAAGGAAAATTTTGTCTTTAATTTCGGAAGTGATACCGCTACCACTATCAATGATACTGATAATAATCCTTTTGTTATGCGATCTTACTATTGTTTTGATCACTTTATCCTCCGTTTCAGAGACGGCATATATGGCATTCAGATAAAGATTAATAAGGCTGCGTTCTATCATTTTCTCATCCGCAGATACCCTGAAATCGTCTATTTCTGTACTGACAAATATTTTTTGTTTTTCAAATTCAGGTTTTAAAAAAATAATTGCAGATTCAATCACCTTTTTCAGTGAGACGGAAGCCAGTACAGGTTTGGGTAATTCGGCGACCTGTCGGTAATCATCCACAAAGCTCAGGAGCTGTTTTGATTTGGAATTAATGATCATCAGGCTTTCTTTCATTTCTTCCTGATCATCTTTGCTTACCGTTTCCTGGTTGCTGATGTATTCAAGGTTTTGAATCAGGCTGTTGACCGGAGTAAGTGTATTGAGAAGCTCGTGAGAAATCACCTTCATCAGGTTATGCCATGCGAGTTTCTCTTTTTGTTCAATGATTTTCTGCACAGATTCCAATGTGATGATATAAAAACGATGCTGAGGGTTTTTCACCTGTTTGGTTCGTAATGAAAAAGACTGCTTGGAATTGCCCTGAACAGAAATATCGAAAAATTCCTGTGAACTGTTGTAACCGGTATTCTCAATAATATTATAAAACTCAGGTACTTTCGATGCATACAGGTCCCATTTGTTGTATTTGGGGATTCGTAAGCTGTTAAGAAAAGCTTCATTTACGTAGAACACTTCCCAGTTTTCATTTTCGTCCGAAAGGATCATGAGCCCTGTTTCCATATGGTCTAGGATGCTTTCGTAGAGAAGCTTATACGAAGATAAAGACAGCTGTTCATCCTTACATTGATAATAAAGCTCGATGCTGCTATTCAGAAGAGTTTTTCCTTCTTCTTTTCCAGGAAATAATGAAAAATCTTTTCTCCGGATAGAAGAGATTACTTTTTCTGTTTTAGAAGCCTGGGCATGTACTGACGAGTACATCAAAGCAATAAAAGCGATAGCCAGCCCGCTGAACACAAAGGCATTGAACCATTTCCCTTCTGAATAAAAATGATAAGCAGTTATTCCACTCACCATGGCAAGCAGATTGTACAGCAGCCACCTATATTTTCTGTTTTTCATGAGTCTTTTTTAGTATTGATAATGCTCCGCACAGCTTAGGCTCCATTTATAAACCAAATTTTTCCATTCTGCGATACAGTGCTGCCCGTGAAAGCCCCAGATCTTCTGCCGCTAAAGAAATATTTCCCGTATGTTTTTTTAAGGCCTTTCTGATCAGTACTTCTTCCATTTCTTCAATATTAAGATTGAAGACCGTATTTTCCATTTCTTCCAGTTGAGGTATAAGCAGCTGAAGCTTGCTGTCACCGGACAGAATAATGCTTCTTTCCAGGCAGTGATCAAGCTCCCGGATGTTTCCGGGCCATGGGAAGTGGGTAAGGCTGGCGACTGATTCATCGGTAAGTTGCAGATCTGGCTTATGATACTTGTGTTTGTATCTGTCCAGAAAGTATTGTGCCAGCAATCCGATATCTTCCTGCCTTTCCCTTAAGGCCGGTATCTGAATTTCCACCGTATTGATCCTGTAATATAAATCCTGACGGAAACGGTTTTCAGCAACAGCTTTTTTAAGATTTTCATTGGTCGCAAAAATAAACCGGACATCCAGCATCCGTTCTTTTGACTCTCCCAGTCTTGAGAGCTTTCTGTTTTGAATCAGGCTCAATAATTTGGTCTGGAGCTGAAGAGGCAGGTTTCCGATTTCATCAAGAAAGACGGTTCCATTCTGGGCATTTTCAATTTTACCGGCATAATCCTGATACAGCGTCTGTGAAGGCCCCTTTTTTATATCCGAACAATTCAGATTCAAAAAGACTTTCCGAAATACTTCCGAGGTCAATATGTACAAAAGGCTGGTTTTTCCTTTCCGATTGTTCATGAATAGATTCTGCCAGTACATATTTTCCCGTACCATTTTCTCCCAACAACAGGACATTGGCATCTGTAGGAGCTACCTTTTTAATTTGTTCAAGCACTTGCTGCATTCGTGGCGAATGGCTTTCCAGCTGGTATTGTTTGCTTTTCTGGCTCACATTTTCCCACTGGTTGAGCTTTCTGTTTTTCCGGGAGATATCTACAGCCAGATTCACGGAAGCATACAATTTTTCATTATTCCACGGCTTAAGGATAAAGTCTGAGGCTCCTGTCTTTAAGGCTTCCACTGCCAGTTCCACTTCGCCATAAGCCGTCATCAGAATAATGGGAAGTTGGGGCTCCAGTGTTTTGATTTCGTGCATCCAGTACAAGCCGTCCTGTCCGCTCTCAAACCCTTTTCTGAAGTTCATGTCCAAAACGACGGCGTCTACCTGATGTCTTGCCATGAATTGTAGTATTTCAGAAGGTTTGCTCAGGCAACTGACCTCCGTAAAGAACTTTTTCAGCCACACTCTTGCGGAGAACAAAATATCTTCATCATCATCAACAATCAGGATATGGGCTTCTTTTTTTTCGCATGCTAGTCTATTGAATGTATTAAAAGTGTCCGTTTTCGTACAAAAAGTGTCCGATAATGAACAGTTACTTGCTTATTGATAAAAACATTATTCCAGATTTTCAAGGACTTACAGATTTATATTTTCCTGGCATCTGTCTTGTGTAATCTATTGTAACAAAATGAGTTATCTTTAATATGGATACGAAAATAGTAAAAAAGAAATCGAAATTAAAATTTGTTTTAGCCGGATTAATCCTATTGTTGGTTATATGGGTTTTCGGCCTGTATTTTACCCGACAGAAAAAAACGTATAATGTTTCTTCTGAGAGCATCCAGATTGATGAGGTGACGCAAGGAAAATTTGAAGATATGCTGATGATGACGGCCCAGACTCAATCTCTTAATTCTTCACTGGTGAATGTTTTGGAAGGTGGAGTCGTCAAGGAGGTTTTTGCAGAAGACGGACAAATGCTCACTAAGGGAGTGCCCATCGCAAGGGTATACAATCCTAACACAGAGTTCAGCTATATGAATCAGGAAACAGGAATTATGCAACAGATCAGCCAGATGAGAACCACACTTCTGGAGCTCAAAAACCAGGAACTGATCCAGGACAAGGATTTGCTGCAGGCGCAGAATGATTACAATACGGCACTTCAGAATTTTAATCTTCAAAAAAGACTTTATGATGCAGAGATCGGAAAAAAGACAGAGTATGATATCAGTGTGCAGAACCTTGCCTATCAGAAACAGCGGAAATCCATCATCGAAAAAGGTTTTTCAACAGAAAAAAATTCACGCGCTTCCCAAATGTCAGTGATCAACAGTTCAATAGGGCAGATGGAGAAAAGTCTGCAGATTTTACGTTCCAACAAAAACAATTTCCTGATTATGGCGCCGGCTTCGGGAAGGCTTTCATCATTTGCCATTTCATTAGGTGAAAACCTGACGACCGGACAAAGTATTGGGAAAATAGATCTGATGGGCGGGTACAAACTGGTCGCAAAAGTAGATGAATATTATATCAATAAACTTCTGAACGGAATCAAAGGAACCCTTGATAATGAACAAAAGCATTATGAAGTGGTCATTACCAAAATTTTGCCGGAAGTGAAGGACGGGCAGTTTCTGATAGAACTTAATTTTACCGGAGAAAAGCCGGAGAACCTGAAGATAGGAATGACTTTCGGCCTGAAATTAAAACTCTCTGCAGATACACAAAGTAGGATGATTCCCAAAGGAAATTTTTTCAAAGAAACCAATGGAAAATGGATCTTTGTAGTCAATGCAAATAAAGCCGGGAAACGAAACATCAGCCTTGGAAGAGAAAATCCGTTGTATTATGAAGTCGTTTCAGGATTAAAGACCGGAGAAAAAGTGATTACATCAGACTATTCTGACCTGAAGAAATATGAAATTCTTGATATTAAAAAGTAAAAAGATGAATATTTTTAACCTTTTATTATTACCATAAAAAGTATAATCAATGATAACATTCAATAGATATTACCATGATCAATATAGATAAACTTTCAAAAATTTATACAGCAGAAGATGTGCAGACGCACGCACTGCATGAAGTCAGTCTGAGCATTAAAGAAGGAGAGTTCCTGGCCATAATGGGGCCTTCAGGTTGCGGAAAATCCACTTTTCTTAATATTCTGGGACTGCTGGATACCGCTTCAATGGGATCATATCAATTTGAAGAAACCCAAATGATAGGATTAAGTGAAAAAGGAAATCGGAAATCCGAAAAAAGTATATCGGATTTATTTTTCAGAACTTTAATCTGATTGATGAATTAACCGTTTATGAAAATATTGAACTTCCCCTGATTTACAACGGAATTTCTTCTTCGGAAAGAAAAAGAAGAGTAGGAGAAATCATGGAAAAGATCAATATTGCTCACCGGGCCAAACATTATCCTCAACAACTGTCAGGAGGACAGCAGCAAAGAGCAGCGGTTGCAAGAGCTTTAGTGACAAAACCCAGGCTGATCCTTGCCGATGAACCGACAGGAAATCTGGACAGTTCCAATGGGAATGAAGTCATGAATCTCCTGGCAGAGCTTCACAGAGAAGGTTCCACGATTGTGATGGTGACCCATTCCTCGTACGACGCAGGCTTTGCATCAAGGATTATCAATATGAAAGACGGACAAATTTTTAATGAAGAATATGCTTCCCAGCGAAAAGATGTATTTGCAAAAGCCGATGCGGGAGCATTTGAATAGTTCTGCATCGTTTCGTTACCTATCATTAACTGTAATACTACCATTATGCTGACCAACTGGCTTACAATCGCCTTCATCAATTATAAAAAGAACGGGTTGTCTACCCTGATCAATCTGTTCGGGCTTACCATAGGCCTTACAGGATTTATGCTGATCCTGATGCATTGGAATGATGAGGAATCTTATGAAAAATGGAATCCGAAAAAAGATCAGATCTATGCTTTTCAGTCCTTTTATAAAAGAACAAACTTTTACGGGGATAATATCTCTTACCCACTTGCCTTTAATGCATTGAAGACCATTCCGGAAGTGCAGGATTTTGTTATTTTTAACGGTTCGGACATAGGCGTCAAGATGACCACAAAATATACGACAACCTTTCAGCAGGGAGGTTTTACTTCATCAGAAAGTTTCCTTACCTTCTTTCCTTTTAAAATTATCTCAGGACGTGCAAAAGATGCCTTGAAATCAGATACCTCCATTATCATTTCCAGACAGGCTGCGATGAAATTATTCGGAACAACCAACGCTGTCGGTGAGTCGTTAAAATTTGATGATAAAAATTATATCGTTACCGCGGTCTATGAACTCCCTGAAGGTAACAGTCAGATTAAGCCTCAATTTGTTTTCAAGCCTGTGGAAGGGTTCAAACATGATAAAGAGCAATGGAATAACTTCAACTACGGATGTTTTTTCATGCTTAAAAAGGAGCTGCCCCTGCGAATTTTGAAAATAAATTTAAGGATATCCTTATGCTGAGATCAAGTATAGATGCCAGGGGAACGGGAATGACTACAGCTCAGTTTTCTGATCTTCACGGGCCGAATAGTGTACAGCTGATCCCATTGGATCAACTTAAGCTTCATGCAAAAGCATCATGGTTTGGGGCAGGAGATTTCAGAACGATTATGATCCTATTTTCCCTGTCTGTCCTGATTGTTATCCTGTCTGCCATTAATTTTATCAACCTGAAAACGGCTGAAGCTTCACAGAGAGCAAAAGAAGTTGGCGTTAGAAAAGCGATCGGAGGAACAAAACTGTCCCTGATGCTTCAGTTTTTTCTGGAGACGTTTATCATTTGTTTATTGTCCTACTTCCTGTCTCTGGCACTTACAGAACTTTTACTTCCTGCTTTTAATCAATTTTTCAACAAAGAAATAGAGCTGAAAGATTGGCATATTTATCTGTATTCTTTGACCATGGTCATTGTAGTTACTTTATTATCCGGGTTAATTCCTGCTTTCTATCTTTCAAATTTTAAAACCATCGAAACGCTGAAAGGCAATTTCTCCCGAAGCAAACACGGTGTCTGGCTCAGAAACGGAATTCTTACGCTACAGCTCGTTATTTCCTCATTTTTCATCATTGGAGGTCTCATTGTACATACGCAGGTAAAATATATGATGAACAAGGACCTTGGGTTTAACGGAAATCAGATCATGATGATTAATTTCAATGAATCCACTCCAAAAGCCTGGCTGAAATATGAAAGGCTTAAAACTGAAATTTTGAAAATCAATGGAGTAGAAGACGTTTCTTTCGGGGAATCGGTTGCAGGAACCGGACAGAAGCAGTTCAAATATGGATTATGAACAACAGAGCATCAATGCAGAAAATAGCGCTATGGATTATAACTACCTCCAGTTTCTGGATGTGAAGTTACTGAAAGGACGCTGGCTCAATCCTCATTTGGCATCAGATACAATGAATACAGTTATTGTCAATGAGGCATTTGTTAAAAAGTTTGGATGGACTGATGAACAGATGTTTCAGCGTGAAATAAAGCCCGGATTTGATGAAGGAAAAAAATATAAGGTTGTGGGAATTGTTAAAGATTTTAATCTAAGAAGTCTTAAATACCAGGTAGAACCTATCATGTTTTTTCATTACAAACAATCTTCCTGGAAGAGATTTAATGTATACAATATTCAGGTTAAAATAAAGGCTGATGATATCGAAGGAACAGTGGCAAAGCTAAAAAAATTCTGGCAGACTTCCGCCGAGCCGGGATATCCTATTGATTACTATTTTCTCAATCAGAAGTTTGCAAAGACTTTTGAAATGTACCAAAAACAACAGACTTTGTTTACTATTCTGAATGCCATGGTATTGATGGTGGCTTTATTGGGACTTTTTGCCCTTTCTTCTCTGATGATCGAGCAAAAGCTGAAAGATGTAGCTATTCGAAAAACATTAGGCGCTTCAGATCGTATTCTTGTTTTCGGGCTGACCCGCCAGTTTCTTTGGATCGCTGTAATCGCTGTTTTGATAAGTATCCCGATCAGTTATTTCCTGATGAACGAATGGCTGAAAGATTTTGCCTACAGAATTGATATGCCGGCCTGGCCTTTTGTCATAAGCTTTGTGTTATTACTGGTATTGACATTTGCGGTTGTAAGCATCAAAGCGTATAAAGCCACAAAAGTAGATCTTGTGAAATATCTGAAGTACGAGTAATCGTATTCTTCGTAATAAGTATGTTTAAATTTACCTACCAAAATCACAAAGTCTTTGTTTTCTAAACACTTTATCGGTGTATCTCTTTTATGTTTTTATAAGAAGGTTATACAGCAATAATGTAAAATTTTTTAAATCAGAACGTATTCATGAAAAATTTAATTTTTCTGTTGTTTGTTGGCTTCTTTCCGGCCCAGCAAACATGGAACCTGCAACAATGTCTGGACTACGCATCAACCCATCATCCGTTGATTAAACAGGCAACAGTGACCGTTACAAAAAATGATCAGATGGTCAAAAGCTCAAAAGGAATGCTATTGCCTTCCGCAGAAGCAGGAGTGAGACGTGACTACAGTTTCGGATCTTCCATCAACCAGACCAGTAATCAGAGGGAAGCTTTGAATACACAATATGACCAGTTCTATGCCCAGGCAGATTGGGGGCTTTTCAACTGGAAGAATATCCTGAATATTTCGCTTTCAAGACTGAATAAAGAAACCAGTGCCTATCAGCTTAAACAGGCTCGGAATAAGGTGAAACTAGATGTTGTTCAGAAATTTTTTGCCTACCAGAACAGCAAAAGTTTACTTGAAGTACTGGAAACCCAGATTTCCGGGATAAAGGATCAGATCCTGAGAACCGAAAAGGAAGTAGAGATCGGAAATCGTCCTAAAAGCGATGTATATGATATTAAAGCCAATCTCGGGACATTGCAGGAGCAGTGGGTGTCGGCTAAAAATCAACGTGACCAGACGAAAATTAATCTGATCAACGCGTTGTCAGTTACCCATGATTCTCTGGATTTTATCATGAATGATGAAAGTCTTTCCGACGCAGAATTCAATGATCCTGATTTTACTCAAAAATTACTGCATAAAAATCCTGCATATCAGGCAGCAATAGCGGAAATGAAGGCACAGGAAAAAAGAGAAGATATTGCAAAAGCAGGCTATCTACCAACCTTAGACGGCAGATACAGATGGTCGACCTTTTATAATAAAGTACTTGGAAAAGACAATGTATCAGACAAAAGCTTCTCGGATCAGTTTGCCCAGAACAAAAATCATTTTTTGTCTTTAGGGATAAGTATTCCTGTTTTTAATAAGCTGCAGGTGAAAACCAATGTGGAAATAGCAAAACTGAATGTTATCAGTTCCCGGTATGACAGGGATCTGATCATAAATGACCTTACGCAAAGTATCAATTCGATCAGGGCACAGTTTTTAAATGCCCGGGAAAAATATAATCTGCTGGATTCCAATTTTGAGAATCAGAGACTCTCATTTCAGAAATCTGAGGAAAAATACAGGGAAGGGCTTATTGATGCCTATGCCTTTTTTGTAGTCCGGAACGGCTGGCTTCAGGCCAATTATAATCTGATCAGCAGCAAAAATGATCTGATCCAGCAGAAAGAACTCCTGAAAATACTGGAATCAGGATTGTAAAGTCAATTTATTCGTACAACTCCAGTGAGTCGTCTTCATTCCGGTGAAGGCGGCTTTTTTATGCTCTGAAACACTACACGGTTTATCCATAAAAAAGGTTATTTCGGAAAATCCAAAATAACCTTGTATCGTATAGCTTCTACTTTTTTATTGAATCACAAAGCTTTGTACGCTCTGTGTATGAGCCGAGAAATATCCCAAAGCCCCATTGCTGATATTGCTGGGAGGGTTGGCAGGAGTAACCCCACCTCCAGGACCCGACATATCCAACAGAGCACTGTAAAAAGTGAAAATATTATTATCAATGCTTTGCATCTCAACATGGATAGTATCTCCGGCCTTCACTTCATGATCTGCATCGTCATTATCATCATTGGGAAGGATGAGAGGACGCTGGTTAAGCATTCCGTTATTAAGGTTGTCTGAAAACACGTTAATATATTTTTTCGACAAATTATTGATCGTGTAAGAAAACAGATAACGGTTCCCTAATACCGCCGGGTCAGTAAAAATAGGCAAAAGGGTATAACTCGTTTTACTTCCGAACTGGAAAGAATCCTGTGCAAGGCCTTCAAAATCTACAGGCTGTGGCATAGTGCTCTGAGCGGTGTACTGCTGGCCTTCGGCTTGTACTTTCAATGTATAGGTTCTTCCTGCTGCTCCTACAAATGTTGTAGTTTGATACCGGCCATTTCCCATATACTGTAAAATCTCGGTCTGGCCGGTATTATCACTTAAAATAACCTGTGCCCCTTCCACGGCAGGATACTGATTCTGTTGTGTAAATGCTACGGATTTGGTAATTCTGACGATGTAAGGACCTGCCTGATCCGTTACATTTCCTTCAATCACTATTTTTCCGCTCTGATCATCAAGATCGAGGTCGATTTCTTTCTGGCATGAGGTCATTAAAAACAGCGATAATATAATATAAAAAGTATTTTTCATGATTTAAAATTTGAAATTGTAAGTGATGTTTGGTACCCAACGGAATAATGAAGTCTGCATAGCACGTGTAGTTCCCGGATTGTTCGGGTTATCTTCGAAAGTAATGGTGTAGGCATTTTCACGGCCATACAGATTGTAAATTCCGAAAGTCCATGATCCGCGGAAGCGCTTATTGGAAGAAGGTTCGTAGGTAGCACTTAGATCCATTCTGTGGTAAGCCGGCATCCTGTCTGCATTTCGGGTGCTGTATTGGAAAACAGTTTGTCCGTTTAACTGATACTTTCCGGTAGGGAAGGTTACAGCATTTCCTGTACTGTAAACAAATAATCCTGAGAAAGACCATTTGGGATTCAGCTGATAAGTAGCAACAATAGAGAGATCATGGGTTTTGTCCATTCTTGCATTATACCATTGGTTATCATTAATTCCGTTTATTTTTCGCTCAGTTTTGGATAAGGTATAAGAAATCCAGCCGGTTAATTTTCCGCTTTTCTTTTTAGCAATAAGTTCCAGTCCGTAGGCTCTTCCTTTCCCGAAAAGCAATTCACTTTCTACATCTGCAGCCGTATCAAAGGTAATCTGGGCTCCGTTTTTGAAATCAATCTGATTTTGCATTGATTTATAATAGACCTCAGCATTCACCTCATAATTGTTGTTGTTGAAATTTCTGCTGAACCCCAGACTCACCTGGTCGGCGATCTCAGGCTTTACCGTTAAGCTGCTGCCAATCCACTGATCAGTAGGGTTTCCACTGCTTGAGTTGCTCAAAAGATGCAGGTTTTGAGTATTACGGGAATATCCTGCTTTGATGCTGCTTACTTCATTGATTCTGTAGTTGGCGGTAATTCTCGGCTCAATATTCACATAGGTTTTTCCAAATTTTCCTTTTTCAATATACCGGCTGTCGGTAAGAACTCCGTTGTTATAGGTGTTGAAAGTGTCACCACCTAAAATACTAAACATTGAAAGCCTCGCTCCATAATTCACGGTCAGCTTTTCCGTCGCTTTAAAATCATCATTAATATACAGGGCATTTTCCCATGATTTTCTGGTATTTCTAGGAAAACTGCTCACGCTGGTTCCTGATGCGCTGCTTGGTGTAATCGTATGATAAATAGATTGCAGACCAAAACGAACGGAATGTTTATTTCCTGCAAACCATGTGAAATCCTGCTTAAGGTTCCAGTCCTGTATTTTTGAATTTAAACCGAAATTATTGTCATTACTTTTCAGACTGACTTTGTAATCGTAGTTGCTGTAAATAAATGAAGTGTTGGAAAACAACTTACTGTTGATAATACTGTTCCATCTCAGAGTGGCTGTTGTATTTCCCCAGTCTGTTGAGAAAGTATTCCCCAATCCCAGTACGTCCCTTCCGAAATATCCTGACAGGTAAAGGCGGTTATTTTCATTGAGCTGGTAATTGGCCTTCAGGTTCAGGTCATAAAAATATAATTTGTTGTCTTTATAATCATTGGAAGTCTTTAAGAACAAGTCAGCATACGTTCTTCTCCCTGAAACAATGAAAGAAGATTTTTCCTTTTGAATAGGACCTTCCACACTTAGCCTGCTGCTGATAAGACCGATTCCTCCATTGATGTTATAATCCTGATTATTTCCGTCTTTCATCTTTACATCCAGTACAGAGGAAAGACGCCCTCCGTATTGGGCAGGGCTGTTTCCCTTGATGATACTGACATCCTTTAAAGCATCACTGTTGAACGTGCTGAAGAAACCAAGCAAATGAGAAGCATTATATACAGGAGCTTCATCCAGTAAGATCAGGTTCTGATCGGTGGCACCACCTCTTACACTGAAGCCGCTGCTTCCCTCACCATTACTTTTAATACCCGGTAAAAGCTGAATCGTCTTCATCACATCTTTTTCTCCGAATAAAACAGGAAGTTTTTCAATATTTTTAATGCTTAATGTCTCTGTTCCCATTTGGGCAGAGGTTAAATTTTTATCCTTTTTAATGCCGGTTATCACCACTTCATCAATAGATTTTGAAATCTGCTCCTGTGGCAGAAGCGGAAGGTCCATTTTTATATTCTGATCAACTTTGATCTGCTGTTCAAAATCTTTATAACCAGGATTGGAAATGATCAGGGTATAATTGCCTTCCGGCAATGACAAAGAATAAAATCCATATTCATTGGCAACGACATTAATCGAGGGATCTTCACTTACTTTTACAGCAACCCCGATCAGGAGCTCGCCATTTTTTTTATCTTTTATGGTTCCGCTTACAGAATAGGTTTGCTGGGCAAGCACAAAAGTACTGAAACAGAGCGCAGCAGTGGCTGCGGTGATTTTTAAAAAGGATGTTTGCATTAGTTTTGTTTAAAGTAGTAGATCTCTTTTATAATAATTGTAGATTTTATTATCGGATTAGTTGGAAGGATGAGTGATTAGTTACATTAAAAAGCCTTAATAATGAAATAAATAAATGGAATGATTTTTAATAATGGAAAATATTCTTCAAACTTCAGGAAGCAAAGATAATAGAACTTATGCTAATCATATTACTTATTTAGAATATTTGTTCTAAAAATAAATAAAATATTAAAATAGCCTCTTTGATTCCTTATTAAGTTATATTTTTGATCCATTAAATTTCAAACCATGAAAGCTACAGCTCGTTTATATATTGCCATGACCTTAGGAATGGCCGGAAATTTTACTTTCGGCCAGTATAATGTGGAAATAACCAAAGAAATTTCCCGGGTGGAATCAGGATTAATGCCCGTTACCCGTTTTGAAGGCAATCCCCTCTGGACCTTAGAGTCGCGGATGAAACATTATAATATTCCCGGATTAAGCATTGCTGTAATTAAAAACTCGAAAATAATCTGGAGTAAAGCGTATGGGGTGGCAGATGTAGAATCTAAAACTCCTGTAAACACAAAAACTTTGTTTCAGGCTGCCTCGATGAGCAAACCCGTGAGTGCCTACGCTGCACTAAAAGAAGTGGAGAACGGAAAAATAAATCCGGATGCTGATGTAAATTCTTATCTGACTTCCTGGAAGATTCCTGAAAACTCATTAACCCAAGAGAAAAAAATCGGGCTTTACAATATACTCAGCCATACTGCGGGCTTTACGGTACACGGATTTGGTGGTTATGAAGCAGGCAAATCACTTCCCACACTGATTCAGGTGCTGAAGGGAGAAGCTCCTGCCAATTCTTCTCCGGTTGTGGTTGACCAGCTTCCGGGAACTTCATTACGCTATTCCGGTGGTGGATATTCTGTGATGCAGCAGATGCTGATCGATATTGAAAGAAAAAGCTTTCCTGCCATCATGCAGGAAAAAGTGCTCGGACCTCTGGATATGAAAAACAGTACTTTTGCGCAACCTTTACCGGAAAATCAATCACAATGGGCAGCTACAGCCTATACTATGGGCGGAGAAAGAGTGAAGGGGAAGTATCATATCTATCCCGAAATGGCCGCAGCCGGATTATGGACGACCGCGGAAGATCTGTCTAAATTTGTAATTGATATTCAAAATACTTTAAGCAATAAAAGTCATAGAGTCATCAGTCAAAAAATGGCAGAAAAATTTACAACCTCTTTTATTGATCCGTCAGTAGGACTGGGTATTTTCCTGGAAAAAAAAGGAGAACAGGTTTATTTTAGTCATAACGGGTGGAATGAAGGCTTTTCCAGCAGATTTATTGGCAATAAGACCAACGGCGACGGAATTGTCGTTTTGATCAATACCAATAAACCTGAATTTATTGAAGAACTGATCAGGTCTGTAGCATTGGTCTACCAATGGCCGGATTACGTAGGGCCTGCCTTTAAGACATTACCCATGACGGAAGAAGATTTCAGCAACAGTGTAGGGAGATATCAGTTCAATCAGTATGGATTAAATAGAATTTACCGTAAAGATGGTAAACTTTGGTTGACAATTAATGATTTAGACGGACCCATGGAACTTTTGAAGGTTGGAAAAAATACATATGCTTCGGAAAACTGGAGTTTTACATCGGAAATTGTAAAAGATCCTCAAACCGGAAAATCTGAAATGGTCAATCTTTTACCGGACAAAACCATCCGGTCAAAAAACCCAAGGATGAGCGATGAAGAAAAAATACCTTTGGAAATGATTTTAGAAGGTAGTTTTGATCAGGGATTAGAAGCATTCCGTAGTGCAAAACGCAAAAATCCGGACCATTATTTTCTTTCGGAAGATTATCTGAACAATGCCGGGTATTCTTTACTTGGACAAAATAAACTGAACCAGTCGATAGATATTTTCAGAGTGAACAGCCTTTTATATCCGGATAGCCAGAATGTATATGACAGTTTAGGAGAAGCTTATCTGAAAGCAGGACAAAAGGATAAAGCCAGATATTATTATCAGAAAGCACTGGAGATCAATCCGGCCAATGCAGATGCCCTAAGGATTTTAAAAATATTACAATAAAAGCAATAGATTTCATTAGATAAATTTAAAAAAATGATTGATCATGTTGTTGAGAATATGGACGATTGAAGAAATTGAAACTGAAATTTTAAAAGCAAAAAAGGGAAGACAAAATTTTCCAAGAACCCTTGAATTCCCTTTTTCTGAACGCTATAAAAATATAGTAACCCAGATTAAAAGCACAGAAATTTCTTCTGAAACGATTATATATGATTCAGTGGAAGCTGCCAATGAAAATAAAGACTTTCATTGGCCGGATCATTGGTGTTTTGCAGAAAACGGGCAGGGTGACCGTTGGCTTTTGAATGGCAGTAACTTTGTGTTTTTTTATAACCACGATGATGATGAACGCTTAGAGCCTATGTACATCACTTTTGAACAATGGTTACAGATGGCCTTTGTTATCCGTCAGCTGGATGAATATTGTAATGAATCTGAAACTTTAGAAGAGTCTGTCAAACAAAGATTTTATGAAGTGTTACATACTATCCATCCTCGACTAAGTGAAAATTTTCCGTTTTCAGTATCATAAGTCTTTAAAGCTTGTAAAGTCTTCTGAAATGGACTATTTTTGAAGAAACAGCACATTTTAAAACCAAATACTATTTCTCTTTCATCCCGGAATACAGAATGGAACTTTTACAGAAGTTTTCTACGATAAAAAGAGGAAAGGCTACATTTGTTCAGAACGTAATAGATAAAATGATCATGAATTTAGAAGAACTGGAACAGAAATATAATTTTAAATATCCCGACCTCTACAAACGTCTGCATAATGATAATATGCTGGATTGGGGAGAATCCTGTCCGGATTGGTATCTGACCGCATTACCAACACTGAAGAAAAAACCACCTTTACTCTTATTCGGAAACGATATTGAAATCTGGAAGGATCAACAATTTGTTGAAGCCGCCATACAGGAGATGTCGGAGGAGGATGATTACAGAAACATTCATGAAAATTATAAATTTGTCCCGTTTGCCAAAAATGGAGCAGGGGATTTATATGTTTTTCAGTATGATTTGGAAGATAATGGTGAAGTGCCGGTAAGTTTTATTCCTCACGATGAAGAAGAAGGTGAGGTGCTGGCCAAGAACTTTCAGGATTTTATTTTTCGTCAGCTTCTGGAAGCTGTGACAGAAATTGATGAAGATTCTATGTTTTATGAAGAGGAAGAAGAAGAGCTGAAACAGAATTTATTCAGTCAGTTAAAAACTCACGAGCCTTACCTTAGTTCCGGACAGATAGAGATACTGCATACGATTTATCAGCGTGATATCTTCGAATATACTTACAAAGTTCCGAATGGACATATTTTCGAGGCAGAAGGATTGGTGACTTTTGATGAGGTGGACGATATTATAAACCGTGAAATGGCTTTTGATTATCAGAATAAGAAGTTTAATTATACGACATGCTGGATCAGTTAAGAGCTCATATTGAAAAAATTGTTCCCCTGGACGATCAGGAGTTTGAACTCATGACTGCTTTTTTTACGTATAAAAAGTTTAAAAAACATCAGTTTTTAACACAGGAAGGAGAACCTGTAACCTACAATTATTTTGTGGTGAAAGGTCTTTTAAAGCTCGTCTATACAGATGATATGGGAAAAGAACATATTGTAGCCTTTGCGATGGAAGACTGGTGGGAAACAGATTTTCCGGCCTTTTATCAGCAAACCAAGGCAACAATGTCACTGCTGGCAGTAGAGGATACCGAAGTATTATGCATTTCTCTGCAGGATTATAAAAAATTGTGTGCAGCCCTTCCCAAAATTGAACATTTTTTCCTGGAGAAAGCATATATGGGATTTATTGCTGCGCAACAACGTATCATTTCAACGATGACGACGGGAATTAAAGAAAGATACGAACAGCTGCTTCAAAAATATCCTTCTTTAATTCAACGGGTTCCTAAAACCCTTCTTGCTGCTTACCTCGGAGTTTCAAGAGAAACATTGAGCCGTTTATCCCTGTAAATAGTGACTCCAGTCACTCCATAATCGTGACCCGGATCACATGGGTTTGTTATCCCTGTTCTGCAACTTTGCAGTCTAATGTATAACAAATTCAATACAATGGAAAAAAGAACCATCAACCCATGGCAATGGCAAAATGAGCGAAGTTATTCTCAGGCTGTTGAAGTGAGAAATGTAGAAAGTACCTTATACTGTTCAGGGCAGGCGGCCATTGATCCTGACGGAACCTCAAGCGATAAGGATATGAAGTCTCAGCTGCAACAGGCTATTGCTAACCTTGAAGAAGTAGTCATTACTTCAGGATATGAATGCAAAGGAATTGTACGGCTCAATATCTATACAACCTCAACTCAGGAGCTGTGGCCTCATTTCCCGATTCTTCAGGAATGGATAAAAAACATCAGATGACACAGGCCGTCACCATGCTTGAAGTAAAAAGTTTATTTGAAACCTTAACGGTAGAATTGGAAGCAACGGTTGTAAAATAAACGGCAGATTCAATAGATAAAAAACCTCCAAATTCCTGGAGGTTTTTTTTATTGCTAAGAATAAATCGATTATTTTGATTTTTATTTAAATTGTTATTTTAACATAATTGCTTCAATATCTATTGTTTTTTAATTTATTAATAAGTAAATTTATTTTTTTTAATCATTTTTATTGTATTTATTGATTGGTTGTTGCTTATTTTTAATTTTTTATAAATAAATATTTTAATTTACAATAAATTAATTCAGTTTATAGTGAATTTTATTATATTTGTTAATACATAAATAATTATTTCAAGTCAAATGATGAGCATTATTGAAATAATTTAAGCAAAATGCATTTTTATTTTTATGAAATTTCACCAAATTTATTATTATGAAGAGAACTCTTACCTATTTTTTAATGCTTGTAACAGGCAATTTTTTTCTTTCGAACGCGCAAGTTGGTATTCAGACTTCTAACCCTCAGGGAGTCTTTAATATTGATGCAGCCAAAGACAATCCTGCTACCGGAGCACCTTCAGCTGCGCAACAGGCCAATGATGTAGCGGTTACCGCTACAGGAAACATGGGAATTGGTACCACAGTTCCCACCAACAAGCTTCATGTCAATGGTACCGATCCTTTACGTTTACAGGGGGTTGGCACCGGAAATACTACAACAGACCCTCTTGTGGTAATTGATGGTACCGGTGTGATAAAAAGTATTGGAACCTTAGGTGCTCTTTCTATTCCCAATCCTGCTGTATTCCGATTAGAAACTGCACAGGCCAATTTCTTACAGGCACAAGGTGCCGGGGGATCACAGGTCGTACCTATGTCTGTCGTTAAAAATAGTATTCCGGGAATGACTTATAATGCTGTTACAAGTACTATTACTTTTCCGGCAGGAACCTACCAGATTACTTTTGTTTATGAAGCAATTCATAATATAACAGGATGTACCATCAGTTCTTATTTTATAGATTTCCCTCTTAATGCTACGACTACCAGAATTCACAATACAGCGTCACATTCGGAAGGAGCACTTTCTAATCATGGTGGAACAATTACCTACGCCACAACTCTTCCTGCCAACAGGGCCTGGACGATCACTCTTGGAAGAGGGCAATCCGGTAACTGCGGAGGAGCAGGGATGAACCTGGCTGCTATTTCTACCCAATTACTGGTTTTCCGGATCGGAGATTAATTGTATTTAACTTTACTTATCAGGCATTTTCATATCTCATCTCAACGAGAAATTCTAATAACACAAATAGTATCAAAACACCGGCATCCGTCGGTGTTTTATGATATATCAATAGCATCGATTGTATTATTCTAAAGAGAAACCTTTTTCAGCATTATGGGTTTTCCTACATTTATACTGATTAATTTGTAATGATTACATCAATGAATATTCAACTTTTTTCAAAAAATGCGCTGGTAGGAGGAGCTACCCAGGGAATAGGTGCCGGAATTGCCATTGAGCTGGCAAAATGCGGAGCGAATGTTACCGTCATGTCCCGTAACGAAGCTAAGCTTAAGAACTTTACTGCTGAACTTCCCGTTATTCATCCGGAGCAGAAACACAAATACCTTGTGGTCGATTTTTCGGACTTTGACAACTATAAAAAAATTATAAAGGAGTACTTTGAAAGTCATCCGGTTGATATTCTGGTCAACAATACCAATGGCCCCGAACCTGGATTGGCAACAGAAAAAGATGTGGAGGATTATCAAAAAGCATTTGATCTTCTTTTTAAAACCGTGTGCGAAACTACTTTACTGGCCTTACCTCACATGATGGAACAGAATAACGGAAGAATTATCAACGTTTCTTCATTGTCAGTAAAAGAACCTATCAACAACCTGGCGTTGTCAAACTCCATCCGGTCAGCTGTAATGGCCTGGGCAAAAACTTTATCGAATGAAGTAGCAAAACATAATATTACCGTCAATAATATTTTAACCGGATATTTTGATACGGACCGCATCAAAAAATTAGTGAGTAATGAATCACAGCAGACAGGTACTTCCGAGGAAGATATCAGGAAAGCCAGAGAAAATAAAATTCCGATGAAGCGATTGGGAAAACCTGAAGAATACGGTCATCTGGTGGCCTTTCTGGCCTCAGAATATTCATCCTATCTTACAGGAGCAAGTATTCCGCTGGATGGTGGATTGAATAATACGTACTAAAAGATTCATTGTATTTAAAAGGCTCCCGAATTTCGCCGGGAGCTTTGTCATTTCTTGTACAATTAAGATATTTTATTGTCTTCATGTAATAACTCCGGTCCGTCAGTTGTCTTACGAGTACTATTGGAAAATATTATATGAAAAAATGGTCTTTTAAAAAATGGAACACTGTACTTGGGTGGTTCCTCTTTTTCATTGCTTTGATTACCTATTTCTCTACCATAGAACATTCACTGAGTTTCTGGGATTGTGGAGAGTATATTTCTTCGGCTGTAAAGCTTGAGGTTACGCATGCTCCGGGAGCTGCTTTGTTTCAGATTGTGGGTGCCGCAGCAAGTATCCTTGCGCTGGGAAACAGCGGCAATCATGCCATAGTGATTAATGCGATGTCAGCCCTTTTCAGTGCGTTGACTGTTGTCTTTTTGTTTTGGACGATCACTCATTTTTTAAGGAGGATTTTACATAAGGATTTTGAGGAGCTTACCCGGCAGCAGGAGATTTCAATTCTGTTGGCAGGAGTCATCGGTTCTTTATGCTTTACTTTTTCCGATACTTTCTGGTTCTCAGCAGTAGAAGGAGAGGTGTATTCCATGGCATCCCTGTTTATTGCTATTTTATTATGGCTGATTACCAAATGGGAAAATGAATATCAAGCGGTGGATAATGAAAGATGGATTATTTTAATTTTCTTTATCATCGGGCTTTCTGTAGGGGTGCATATGATGTGTATGCTGGCGATTCCTGCCGTATGTCTGGTGTATTATGCCCGTAAATATCAGTTTTCATGGAAGTCTTTTATGTGGGCCAATGTGATTACCCTTGGTATATTGGCACTGGTATTTAAAATAATTTTCCCTTTGATCATGACAATGTTCGGGAATCTGGAAATCTTCTTTGTGAACGGATTGGGACTGCCTTTTCATTCAGGAACCATGATGGCGTTTGTACTGATGGCTGTCATTTCCTTCCTTTTGATCAGATATGCGGGAAAAACCAAAAGAAATATTTATCAAACTGTCGTTTTATCAGTGGTATACATGATGATAGGTTTTTCGTGCTGGATGGTGATTCCTATCCGGGCTAATGCCAATCCGCCCATGAATCTTAATGATCCTGATACGGCAATCGGTATGAGAGATTATTACAATAGAGTGCAATATGGAGACTGGCCAACAATCTACGGACAGAATTATACTGCATCCCTTGATGCCAAAGGAATTGAGAAAAATGAAGACGGAAGTTATAAGACAGAGAAAACAGTGGATATGTACGAAAAGGATGAAAAAACGGGAACGTACAGAAAGACAGGAGAAAGCTTTAACTATATATTCAATAAATCTCACATAAGCTTTATGCCCAGGATGTTCAATGAAGATAAAGAGGTGATGGCTAATTATATTGCAATGTACGGAGCTCCTGATTTTACCTTCAATTATGATAACCAGGAAGTGGCGGATAATCCTGAGGCTCAAAAAATATTTAATGAATTAAGGGCAAAGTATGAAGATGATTCTATTACGGTAGCAGATTATCTTAAAGTAAAGCCCTACGATCTGATCAATGTCCAGAAACCTTCGTTCCGTCAGAATATGGATTATTTTATCTCATTCCAGAACGGATATTATTTTGTAAGGTACCTGATGTGGAACTTTGTCGGAAGGCAAAATGATCTTCAGGGCCATATGGAAAACACGCAAGGGAACTGGATTTCCGGATTTTCTTTTATTGATAACGCTTTGTGGGGAAACCAGGAAACTATGCCGTCTAAATTTAAAAACGAAAGTACGGTGAAATTCTTCTTCCTCCCTCTGATTCTGGGACTGATCGGATTCTTTTTCCAATTGAACAGGGATTTTGGAAGATTTTATGCTTTGCTTTCTCTTTTTATTGTAACCAGTGTAGGCATTGTTTTTTATACAGGGGTAAAACCTTTTGAAGTAAGAGAAAGGGATTACGCAATGGTGGGTTCATTTTATGCCTTTGCCATTTGGATCGGTTTGGGTGCAGGAGCCATCCTATGGTTTCTTCAGTCTACAATAAAATCAAATGCAGCCTCCGTCATTTTAGGGCTTGTGCTATTAGGAATTCCCTTTATGATGGGATTCCAGAATTATACTTCACATGACAGAAGCCGTAAGACTGCAGCGTATGATTATGCTTATTCAGTGCTGAAATCTTTACCAAAAAATGATATTATTTTTATTTATGGAGATAACGATACCTTTCCGGTGTGGGGAATCCAGGAGACAGAAAGATTCCGGGATGATGTAAAAACAGTTAATTTTACCTTACTGGCAATGCCCTGGAGTATCGATCAGGTAAAAAGGAGAACGTACAATGCACATGGCATTCCGGGAGAGCTGACCCATGAAGATTACAGAGATGGAATCAATGAGCAGGTGTATTTAATGAAAAAAGAAGATTGGGAAGGTCTTTTTGCAATGGTAAAAGATCAGGGAGCACCCGACACTTCTTTTCAGGACTTCAGGAAATTCCTGACGCAGGATTCTTTAACGCTGAAGGAAGCAATGGATTTTATAAAATTAAAATCTCCTGAGAAAGATGAGTTGCTGAAAATGTACTTCGGAGAAGAAAAATATGAAAGATTTAATATTCTTCCGGTCAGTAAATTTGTACTGCCTGTCAATAAAGAAAATGCTGTAAAGTCAGGGATCATCAGCAGAGCAGACCTTTCGAAGGCTGTAGATCATATCACCATTTCATACAAAGGAAACAGGTTTCTCAAAAATAACCTTATGATGATGGATATGTTGGCTAATTTTGACTGGAAACGTCCTGTCAGTTTTTCGTCCGGTGGCATGTATGAAGGTGAAAATACCTTTTACCTTGATGAATATCTGCAATTCGACGGTTTCAGCTACAGGCTCGTTCCCATCCATACTCCTCAGGCTCCGGACGGTGACAGGGGAAGGGTAGATGCAAACTCCCTTTATCAGATCGTTAAAAATTTCAGATGGGGCAATTTTAAGGATCAGACTATTTACTATGATGAAACGGCAACATCCAATATCATAGGCTACAGGATGTCTGCGAGCAGAGCTGCTTCAGCATTGGTTGCCAACGGACAGAAAGATAAAGCTGTTGAATTGCTGGATCTTGTGGACAGAGAAATTCCTGCTGAAAAATACAACGATCCGCGCTCATTAAGCATGATTGTTTCCGGATATATTCTGGCGGGTAAGGAGCAAAAGGGGCTTCAGCTGGCAGAAGTTCTTAAAAAGAGATTTTTAAAGAATATGATTATTATATAATGCTTTCACCTCAATATCAGAAGGCTGCCCGAAAACAGATAAGAACATTACCTATGGAATATGCCCTGGTTGTTTCCGCTGTTACTGACTCATATAATAAACTGAATCAAAAAGAGAAAGCCTATACGTATCTTGTGCAATCCATAGAACCGATCGATAAAAAATTCAATGTTTTTGTGAAAGGCCTCCAGCAGATGGGAAAAGAGAAAGCCATGGAAGAATCTGAAAATGTGCAGAAAATTGCACCTTTTTATCAGTATTTATTTGATATTATGGAGCCTTTTGATTCTACCTATTCAAGGCAGAAAGAAAATGAGATCACAACCGCCATTATAAAAGCTACACAATGATGGAGTAGTGTTTGTATTAAAAATAAAAAGGTCTTCAGGTATTTGTCTGAAGACCTTTTTCGTATACATCATTTCCAGAATTCATCATCATAAGTATCCGTTTCTTCGGTATGAATGTGGCTGAGCTCTTTTCCGATCCTGCTTAAAGTTTCATGACTTAGTTTTTCCTCCAAATGAGGAAACCAATGGCGTTCTTCAAAACGGATGTGCTGATCAAGAAGATCTGCAAAATCTGAAAAGAGGTTCAGGTCTTCCGAGCTTTCAATCTGAGAAACCAATACTTTCAGTTGGGTATGTTCCGATTGGATCCGGGAAGAGTATTCGTCTTTCAGATAGGGAAAGAGAATTTGCTCTTCCTCCCTGAAATGCTCTTCCAGATGGTTTTTCCAAAAGTAAACGATATAATTTTTAATCCTGTCCGGTTTTACTTTGTTCCTGATTCCCTGCCTGATTTTCCAGCTGCAAAGCAACCCGAAGTGGTGATCACGGGAAAGCAGGACTATATTTTCGTTGCGTTTCATGATTTTATGATTTAAAAATTAAAATAGCAAAGCTTTTGAAGAATCAGTAAACCTTACAGCTTCTGAAAATCTGTAAGGCTTACAATGATGGGTTACCGTTTTTCTTTTAAAGACCATCCCAACTTCAGTCCGATGATAAAGATGACCAGAAGTAATTCTCCGGCGGCTAGTAAAATATCTCCCGGTACCCGCATCCATCTTAAGAAATGCATAATGTCTGTTTGCATAAATTCAGCAGAACGCGCGTACCAATATCCTTCTTTAATAGAGGCAACAGATTGCATAATGCCTATGGGAAGAAGGCTTATAGTGACCATCACCAGTAAACCGATATTAATAAGCCAGAAAGCCCATCCGATAAGTCTGTCATTCCATTGACGGTCAGGATATAATCCCCTTAAAACAAACAGCATCAGTCCGATTCCTAAAATGCCATAGACCCCGAATAAAGCGGCATGGCCATGCACAGCAGTAGTGTTCAGTCCCTGAATATAATATAAGGCAATAGGAGGGTTGATGGCAAATCCGAAGATTCCTGCACCCAGAAAATTCCAGAAACACATTGCAATAAAGCAGTAAATGGGCCATTTATATGCCTGAATCCATTTTGTAGATTTACTAAGCTGATAATTCTGGTAAGCCTCATATCCAATCAAAACAAGCGGAACAATTTCCAACGCACTGAAGGTTGCACCCAATGCCAGTACAGCGGTGGGGGTGGCGCTGAAATACAAATGATGGAACGTTCCTAAAATACCTCCGCCCAGAAAAATGATCGTAGAGAAAAGAACAGCATGCGTAGCCGATTTTAATCTTAATAATCCTAATCTGGTAAATAAGAAGGCTGCCACTACCGTTGCAAAAACTTCAAAGAAGCCCTCTACCCAAAGGTGAACAACCCACCATCTCCAGTATTCAGCAATCGCCATGTGTGTTTGTCTTCCATACATCAGGCCTGCGCCGTAAAACATCGCAATAGCAACGGAAGAAAGTGTGAACAGGAGAAGTAAATGACGGTCACCATCTCTGCGCTTTAAAGCAGGAAGAAGAGCTCTGACCATTAAAACCAGCCAGATAACCAGTCCGATAAGCAATAGAATCTGCCAGATTCTCCCCAGTTCCACATATTCATATCCCTGATGTCCCCAAAGGAAATTGTCTACAAGTCCCAGCTTTTGCATTACACCCAGCCACTGGCCCGTCAAAGATCCTAAGACAACAATCAATAAGGCACCGAATAATATATTGACACCGAGCTTCTGGTATTTCGGCTCATATCCTGACACTGCAGGGGCAATGTATAAACCTGTTGCCAGCCATGAAGTGGCGATCCAGAATATAGCCAGCTGCACGTGCCAGCTTCGGGAAACCGATTGCGGAAGAAACTCATCCAAAGGAATTCCGTAAAACCCGCTTCCTTCCACTCCGTAATGTGCCGTGACCACACCGGCCATCATCTGAACCAGGATCAGTAAAGCAACGACCCAGACGTATTTCAGAGTCGCTTTCATCGAAGGAGTAGGTTTCATATTCCGTAACGGGTCTTCAAGGGGAAGTACCTCACTGATTTCTTCTTCTTTATTTCTTGCATGGTAAAAAACCAGAAGGCCAACGCTGGCAAGCAGCAAAAGTATACTGAATCCGGACCATATGTGAAGAGACGGAGGCGGAACATTACCGACAGATTCATCATGAGGCCAGTTATTGGTATAGGTTACATCATCCCCCGGCCGTTCTGTACTACATACCCAGGTGCTCCACGCAAAAAATGCATTCATTTTAACCATCCTTTCCGGATCTTTAATCGTATTCCCGGGAATTGCATACTGATCACGAAGTTCAGCCATGGATGGATCATTCATGAAGAGTTTTGCGTAATATTGAGACAGCTGCTTCTGTACTTCGGCCCTTTCAGGGGAAAACACGATTTCATTATTGCTTTCATTGAAAGTATTGGTACGAAGCTCTCTTTTCAGCAGTACCTGATATTTTGCCTGTTCTTCATCGGGAAGATCCCGGTATATCTTACCCTCTTTTTTGCCAGTTCCTGAAGCAGAAGAACAGATTCGCGGTGGAGGTAATCTGCAGTCCAGTCAGGTGCAATATAGGCGCCGTGGCCCCATATACTTCCTACGGTTTGCCCTCCGATCGATTGCCATACATTCTGGCCATCTTTTATATCCTGTCCGGTAGCAAGCAGAGTACCGTCAGTACTTACGATTTTTGCGGGGATAGGAGGAACTTTTCTGTAGATTTCAGTGCCATAGAATATAAGGACTGCAAAAGAGCCGATCATGACTACTGCCAGCCATATCCAAAGTTTTTTAGGTGTCATTCTGATCATTTTTTAGGATTCAACAGCCAATTCTTTTTCCAGTCGGATCGCTTTTGGGAACAGGATATTATTCTCAAGATGAATGTGTTTGTGAAGGTCATTTTCAAAATCCTGAAGCATGGCAAAAGCAACTTTGTAGGTGTTGCAGGCGTCTGCAGGAGGAAGATATTCATTGGTGATTTCTGCAATTTTTCTGAAGCGGTCTCCTTCTACGGTATGATCATGTTCCATCATATGAACCGGATTTTCCACTGTTCCGAAAACCGGATGCGGCAAGGGTTGTCCTGATATTTTTGCCGTCACCATATTTTTAATGAAAGGAAACAGGATGAGTTCTTCTTTTTTCATATGGGCAGCCAGATCACGGGCAGATTCATCAAATAAATTTTTAACTTCAAATAATTCAGGATGCCTGCCTCCGTGAACTTTACACAATTTATCCAGAAAAGCCTGTAAAACAGAGGTTTTTTCTTCCACATAACGGTGATGTGTTTTCTCGATATAATCTGTCAGCAGATCCAGCGGCCAGCTGTTGAAGTCTATGAAAGAGCCTTCGTTTTTCGGAAGGGCTTCCAGTTCTTCATAGATTTTTTCAGGATCGGTTTTTTTGTTGTGGCATGCCTCTTCTATTGTTCTTCCGCCTTTACAGCAGAAATCTATACCATGTTTCTTAAAAATAGCAGCGGATCTGAAATCTTCAGCTACCATATTTCCGATAAAGTCTGTTTTTGTGTTCATAATATAATACTTTTTTGTCTTTTATTATTTTAAATTTTTTTATTTACTTTTTAAGTGAAAGAATATATTTTACCATTTGTTGAGCATCGTCTTTACTTAATCCTTCGTGAGGAGTCATGGGAATATCACCCCAATTTCCTTTTCCTCCTTCAATAATTTTTTGTGCCAGCCGTTCAATATCTGCCTTTGTATATTTTGAAGCTACATCCTGATAAGAAGGTCCGATTAATTTGGAATCTATTTTATGACAGGCAAGACAGTCGGCTCCTTCGATGAGCTTGAAACCCGGATCATTAGAAGCATTTGTCGTAACAATAGGCTCAAGAAGAGGAGCGGGTTGTTTGACAGGTTGCTCTGTAGAAGGTAGCGGGATGGGAATAGGTGTTGTTTCATTTTTGCCGGAACATGATAAAGCCATCGTCAATACTCCCAATATCATTGCTGTATTTATAAGTTGTGTTTTCATAAGGAATGCAGTTAATGAGTTATATTTTTCGTGTAAGAATGGTTATTTTCAGTATCCGCTATATGTTTTTTGAATTGTGAAATAATAGCAATGAGCACGAGAGCAGTCTTTGCTGATTCTGCATAAATAAAATAATCATGAACGGGAGTGGGCGGCAGAGCCCTGCCTGAGGAAAGCAAATCAACCCGGTTACCAAGTACGGGCAGCATCCAATACTGTTGTAACGAAAGGAGAATCAGGAATACAATAATGATCAGAAAATCAAATTTTGTATAATTTTTATAGCTGATCATCATAAAAGCTAATATTAAAAACAAAAAGAGGTTCTGTATTTTTGTAGAAACTCCGAACATCAGTTTTCCCAGTCCCAAAGCTGTTGTAAGGGCCATTCCCTGCACCTGAAATTTCAACGGTGTTTCTAAAAAACTAACCGTCATCAACATCCCGGCCATGAGGCTTAGCAAGCAAAGGACAATAGGATTTTTGAGAGATAATTTCATTTTTATTTATTTAATATATTAAGACCTTTTTATCTTTTATTTGATCAAATTTTTTTAACGCTTCAAATAGGTCAGCTGTAAATCAAGATTATCGACAAATTCCTGAATTTTTGAATTTTCCAACATTTCACGAAGATTATCCCTGATGCTTTTAAACTGATCATGAAGAGGGCACGGGTGGGTTTCAGAGCATTGTTCCAGCCCCAGGCCGCAACCTGAAAATAATTTGTCCCCGTCAACTTCCCTTACAATGTCAGCAATCGATACATTCAGATTGTTCTGATCCATATAAAATCCGCCATTGGGCCCTTTAGCAGACTGTACAAATCCTTTTCTGCTTAAATCCTGTAAAATTTTTGCAATGAAATATTCAGGAGAGCTGATACTTTTTGAAATGTCTTTGATTCCCACTCTGCTGCCGTTTTTAGATTGCTGGGCGATATAAATCAAGGCTCTTAACGCGTATTCGCAAGTTTTGGAAAACATTTTCTATTTATTTAACATGACAAATATATAAACTTTTTTTTAATAAAAGATAAAAAACTCTTTTATTTTTTTTGATCTTTGATAAACGTCATATAATAGTTCTGTTCACTGATTTAGTTAACACCGCTATTCTTAAATGCCTTACTGCTTTTCCTCAGATCTGATGGCCTCGACTGGGTAAACTGGCTAAAGGTATCACTGAAAGCACTGATAGAACTATATCCTACGTCATCAGCAATTTCATTGATTGATTTGTCTGTATTTAACAATAGTTCAATAGCTTTTATAATTCTCAATGTTTTTAAATACTGGAGGAAAGAAATATCCATATCAGATTTGAATAAACGGGACAGGGACCTTTCACTTAAACCGAACCTGGCGCTTACATTAGCCAGTGTGTGGATCTCTCCGATATTCCATTCCAGATAAGATACGATTTTCATCATCTGCTTATTGTGGGTGGCAGGAAGAATAATTGGCAGAGGTTGTTGGTGGGTTTTGGGAAGAATTTTCTTTAAAGCAACTAAAAATTCAAAATTTTCATCTTCTGCAGTCACATGTTTTTCATCCCATATTTCTGTATATTTTATCATTTGAATGAGGAGTTCTGAGGCAGGATAAATTCCGAGTCTGCTGTAAAACGGGTCAGAAATATCATCATATGCATAGAAATACAAAGACCTAAGGACGGTTGCAGAATGACCTATTTCCAGAATATGCTCCATTCCCTGTGGAATCCAGAAAAAATGCCTGGCAGGAACTACATAGGTTCGGTTATCAATCGTAATATAAGCGATACCGCCTTCTACATAGCTTAGCTGCCCCTTCGTATGCTTATGAAAAGGAATGAGTTTTTCTGATTTTTCGTGCATGACAAAGACACTTTTATCATGCTGGTCAATATGTGGAAGTGCAGCAATTAATCCCATACAATCATTAAAAATATTACCGGATTGCAAAGATAATCATTTGGCCGGAATCATGTAAAACTTGACTATTTTAGATAAATATATTTTCGGGATTGAGGATAAATTTGCAGTGCAATAATTCGAAAAATTCAGATGAAAATTTATCTCACCGGACTGCTGCTGCTGGGCACAACCTATAGCATATCAGCTCAGACAGGCAGTCTCCGAAATGATACCATTCGACTCTCCCTAAAAGACGCATGGCAAAGAGCTGAAGAAAACAGCCGTCATATTAAAATCAAAATATTCAGTGCAGACATCGCAGAAGCCGAAGTAAAAGACGCAAAAAGGGAAAGACTGCCGGAAATCGGTGTGAAAGGATCCATAGAGAAAGCTTCCAATATCCCGATTTATGAAAACGGAATTTTTTCCAAGCCGGTACAGCACGAGGTCATCCACACCCTTTACAGAGCAGGAGCAGATTTTTACCTGAATATTTATGAAGGGAATAAATTAAATCTTAAAATCAAAGAAAACCAGACCCTGGAAAAAATTAAGACCATTCAAAAAGAGCAATCGGTTTCGGACATTCACTACAAAACAGCAAGCCTATATCTTGAATTGCAGAAAACTTTAATTTTCAGGAACCTTATTCAACAGGATATTGCCGATCAGAAAACGCAGCTCAAGGAAATACAGGCTTTATATAAAAATGGGGTAGTCCTGAAGACCGATGTTTTGAGGGTGGAACTTGAACTTTCTAAACGGAAAATGGCACTGACCACCATTGAAAATGATATTCTCATCGCCATGCAGAAACTGAATATTATCCTGGGGATTCCGGATGATGAAATCGTTATTCCCGAAGCTCCTTATGATCAGTGGGATGAGAATATAACCTATAAAGACTATCTTAAACTGGCTTTGGAACATTCTTTCGATTACCATGTTTCTGAGCAGCAGACCGCGTTGAGTAAAATCAAACTGAAACAGGTGAAGGCAAATGTAAGTCCTAAAATCGGCTTATATGGTGAATTTTACTATGCCAATCCACAAATCTTCCTGTATCCTTATAATCCGGATTGGTATTCGCTGGGAATCGTGGGACTGAAAGCTTCCTTTTCTATATCCTCACTGTATCACAATACTCAAAAAGTAAAAGCTGCTGCTTTAGAGTTTGAAAAAGAAGAAGAAACTCATAAAGATACTGAGGATAAAGTGAGACAACAGGTGAAGGAAGCGTATCTGCGATACCGCGAAGCACTTGAGCAGATTAAAGTTGCGGAAACCAATGTAGCCCAGGCTAAAGAAAATGCCCGCATCACAAAAAATACCTACTTCAGCCAGACTTCTTTGATTACCGATTTATTGGATGCTGATATACAGCTTCTCCAGACAAAATTTGAATTGGAAGCCGCCAGGATCATGGCTCAAAACAACTATTATTTATTACAGAACATAACAGGTACTTTATAAAACAATGAAAAAAAAATATACTCCAACCGATCGGTTAATTACCAAAATTACAGGATGGATCTCAGTTCTTATCGTTGCTGCATTGGCAGTCTGGGGCGGTTTTAGCCTTAAAAATTATTCAAAATATGAGCAAACCAATGATGCGCAGGTTCAGGAATACGTAAATCCGATCATCTCAAGAGCCGGAGGATTCATTGTGGAGGTTAAATTTGAAGAAAATCAGGAAGTAAAAAAAGGAGATACTCTTTTGATTATTGATAACCGTGAATATGTTCTTCAGCAGAAGCAAACGCAGGCGGCCCTTCAGAAAGCCCGTGCAGAACTAAAAGTCCTGGAAAGTACTACCGGTACTACCGAGAAGCAAGCGGCTTCAGCACAGGCTCAGGTAGCAGCTAATAAAGCAAAGGTCTGGAAACAAAAGCTTGATTATGACAGGTATGAGAAATTATATAATGAAGAATCAGCAACCAAACAAAGACTTGAAGATGTAAAAGCCACATTGGATGTGAACGAGAGTGATTATAGATCTTCCCAGGATACGTACGCAGCATCGGTCTCTAAAATACATGATATACAGGCTGAAAAAACGGTTGTAATGGCTGAAATAGCCAGATTGGAAGCGTTGTTGGACCGTCATAAACTCGATGTAAGTTATACCGCTGTCACGGCAGCATATGATGGAAGAATGGGAAGAAGAACAGTGGAAGTGGGGCAGATGATTGAAGCGGGCGAGACCCTTGCTTTTATCGTGAACAATGAGACGGATAAATGGGTGGTTGCCAATTATAAGGAGACGCAAATCAAAGATATGCATATTGGGGATCGTGTAAAAATTATAGCTGATTCTTACCCGGACAAAGAGTTTCAGGGAACAATTATTTCGCTGTCACCGGCAACAGGATCAAGTTTCTCCTTACTTCCACCTGATAATTCTACCGGAAATTATGTAAAGATTGTACAGCGTATCCCGGTAAGAATAAGGGTAGACGGGAAAAGAAATGAAATTGATGTTCTGAAAGTGGGCATGAATGTCAATGTATATGCGAATAAAAAGCATTCCAATGGCTAGAAAACTTCCGATCTTTAAACGATGGGTTCCTGAGTGGCTGGTCAAGATCATTCTTTTTTCCATGACCTTACCCGGGATTATAATTTTTTCCTGCCGCTTTCCAATATGAATGCTGCTGCAGGATATTATGGATGTGAACCTGCTGATATTCAGTTTGCAGTAGCATTATTCTATGCAGGTTATGTGGGATTCTACAGCCTGGAAAGAAGATTTTTTAGTTTTCTTGCGGCTAAAGAATATTTTCTCATTTTTACAACGCTCCAGATTGTAGCATGTCTGATCTGTTATTATACCAGCGAAATCTACATCCTTTTTCCTGTACGTTTTCTTCAGGGAATACTGTTTGCAGGGAATGTCAACCTTTCCCTCACACTCATGTTTACGCGGCTAAGCAGTGAAAGGGGACGGGAGATAAGTTTTTCAGTATTCTTCGGGATTCTGCTTTGTGCATTGCCTTTTAATAACCTGATTACAGCAGACCTTATCGATTCGTTTAATTTTAATATTGTATATAAGACCGCTATTTTTTCCTATTTGCCGGGGCTTATTTTTCTTATGCTTACCATGAGTAACTACAGGCCCCATGCAAGATTTCCGCTTTATAAACTGGACTGGCAAAGTTTTGTGCTCTATGGTATTATGTTAGTTTTGGTGGGGTACATTACGATTTTTGGACAGGAATATTATTGGTTGGAAGATGTCCGGATTCAGGGGAGCGTGGTCGCGATAATTGTATTGAGTGCTATTTCAGTCATTCGCCAGTATGCACATAAGAGGCCTTATATTGATCTGCGTGTTTTCAGGTACCGGAATTTTAAAGTTGGATTACTGATCCTTTTTATCATGTATATATGTCGTTTTGCTTCAGGAATTACCAATAATTACTTTGCTGGCGAATTGCATCTGGATCCTTTCCATATTTCATATATCAATATTTTTAATATTTCAGGGCTTGTGCTTGGAGTAATTGTAGCCTGTTGTATGGTATTACAAAAGAAGAAGATACAATATATCTGGGTGCCGGGGTTTTTAATGCTGCTTGCATTCCATGCTTTGATGTATTATTCTTTTGATATTCAGGCTAATGAGTTTAATTATTATATTCCGCTATTCGTTCAGGGACTGGGAGTAGGCTTACTTATGGTTCCTACCATTATTTTTATTATTTCATCGGTTCCGGCATCGATCGGACCCTCAGCGGCAGCTACAGCTTTGGCTATACGGTATCTGGGTTTCTGTATCAGTATTGCTCTTATCAATTATTATGAGCTTTTTGAAAAAAGCCGTCACTATAATGCCTTTCAGGATCACCTGACTGCGGCAGATCCGGAAGTAAAAAATTTTCTTCATCAGCAAACCGCGAAACTAATGGCCAAAGGAATGTCTGAAGATCACGCCGTAAAAGCGGCCCATAAAATTTTGGTAGCAAAGATTAATATTCAGGATCATGTACGTTTTGCCATGGATTATTATGAAATGATGGTCTGGCTTCTTTTTGCCTCTCTCTTGCTGATTATTATTTTTCCGTATCTGAATCGGACAGTTCTTTATTTGAAGTCCAGAAGGTTATCTCCTGCGTAAATTGACTGTACAAAAAGTACAATCATGATACTTACAAACAAAATTAAAAAGTATAGCTGATTCAGCTTGTTTTATAGTTAGAGTGGTGGGGCTGCTTCAGAAGGCAGCCTCTTTTTTTGCTCAGCTATAACAGCAATAATAGAGTTTCAACAATCTTCGTAGAACACAGATTGGAATTCATTCGTTTGTCATCGGAAAAGGGTAGCTTTTAACCTGATGTTCATAACGATCCTGGCCGAAATAGTATAATTTTTGTCATTGCGGACAAATCGCTTTCTCAGTACATTTGTACTTATATGAATCAGGTTATGAAGAATACTGAAAAGAATATGGGTAAGAGAAATATAGTCCTTCTTGTATTGCCTCAGGTACAATTGCTGGATATTGCAGGACCATGTGATGTGTTTACTTCTGCCACCCGTTTTCTTGGTAATGATCAGGCCGGATATAATGTTTTTATGGTATCGGGTACTTCTGAGAAAATACTGTATTCTAGCTCAGGAATGCCCCTACACTGCAGTCATTCCATCTATGATATCGATTTTCCCATCGATACCTTGTTAGTAGGAGGTACAACCCTTGATATATTGGATGAAATACATACTGATCTTTATAATTACCTGCAAAATACTGTAACAGCAGTACGACGTATAGGATCTGTATGCGTCGGGGCTTTTATTCTGGCTAAAGCAGGATTGTTACATGGCAAACAGGTGACTACCCACTGGAAATATGCAGATGCTCTGCAGAAATCTTATCCCGAGCTGGATGTTAATATTAATCCTTTTTTTATTAAAGATCAGAATACATATACTTCGGGAGGAGTATCTTCAGGTATAGACCTGGCCCTGGCATTAGTAAAAGAAGATTTTGGAATATCCCTGGCTTCTGAAATTGGCCGCCATCTTGTTTTACACTTGAAGAGACCGGGGTTACAATCCCAGTTTGGTCATCTTTTACCTGATTACGAGATGATGACTTCCTTTACCAGAGAAATCAGGGATCTGCTCAAAGATAAACTCAGCCGGACAATTACGATAGAATACATGGCACAGGCAGTGCATATGAGTGTCCGGAATTTTTCCCGGGTATTTTTAAAAGAATCCGGAATGACACCGGGTAAGTTTCTTGAAAAAATGCGACTGGATCAGGCGAAAGACCTGCTGGAATACACAGATATGGGAATCGATATGATCGCAGGTAAGTGTGGATTGGGAAGTGCCGTTTCCCTTCGACGTCTGTTTTTAAAGCACCTTTCAGTTTCCCCGGCACAATATCGGAAAGCCTTTAACGGAACAGACTAATTACTTTCCCCTTTGACGGACGTTAAAATTGCTGATCATCAATTATCAGCACGGAAAAGTATGGCCTTATACCAGAATTATAAACTTAATAATATAATATATCATGATGAAACACACAGAGAGTAAACAAACAATGAACGTGGCTTTTTTAATTTATAACCAGGTTGAAGTTCTTGATCTGAATGGACCCCTCGATGTTTTTGTGAAAGCAAATGTATTGTATCCGGACTGTTATACCTGTTATACGGTAGGAAAAACCAAAGATCCTGTTTATGCAGAAGGAAATACGATGTCTATTATCCCTGGTTACGATATAGAATCATCCCCCAGGCCTGATATGGTCGTCATTCCGGGAACTAATCCTGAGCAGGTAATGCAATATCTTCAGGATGATGATTTTCAAAATACGGTTTTGAAGTGGGTGAAAGACCAGTACAATGCAGGAACTGTTGTTTTCACTGTCTGTACGGGAAGTATGCTGCTGTCAAAAACAGGAATTCTCAATAATTATGATATTACAACCCATAGTATGCTTCTGGATGCCCTGGAAGAGCACAATCCTCAGACTCATGTTCAAAGAGGTGTCCGGTATGTGGATCAGGGACAATTAATTACAACGGCGGGTATTACAGCGGGAATAGATGCTGCTCTTTATTTAATCGGAAAGCACCATGGACAGCAGGTCGCAGATAAAATTGTGGAACTTTTTGAATATCGGCAAGCGTAGATAGGAGGTCTTGACCGCAAGAATCTAGATAATCTGTTGCTCCTGATATATTGTTTCCGGCGGCTGAAAGCCGCCGGAAACAATTATTTTCTGAAATATTACATTACACCATTTTCAAGAATAGAAAAAGACTGATCAACGCAGTTGATTTCTGCTAATTTTCCATAGGGAAGTGTAAAAGTAGGACAGGTATGGCCAAAATCCATGCGGGTAATGACGGGCAGATCATACAATCCTTCCTCATCGAGTACTTTTAAAATTTCCTTTTCATACTCATCTGCATACAAGTTGTCATAAGGTCTTCCGAAAATAATTCCTTTTGCATTTTTGAGAATGCCTGTTGCAGCATAATTTCGGAGCCAATATCTTACAAAATCCGGTTGCGGCTTTCCTTCCGATGTTTCAAAAAAGAGAATACAACCTTTCCAGATTTCCGGGTCCGGCCAATATTCCGTTCCTTTCAGCATTTCCAGAACCTCCATACATCCTCCGATTAACGGACCCTGCACAATTGAGGTCCCTCTGAGAAAACGCCATCCTGTAGGTGGAGTTAATCTTCTTTTTACTTCCTGTAGCGAAGGGTCGAACCAATCAAGAAATTCAGTTGTCCATCCTTCCTGATTCGGTTGAATCAGTCCAATTACAGAAGATGAAAAAAGTGTCCTTTTAATGTCACTGATCTGATAATCATGCATTGACACATTCTCTGCAAACCCTACTAACAGGGAAGTACCATAAAAAGAGCTTAAGCCTGCTTTTAAACAAATAAAATGAGTAATGGTACTATCAGAAAAGCCCAGAAATATTTTAGGATTATTTCTGATAATATCAAGATCAATATAGGGAAGCATCCGGATGCTGTCATCACCGCCAATATTTGAAATAATTGCTTTTACAGAAGGGTCCGAAAAGGCTTCCATAAGGTCGTTAGCCCTGGCTTCGGGATTATTATATATCCACTGGGCGGGTTGTAAGGCATGTTGGGTTTCGGTAACTTCAAGATTAAAAATCTTATTCAGTCTCTCTTTACCCTTCTGGTATCTGTAGGGTAAATCACCGGCAGCTCCCCAGGACATGGAAATAGTAGCAACTTTATCACCGGATGATAATTTTTTTGGAGTTATAAGCTTCATGTGAACAGAAATGGAAAAATTATAATTAAACTGCTGAAATACTACATCGTGCAAAGTATTTAAGCACCCTTTTTCAAAAATAGAACATCTTCTGAAAAAATACAATGTTTAATCAATAAAAAGCAAAAATAAATCACCTCCGTTACACTGTAAAAGTCTTTATAGAAGGGAGAAATTAAAGAATAGCGTTCTTAGAAAAAAAAATATGAAATGTAATTAATTTATAAACAGGCTTTTGCTGGTTTTGTCGTAAAAAATATGATAAAAAAGCCCCGGAAAACTTGGAATTAAAGATGGTTTTACTATCTTTGCAATGCCTTAAACAAAGGGATTTACTTGAAAAAGTAAGTGGCCGACTCGGTAGCTCAGCTGGTAGAGCAATACACTTTTAATGTATGGGTCCTGGGTTCGAATCCCAGCCGGGTCACAGACCAAAAGAATCACTGTAACAGTGGTTCTTTTTTTGTTTTATACCGACTTTTTTAATGCTGTAGTGGTAGGAAAAGCCAGAAAGTCGCTGATAAGACCTATCCTCTAAAATGCAGAAGACAAATACAGCAAAGGATTTTTATTCCGGAATATTAACAACAGTCCTGTATATTTGTCTATCAGATATGAAAATTGAGTTTCCCATGAAGTTTGTACACCAGATTGACCCTCTGAAGTTTGTCTTATTTAATCTTGAAAATTGTCCGGACCATTACTTTCAAAATGCTGAAAGGTCAGGTTTTTTTGAGATCATATGGTTTAAAGATACAAAGGAAGATGGTGAAAATGATTCTATGTATCTCATACCTTTGTATCGGCGGGAAACATTGGAAATTAAGAATAAACAAGGCTGTCTGATTGCTTTTAAAAGAGAGTATCTTGAAGAGGATGATAAAGAATTTGCGTTGGATGTGTTTAACCTCTTTAATATACACGGTCAATCTACTCATTTCCGGATAGCAAATGAAGTAGCAGACTCACTCCGGCATATACAAATATTGATGGAGAAGGAATATAATAATACCAAAGGGACTTATCTGATCCTTAAATCACTCTTGAAAGTCTTTCTGTTAAATCTCATTCGGATGAACCAAAACTATTTTCTTCATCAGGATATTAATCAGAAACGGGTGTATCAGTTTATTATGTTGATGGACGAATATTATACAACAGAACGGAAGGCAAGCTTTTACTCTTCTAAAATGGGAATCAGTGAAAAGAGAATCAACCAGATACTCAAGGAAAAAATGCATAAAACAATTACCCAGTTATTGCATGACCGTCTTATTTTAGAGGTTGACAGGATGTTGATGGCCGGCAATATGACCATCAAAGAAATTGCTTTTCGCCTTAATTTTGATGATCCTGCCTATTTTTCCCGTTTTTATAAAAAACAAACAGGACAGACTCCTGAAGACTTTAAAAAACAAATTGCTAATTAACAGCCTATACCTTTACCCGTAAACATTTCCGGATTGTCCAGATCGATTAGCAGATAGTACAACTAAAATGGAAAAGAGGTCATTTAAATTTGTATCAGGATTTATAGACAGATAGCAGGAAATAGAGAGATTAATCTCAAATATTTTTCCTATCGGCCTTTACTTTAAATCCTACAGATAAATAAATGACTCATTATGGAATTGACAAAGGAAATTGAAAAACTGATGTTTAAGGATATAGATGACCTTCTATCCCCTAAACCAATATCTCTTGAAACAGGTATTAAAAGATTAGACAACGGAATGCTGCACGTTGCGATGAGAAATCTCATGCATCAGTGCAATGGAAAAATGCTCGATTGGTGGTTTACCTACTTTGAAACAACGGCAGATTTAAAACTGTGGCATCCCCGTGATCATATAGAACATGGAGGTTGGGACAGCAAATGGATCAAAAACAAAAATTATGTAGGAGCCACAATACATGCCACGGAATCTCTCGGAGATATTCCTCCCGTACCTGCAACGATAAAATTTCATCACCCTGCAGAAATCTTTGATCCTGTTGTTTTAGAACAGGCATTTATTAATGAAAGTGTAAGCGCGGTTGTGTATGCAAGAATTGGTTTTGGCGAAAACACACCGACAGATCATAATGGTGATCCTCTGGACGGATACATGTTTCACGTCATGAGAGATACCCCACACGGAGGAGTACTGAGAAGCCATTTCTTTCTTGGAGCTCTAACCGCAGGTACTGATCAGCAGCTGCCCGATGAAGTTGGATTTGGATTAATGGAACATTGCTATAGTGAGTTTACCTATCTCTCCCAAATCCTTCCTTCACTTTATTACGCAGAAAACCAAAATGGAGATCAAGCACCTCTTGTCTGGTAATTTTCTTCCTGATTCATTTTTAAATTGAATGTAACGGTACGCAGACTAATTTGCATACCGTTTTTTAGGAAAATATTTCATAAACAGATACTTAAATATTGCAAAATTGCAAGCTTCCAAATAAAACAGGATAACAGCTTTCTATTCCTCTATAAATAAAGTGGAAAATTTTAAATAAAAATGGAGAAAAAACTTGGAATTAAAAGAATAATTTCTATCTTTGCAGTCCCTTAAACAAAGGGATTTGCTAGAAAAAGTAAGTGGCCGACTCGGTAGCTCAGCTGGTAGAGCAATACACTTTTAATGTATGGGTCCTGGGTTCGAATCCCAGCCGGGTCACAGACAAAAAGAATCACTGTTATAGTGATTCTTTTTTTGTTTGTAATAGAATGTAAAGAGGACATAGATCTGTATTTCTGATGTGATAACGTCTTAAAATGTATCCTCTTTTGAATATTGCATCAAAATACCGGTGGAAGAGTCTTTTTTCATAACTTCTTCAAATCCGGTTTTTTTGTAAAAATGATACGCTCTTTCATTATCAGGAGTAACTTCCAGAAAAATAACAATATTATTACATCGCTTTCTGGCCTCTTTGATTGTAGAATGAATCAATTCATATGCAACATTTTTGCCCTGAAATTCTTTTTTAACATACATCTGATAAATTCCTCCGGTATGATCTTTATTCTTAACAAATGTGCATATCCCAATAAGGTGGCGGACTGAAAAGGCTCCGTAAACAAATCTGTCGGTTGTCTGCGTTTCAATATCGTTTTCCAATCTGAATTTTTTGGTTTCCAAGGCTTCCTGATAAGTGGCCCCAAAAGCTTCCGGAAATGTTTTCAGACTTTCCAGACGGATTTCTCTATAGATTTTACTTTCAGTAGGTAAAAGATGGCGATATTGAAGACTTGCGATCATAATGTTGCGTATACAAAGATTTGACTTTTGATTGAGATAGAAGTATTTGTATGAAAAATTTATATAAGACTAATGCCATAAATTAATTTTATTAATGCTTTATCTCATAAAGTGGATGTATTGTATTTTTTAAATATTAATACTGTTTTATATCTAATGAGTGCCATATTTATGTATATTTATAACATAAATTATCGGAAAATGTAATTTATTTGGAGATTGTTTTACCAAAAGAATGTCCAGTTTGAGATGGAACAGTACAATGTGACAATTAGTGAAAATAAATATATCAATGCAAGGATCATTAAAAAAATTACAATCTATACACTATCTATAGGATTGTTCTTATTAGTGATCTCCTGCAATGAAAAATCTCAGGATAAAGAAAGAGAGAGTTTTGATCGTTCTTTAATGAAACAGAGCTCAGATCTGCAGCTTTCGGGGAAATACGAAGAATTTATTCGTCTTAATACCAGATACCTGAAAAAAGCAGTTACAATGAAATATCCGGAGGGAAAGGCTCTTTGTTATCTCAATATAGCCGCAGTAAATGCCTCAACAGGAAATTATGAAAAAGCTTTATTTCTTTTTAATAAGGCCGAAAACGATCTTGTCAATTCAGAAAGCAGGTATCATCGATCCATATTTTTCAACAAATACAGTCTCTATTATTTTCACCTTAAAGCTTATGATAAAGCTATACAATACAATGATAAGGCATTTCATTATTTAGAACAGGCTAAAAAAACTCCGCTTACAACACAACTCCTTCCAAAACTTTACCTCACTAAAGGCTTTTGTTTTACCAAGAAAGGCTGGAGAGGGACTGCCCTGAAAAGCTTTCTTACAGGCAATGCGCTGGAAAACTCTGCATACACCAATTCCACGGTTGCTCAATATTACCTTTTTACCCATCAGCCGGAACTCGCCGGAACGTACATTTCCATAGCAGCTAAAAAATGCTCGAACAGAAAACATCTGATGTAGAATCTCTGTGGGTATACTTTACCATGGGATGTTATTATAAGGAAGTTAATAAGCTTGATGAAGCAGAAAAAGCTCTCAAAAAGGCATTGGAAATCAATATAAAAACAAGACGTACTTACTCATCCCATACAAGTGGAGTATTTAGAGCATTATCTGATTTGTATAAAAAGAAAAATGACGACAGCCGGGCCTATTACTATCTGAAGAAATATATGGAAGAGGAGAGTAGGCTTGATAATGAGCGATTTGTTACGATGAATAAAAGTACCGAAGATTTTATTTCAGAAACAAAAAAGGAATCGGACTGGCATAAAAATGAATTGCCGCTATTGGTAGCCTTATCTATTTCTGTTCTTACTTTTTCAGGTATATACGTTCAGAAGATCATAAAAAATCTCAGAACGAAAAAAAGAAGTTTAAAAATAGAAACCGAAGTTTTGAAGAACCATGTATTCAATAAAAAGGTAGAAGAGCTTACTGAATTGGGCAGAAAAAATGATTCTTCATTTTTAAAGCAATTTAAAGAAGTATACCCGGATTTCATCAACAGTCTTTTGAATATCAATCCTGGCCTTGAAAACTCAGAGCTTGCTTTTTGTGCTATGCTGAAGCTGGGATTTACTTCAAAGGAAATAGCAGACTATACTTTTGTACAGCATAAATCTGTGCAGCAGAAAAAATACAGGATCAGAAAAAGATTAAATATACAGGGAGAGAAAGATATTTATGTGTTTTTTAATAATATACAAGAACAAAATAATGACTGACCCTCTGCGTATTAAAGAAAGATAATAAAGAGAAAATCAAGTATTATATATGGGTATGACTTTGCAATGTTTAGTATGATAACTTATAATGATAATTTTGTAGATTAAATATAGAAAGCACTATGATACGTATTTTTCTTTCTATGATGGTTGTTATTTTAATCTCGTGTAACCAGGGTTCCACGAAATATCAAGATACATTTGATGTTCCTTTGCTGACACAGAATGAGAAGTTCCGCCTTTCCGGTGAGTATGATTCCCTTGTACATCTTAATAAAAGATATTATAAGAAAGCGGAACAGTTAAACTATCAGGATGGTAAAGCACTTTGCTACATCAATTTGGCAGAGTTGAACATTTCATCGGAAAATTATCAGAAATCACAGTTTCTCTTCGATAATGCAAAAGAAATCTTGGATGATTCAGAGAATAATATTCATAAAGCAAGGTTCTATAATGTATATGGCCGTTTTAACGCAGAACTCAAAAAGATGGATAAAGCTTTTGAATACAATGATGAAGCCCTGAGCCTTGTTAAAAAAAGTCATCCGTCCGAACTGACGACAAGCTTGCTTTTTAATATCTACCTTCGACAGGCTACTTATCTGATTGAAAGAAAAAACTATAAAGAAGCATTACAGAATTTTCAGAAAGCAGGAAAACTTGATACCACAGGATACATCGATTGTGCCATAAGTGATTACATTTATATGTATAAAAATATGGATTCAGCTTACGCTTATATATCAAAAGCATATAGCAAGATGGAAAGGCGGAAAAAAGAAGACGGGATTGCTCTCTATATCAGTACAATCCTTGGTGAATATTATCTTGCTGACGGACAATATGATAAAGCTGAAGAAGCATTTAAAAGATCTTTGGAAATAGATAAAAAGACCAGACGTATCTTTGTGTATTATACAAAATATATATATAATGACCTGAGATCGGTCTATGAGAAGAAAGGACAAAAAGAAAAAGCTTATTTCTATTTAAAAGCGTACACTGAAGCAAAAAATAAAACCAATACCGCATTACTGAACACCATCAATCAGGATATGGAGTCTTTTATTTCAGAAACAAAACAAGACGCAGAAAATCATAAGACTAAAATGCAGTGGGTAATCTTTTTATCTCTTGCCACCTTCTCACTGTTAGGAATATACTCATGGAGCATTATCAGCCGGTTAAGAAAAAGGAAGAGAGACCTTAGAATAGAGTCTCAGGAATTGAAAAATAAAATGAATGACAATACTCACGGAACTCTTATGGAACTGGCCAGAAAAAATGATCCCCAGTTCCTCATATACTTTAAAAAGACACACCCGGATTTTATACGGAAACTTTTGAATATCAATCCCAGCCTTGAAGATTCTGAGTTAACTTTCTGTGCGCTGTTAAGATTGCATTTTACCTCCAAGGAAATTGCCAGCTATACCCTGATCCAGCACAAGACTGTTCAGCAAAAAAAATACAGGCTCAGAAAGAAATTAAACATTCCTACGGAAGTTGATATTTATCAGTTTTTAGACAGCCTGGATTGAAGCAAAAAAAACTGTCTGACTCATCAGGTCAGACAGTGTTTCGAAATATTCTCTTTTCACCACTCGTTTTTTGGTGGCCTTTTGTCAAATTTGAAAAAAAATACTTAAAACAGAAAAAAAACTGTACGACACGGGTACTACAGGGCTTATTTATTTTTGTAATAGATTGTTTATCAGCGTTTTGGTTTTTGTTTTTTTATTTGCGGGATTTTTTACATACCTCGATATATATGTCTTAGTTTAATCTTTATTTTGATCATCTTAAACAATTAATTCTATTTTTTTATACTATTTCTCTATAATGTATTTTGATTGGCCCATCATTTACCAAATTGGTAATAAAGTATTTTTAAAACAGATGTATTGATTTTGTATTGAATTTTTAACGTTAATTCTGTTTGTTTTTTATTGTGATTATTTTTTGCTTTTCAATATGTTGTATTAATGTTGTACATGTGTAGTATGTTCTTTTTACTTTTATTCAATTTAAAATATGAATGGATATCTCAATTTTGAGACCGTTTTTTTATTAAGGGGAATCAGATAAAAGATCAGGAATGTCCACTGAAAAAATCAAGCATATTTTCCAGTGCATATTCTGAATGCATTCTTTCTCCATTCTCAAGTGATTCCTGAATGGCTGTATCCGCTTGCTTACGCATATTTGTCTCGTAAGCGGCAATCGCTTCTTTTAGTGTATTGTATTGACTATTTGTGAGATATTCACTCAGTTTCAAAGCGTCGAGCATTGCCATATTGGCTCCTTCGCCGGCAAACGGAGGCATTACATGGGCTGCATCACCTATTAAAGTCAGGTTAGGTTGGGTCTCCCAAGCCTGATCTAAAGGCATATAATAAATCGGACGAGGAATAAAGGGAGTATAAGCATGTTCAAATAATTCATCCCAAATATTACTCCATTCTGAATACTGTTCTTTAAACCATCGTAGAACTTCGGTAGTATCGGAAAAATCAAGATTACTTGTTTCCGGCCAATTTTCATCTGCTTTAAAACTGGCATAAAATCCGAGATCACCATTTCCTTTCTGTCCTATCAATATATTTTGAGCATTTCCAAAAGCCATGATTTTACCACTGTTAATTAAGGCATCAATTTGTGGAGCTGCTGTCTTTGAAACGTTTCCTTCCAGCATCAATACTCCTGAATAAACAGGTTTGATGTCTGTAAGGTAAGGACGGATCTTTGAACGGGCTCCATCCGAAGCAATGACAAGATCGGCATAAGCTGAAATTCCGTTTTTAAAGTGAAGTATCCAACCTTCATTCTGTGGTTCCATGGAAATAAAGTGACTGTCCCATAGTACCGTATCGGGCTGTAAAGACTTCAGCAACATTGTTCTTAAAGGACCGCGATCTATTTCGGGCCGAAAATGTTCATGACCAAAATTTTCTTCGGGTTTTGTTTCATGGTCACTGTAAAGCACTTCTGTTTGTGGATTGAGGATGAGTGTTTTATCGGCTCCGGGGCGGAAGGTCTTTTTAAATTCTTCCATGAGATCGGCCTTCCTTAAAGCAGCCAATCCCGAATCTTCATGCAAGTCAAGAGGGGAACCCTGAACACGGGCATGTTGGTTTATATCTCTTTCGTATACCTTTACATTGGCATTTTTCAATTGTAAAAGTCTGGCCAGGGTAAGTCCCGCAGGACCACCACCTACAATCGCTATCGATTTATGATCTGTCAGCATGTTAATTTAAATTTTACAATGCAAATTTATTCCCCTTTCAATACGGATAATAGTACAAATCGGTCGTTTTTATTTTTGGATAATTCTTTGGGAGCCACTCCCGAAAACTTTTTGATTTCTTTGATGAAATGATTCTGATCGGTATAATTAAGTTCGGGAAAGAGCTTACCGTGGGCAATATGTTCCAATGATGCTCTGAAGCGTAAAATAGTACAGTAAGCTTTTAAAGACAATCCCAGCTGTTTGGTGAAATAACGGTTGATCTGACGGCTGCTCCAGCCCACTTGTTCCGAGAGTTCCTGCACGCTCATTTCACCATTTGATAAATACATCAGCTCAAAAAGCCTCAGTTTTCTTTCATCGGTTTTCACCGGTAACAATTCTTTAATTATTTCTGTCGCTTTTTGAGAACAAAGTTCAAAACTTTGAATGTCATCTGCTGTGAAACCCCAGAAATCGGGAGGAAGTTCTTTTCCTGTGTTTAATAGATCGGCAATAGAAGCTTGTAAAATATATTCAACAGCAATCGGTTTAAAACTTATGATAAAAGCTGTTGTTTTTGGTGGGATCTGTCTTTGTTCGGGATAGGTTTCCAATCCTAAAAGTGTAATGTGAAAAGGTTCCGTGGGAGATTGAGACAAAAACAGATCAATTCTTCCATCGGGAATCACAACAACTTCTTTAGGTTCATTTGAAGCATTATGAAAAGTGCCCAGATTTTCTACAAAATCAGCAATAATATGGTCGGGCTTGATAAATTTGTATTGAAAGTCATTATCCATAGGTAGCAAATTGCAGGAATTATTTCAGCTAATGAAGATACGAAAAATGAAAAGGTATAGAGTAAAAGCAATATTTTAGTAGAGAAAATTTTGAGCACATTAGCAGATTTCCTTGTTAAGATCTGTCTGACTTGCAAAATCTGTAAGATTTGCGGAAGAAGAGAGTTGAGTAAACGATAATTCTATAAAAGATAAAATCCCGGAGCCCTAAATGAGAACAATCTTAAGTCTTCTCAGCTCCATTGCATTTTTCAACAATAATTTTAAAAATAAAAAAACCCGGACTATCAATGACAGCCCGGGTTTTAACAAGATTAAAAAAATTTAGAATGAATACCCTAAAGAAACCATTACGTTTCTTGGAGCGCCCGGGAACGCTCGGGTATAATCAAAACCTCCCAGGAAATAATATTTGTTGAAAACGTTGTTGACATTTACTGCCATTTTCATTTTTCCGATGTGATAATAAACCGCTGCATTTACAGTGGTATAAGAAGGCCATTCTCCCCACAGCGCATTTCCGGTACTGTCTTTTCCAATGCTGTTATCCATACGTCTGGTGTCTACATAATACACTCCCGCTCCAAATCCCAAACCTTTCAAAGCTGAGGTTGAGAAAACATATTTCAGCCACATGCTGGCCATATTTTGGGGAGCTCCCGGTAAAGCTTGATCCACTTCTGAAGCAATAGAAGAGGATTTAACCTCTGTTTGGTTCCAGGTATAATTGGCCATCACCTGAAATTCTTTGGTCAGCTGGCCGCGGATATCAATCTCAACCCCTTTTGACACTGCCTGTCCGGATTGCCTGTAAACCGGAAATCCTGTAGTACTGATTTCACCTGTGGCAATCAACATATTTTTACGTTCAATCCGGAATAAAGACAAATCCATTTGCAATTGGTTCTTAAAAAATCCTGTTTTAAGACCTGTCTCAATCTGGAAACTATGTTCTGCTGTGAAAGGTTTATCAGCTCCATAATCATGATAGTTCTGAATGAAATTGGCACCAACAGGGGCGAATCCCTGTGAGTAGCTTGCGAAATAATTAATCTGATCATTAATCTGGTAGGTCAGTCCAACACGGGGTAGCCATGCATTTTGCGTGGCATGAAAACGATCCGCGGCACTTACGGTTTCTGAATAATAATGCTCATGACGTAATCCGACCACCAATTTTAACCGGTCCGCAAAAGAAATCTGATCCTGTACGTAGATTCCGGTTGTTTTATAAGGACTCAGGAAAGGATAGTTACCTTGTGGCAGCCATACATAATTGCTGAGATCATGAGTGGTATACGTAGGATTGTTGAGGTCAAAGGTCAACGGGACAATCTTTCCGTCTATTTTTTGTTGTCTGGCTTCTCTTTGCCGGTTGTTGCTGTCTCCTTCATACTGGGCATAATCGACTCCCGCAATGATATGATGTTCTGTTTTATGCCCGGTAAGATCCCATTTCAGATAGACTACGGAATTATCTGTGTAGTCTTTTCCGTGACGGTCAAAGAAACGCATATTCATAATCGTATTGGCAGGAGCATTAGCATAACTGTTCAGCGTGCGGTGTTCATTGACATCCTCCTGGTAGATCGATTTCATATAACTGGCATTCAATGACAAATTATGAGTAAGCCGCTGGCTCAGCCTCGCACTGAATGATAATGTTTTCGTATTATAAAAATCAGAAGGTTGACTTAAAGTAAAAGAACGTGGTAAGGCGTAGAAGTCATTATTTCTCAACCCCATTCCCCGGTCAAGATAGCCGTGAAACTGATCATATACCCAATCAATATCCACCTGTGTCCCATCAAAAGGTTTAAAAGTAAATGACGGAGCCACCATAAAGTTTTTCTGTTGATTGACATTACGGAAGGTTTTGCTGTCTTCATAACCGGCATTCAGTCGGTACAGAATTTTCTTTTCTTTGTCTAAAGGGCCTCCAAGATCAATATTGGTACGGAAAGTCTGAAAGCTTCCCACGGAGAAATTAACAGATCCTTTTTGTGTTTCCAATGGTTTTTTAGTCACCATATTAATAGTACCTCCCGGTGTAATATCACCAAATAAAGAAGCTCCCGGTCCTTTTAAAACGGAAACGCTTTCTAAATTAATGGTCAATGGAGAACGATAATAACTATTACCATAGCTATATCCTGAGCGCAGACCATTCACCAGACGAATCCCGGTCTCATAGCCACTTTTGAAACCACGGATAATAAGATCATCATACGAAGAAGCTGTGGTAACTCCTGCCAGATCCTGTGCCACTTCACGGGTCGTATAGGCTTGTTTATCCTCCATGAACTCACTGCTGACGATAGAAACAGATTGAGGAAGATCTTTTAAGTTTCCTGAAAATTTTCCGCCTAATTCAAGAGTATTGGTAAGATAAGAATTGTTTCTTCTCGCGGTAATCAAGACCTCCTGAATATTTGTCTGATTTTCGGCAAGGCGAATGGTGATCCCGTTTTTATCATCATAAGAAAGAGAATCTATAGTGATATGGGATTCTGAATATCCTTTGGCGTCAATCATCAGCTGGGCCGGATACTGAACGGGTGTTTTAAATATAAAACTTCCGTCTTTGCTCGTTGTTGTGGGCGTTCCATGATTGATGGAAACAGTAGCATTCGAAATAATTTTACCTTCCTGATTTAAAACTTTTCCAAAAACAGGATGGGTTTCCTGTGCTGATAAGGCAAAAGGAAGTAGGAGCATTATACCATTGATGTACAATACTTTTTTGGCTGTGTGCTTCATTGTATCTTTCTACGTTGTAGTGTATTTATTGTCCTGAAATCATTAATTCCATGTGTAATGTAGGATAGCTGGCTTCGTAACAGGATTTCAGCAGTATAAAACCCTGTTTGAGCCAATATTCATATGCTCCCTGCAGGAAAGGGTGGGTATGCAGGTAGAGCCGTTTTATATTTTTTTGCTGTGCCCTCTTTACCAGTTCCTGAAATAATAAGGTGGCAACACCATTTCTCCGATGTTCTGGGTTTACAAATAACCTTGCAACTTCCACGGTCGTTTCGTCGCCGATATTCAGGTGAGGAAACCGGTAATCATAAGGCATCATTCCAATAACCCCTATCAGTTTTCCGTTGGTTGTGCGGGCCTGTAAAAAAGCTCCGGAATCGGAATGGATGTAATTTTGTTCAAAATTTACCAGATCTTTTGGAACAATCAACGGATCCAGTAACGGATATAGCTGACGTCTGAATTCCATAACATAAGGCAGTACTTCAAACACTTGATAGTCTTCCACCTTCGAAATGGTTATTTCTTCATGATTTTTCATATATTTTATTTTAATTGAGGTGCAAACATGGGAGTTCCCTGATTATCCAACACGTGTAAAGGAACCTGGTAAGTGTCTTCCAGAAGCTGTTTCAATTCATCTTTTTCCAGAGATTGAACAGGAACCAGCTCATTCTGACGCATGACAAAAAAATCATCGCCAAACTGAAAAGCAAGGTTAGGATCATGCATAACGCATAAAACCGTAGTGCCTTCATTCACCAGCTGGCGGATGACTTCCAGCACGGCAACCTGATAGTGCAGATCCAGATGATTGGTAGGTTCATCCAGCATTAAAATATCAGGTTTCTGAACCAAAACACGGCATAAGAGTACCAGTTGTCTTTCTCCGCCGGAAAGGGAAGTGTAAGATTTATCTTTTAAATGGGTTAAATTGAATTTTTGAAGGATATCTTCTACCGCTTCATAATCTGTTGATTGAGGAGAGAATCTTGAAAAAGAAGCCCGTCCGGTCAATACCACATCCATGACTTTAAACGGAAAAGTAGTCTGATGGAATTGAGTTAAAAAACCAAGACGGACCGGAGACTTTGTTCCTGTTTTTATTTTTCGACGCTCTTTACCGGCAATCCTGATGTTTCCTTTGTAATTTTTTTCAAGACCGGCTATGATTTTAAACAAAGTGGATTTACCGCTGCCGTTCCTGCCAAGGATCACAGAGAGTTTCCCTTTCTGAAATCCTGCATTTACATTTTTTAATACCTTATCTTTTCCGTAATCAAAAGAAAGCTGTTCTATACTAATCAGATGGGTCATGAGTTCCAGTTTATAGCTTTTTTTCGCATGAGATACATAAAAATCGGGGCACCGATGATCATCGTGAATACACCGATGGGAATTTCAAAAGGCATTACAGTTCGTGAGAAGTCATCAATCAGCAGTAAGAATGTTCCACCAATGCTGATATTAGCCCAAACTGTAATCGAATTATCAGGTCCGAAAATCATTCTGCTGATATGAGGAACAATCAACCCAAACAAACTGATCACTCCAACAGCTGCTACGGACGAAGCTGTAATCATAGTGGTAACGGCCATCAGGATTAGTTTCAAAAGGGTAGGATTCACCCCTACTGCCATCGCCTCATGATCTCCCAATGCCAGAAGGTTCAGCTTCCACCGAAGAATTACAATCACCAATAAACCAATGATAACAGGAAATATCGCAGTTTGGACTTTCTGCCAGGAGGCCGTATGCAGGTTTCCCATTGTCCATTGTACAATAGCCTGCAGTTTGTAAGGATCACTGAGATATTGCAATACCGTCAGCAATGCCGTAAATACTCCTGAAACGATCATCCCTGCCAGAACCATACTGACAATAGAAGTTTTAGCCCCCGCATAAGAAACCAGATAGGTGATGGCAACCGCAGCTACTCCGAAAATGAAGGCTGAAGCATTAACCGCCAAAACAGGGAATAACATCGCCAATGCAGCTCCAAAAGCTGAACCTGAGGAAATGCCCAACGTAAAAGGATCAACGATAGGATTTCTGAATACCGCCTGAAGAACACCTCCGGAGGAAGCCAGCGAAGCACCCACCAGAAAAGTAAGAACAATCCGCGGTAAGCGTACCTGCCATAAAATAGTAGGCAAACTTCCCTGCAAAACAGTTGTATCTTTGGACATTCCCAATTCTAAGGCTATGTGATGAAACAATTCCCCAAAACCTATATTCTGGCTGGAACCTATTACAAGGGAAATGCATACCAGAAGAACAGGAAACAGAATCAGTAATATGATATTTTTACTATATCGCTTCATCAGATCAATCCTTTTTGCCGTAGATGACTTCAAAGGCTTTTTTAACATCCTGATCAAGCTGTTCTTGTGTGTATTCAGGCATGCACCAGTGACGGAGCTGCTTGGCAAACAACATAAATTTCACCGTGTGCGGATCATACGGAAAGGAAGGAGACATCGCAAATACCTGTTTGTTTTTAACAGCCGGAAGAGCAGCCAGTTCCTTAAGATCATACACATCAGATAATCTGGAATTCCATAAAATAATTAAGTCAGGGTTCCATTTATACATGGTTTCTGCACTGATATTAGGTGCTTCTATCGGAACGGGACAGACATTCTGGGCCCCCGATAAGGTAATCGCCATATCGATCAGGCTTCCTTTCCCTGATGTGGACATGATGCGTCCTTTTGACCACGCATAGTAGATTTTTTTAGGAGATGATTCTTGGGAAGCTCTCATTTTTTTGACTTCTTCAGAAACATATCCTGTGATTTCTTCTGCACGTTTTTCTTTACCTAACAGTTTTCCTACATTTTTCAACTCATCAAGAATCTTCGCATCATTTAGAGATGAAAACGTAAATACTGGAATTCCCAGGTTTTCAAGCTGATTGATGTTATCCTGATCGGTATTAAAGGTGAGAACTAAGTCCGGTTTTAAACCGACAATACTTTCTGCATTGCTGGATTGTCCTCCAAAAGTGGGGGTGGCAATAGTTTTATTTTTGATGCGGTCATCCAGTTTTGAAAGAAAACTGTAGGTATCTTCCATTTCATAGATCTGCTGCGGGATCCCTACAATTTTTTTTCCTGCCTGAAGCATATACACATCATCCACCAACGCGTTGTACAATACGACAATCCGTATCGCTTCATGGGGAAGAGTAATGGCCTTGCCCCTGCTGTCCGTAGCAGTGACTTGTTGATCTGAAGATGCTGTATAGACAGAGTCTTTCGTTTTTTGACAGCTTTGTAAAAGGAGTATCACTGCAAAAAGAGATGTGATCAGGCTGTTTTTAATGTTCATATGCTTTATTTTTTGCCAGATGGCGTAGAGATTGGGTGGATAATAACTGCGAGTCTTTAAGCTCAATACGACCGCCATATCTTGTGGAGAGTTGTTCATAGAGACGTCCGTCGTAAGGAACGGCAAATTGTTGACCTGAGACGAGAAATACAGGCAGATGCTGATTTCCTATAAAATAACAGAAGTCTGCAGCTTCTCTATCATTTCTTACCGGAAAACATATAGTAAGACATGTTTTGATCGTAATAGCAGCCGTTAATTGACCATTACTATATAAAGCATCTCCTTGCTGCCATTCTTTTTTGAGCGGCAATCTCAGCTCTAAAACCAACCCGGACCTGGTAGCCCGGGTGAGTTTTTGTTTTTGAGTTTCAAACCATTCGATTTCCAGAACGTCAGGGTGTTGAGCGATGAGGTCAAGTCCTGTTTTTACTTCATCGATTACGACTGGTTGCACTGTATTCATATTAAGCTTCTTTAGCCGCATTTTCCTTTTTCAGTTGTACCTTTTCTTTCAGCCACTCGCACCATTGATCAATTCCCTCGCCGTTTAAAGTGCTGATCGTCATTACTTCTAAGTTTGGATTCACCTCATGAGCATCTTTTGTTACTGCCTCTACAGAGAACGGAACATAAGGAAGGAGGTCTGCTTTGGAAACGAGCATCAATTCACTGGTTAAGAACATACGAGGGTATTTTTTAGGCTTGTCATCACCTTCTGTGGAGGCAAGGAGTGTTACACGGTAATCTTCACCCAGATCAAAGGCAGAAGGGCAAAGCAGGTTTCCTACGTTTTCAATAAATAATAAATCTACCCCTTCCAGATCAATGTGATCCAAAGCCTGCAGAATCATCTGAGCTTCGATATGACACATTCCGCCGGTTACAATTTGCAGTGCGTTAATCCCCACTTCACGCATACGGATAGCGTCACGCTCTGTCTCAGGATCTCCCACCAGGATTGAAATATTAAGATCTCTGGCAAGACGTTTTCCTGTTTCCTGCATTAAAGTTGTTTTTCCTGATCCAGGAGAAGAGCACACATTGATGACACAAATACTATTTAAACGCTCTCTGATAGCTTTAGCTACAAAATCATTGGCTTTTAATAAATGAAGGGTTGTATTATCACATTGAACCGACCCTACGCGGTTTCCTAGACTTTTTGGATTCGCTGTTGACATATTAATGGTCTTTTTGTTTAAAAATTACTTTTGAGATAAAGAGTTCATTTCCCTGAACAATATGGGCGGACGGCGTGCCACAGTCCTGACATACAAACTTGTGATACCGGACAGGAAAGTCTTTATGACACTGCTCACAACGGGCGATAATATCATTGACAAAAACTTCCAGTTCCATTTCCCGGTACACAGGATGGTCGGTAATAAATGCATCAAATGCATTCTGAATCAGGACGGGCTGTACATTGGACAGGAGTCCTGCCGTTACCTGAACTTGTTGAATATCTTCAACTTTGGCGTTATAATGCTCTTCCAAGGTGTCAAAAATATCCTTCACTATACTTAATTCATGCATAGCTTATAGGTTTATAGGTGAGGTGACTATCCGAAATATTCGGATAATAAAATTCAAAATTGTTCGTAGGAAATCCCTTTGAATAAGGGTTTCAGAGATAAGTTAAAGAGAAAATCCTAAAATTCGGATCTTTAAATTATGAAACAAAAGATATCTGGGAAGATGATAGGGATGTGTATGCTGTGAAGCAGAGCTTATAATAGCCCCTGATCCCGATTGTAATCCACTGAAAAGAATATTTTTTACCAATAGAATAAAAGGCAGATCAAAAAAAGCTTTGTCAAGGTCAATATCATTTTCAGCCATGGAAGCCAGAAATAAGATATCGTGCTGTTGAATATCGGAAGCTTTTAAACCCATCTGATCCTGAGAAGAACTTACATGAATACTTTTTCTGTTATTTGTGAATCCTGTTATAGCCGTTAGAAACAGGATCAGTAGAAAGGTAAGTGATATGTAGAAAGACTTCTTCATCGATACTGCAAATTTAGACCTTTTGTGTGCCTTCATTCTTACCAAAAACCTTTTAAAAATGTTCAAAATCAGGATTAAAATTTAATGCCAAAGAATGAATGTAAAGGCTGTATTTCGTTATGTTTTAATTTGTACTTTAATGATATTCAGGTTGTTGTTTGTAATGTTTGATCTTTCTTTACCCTTTTTACATTCGCTGTAAATGTTGAAAAAAATGACTTTTGTAATCAGGTAAAGAATGTATTTAATAGATCCAGGGTATAATTATTTTCATCCCTTTTCATGAAAACAGCTAGTCTTTCCATTATTCATGATCACAAACTTACTATATTTGAATGCTAACGCATTGTAAATGTTTTATAATGCCAATGAAAAAGATAATATTATGCAAGAACAGAACATTGATTTTTTACATCATAATGAATCTGCCTGGAACCAACAGGCAACGGAGCAAAACGAATGGTCTCAACCCGTAAGTGCAGAGCTTATTAAAGAGGCTAAAGAAGGAAAATGGGAGGTACATCTTACTCCTAAGCCTTTGAATAAAGAATGGTTGGGTGATGTGAAAGGCAAGAAAATCCTCTGCCTGGCTTCAGCCGGGGGACAGCAGGCTCCGGTACTTGCAGCAGCGGGAGCTTCTGTGGTCGTTTATGATATTTCGGAAGAACAACTAAAGCAGGACCAAAAGGTTGCGGAACGTGACGGTTTATCTTTAAAAACCGTGCAAGGGGATATGAGAGATTTGAGCGTTTTCGAAGATGAATCTTTTGATCTTATTTTTCATCCTATTTCCAATCATTATGTGGAAAATGTAAATCCAGTATGGGAGGAAGCCTACAGAGTTTTAAAGAAAGGAGGAACACTATTAGCCAGTTTTTTTAATCCTGTGGTTTTCGTAGCCGATAGGAATCCTCAGGATATGGCAGAAGGAATTATCAGGCCTAAATATACTGTACCTTATGCTGATATCAAAGATCTTAGTCAGGAGCAGATAGCAAAAAAGCTTAAAAATAATGAAGCTCTGGTTTTTGGACATAGTCTTTCAGATCTTATCGGCGGACAATTGAAAGCAGGTTTTTTAATGGAGGATTTTGTAGAAGAAATGCAACCGCATCCGAGATTTCTAATTGATAAATACCTGCCCACCTTTCTGGCTACAAAAGCTGTAAAATTGGAATAGAAGATCATGATAATGTCAAGTCCCCACAAAGACTACAACTAATGTTAGCATAATTCCCCTCTCCGGAGGGGTGTCAAATCTTTGATTTGACGGGGTGGTTTTATGTTCACAAAAATAACTTTATGTCCTAATCTCTATGCTTAACGTATTATTTTTATCTTTGGCCACAGAGACCTTACATTAAGGATTTATTGATATGGACAAATCATCGATAAACAATTATTTTCATTCTTTATTCACCATTAAAGACGAGGTGGTGGAAAAGATTACCAGAACGTTCACTTCTTTTGAATTGAAAGCCAATGATATATTGCTGAATCAGAATGTTATCAGTACAAAGACCTATTTTCTGGAGAAAGGCTATGTGCGCTCTTATATTCTGAATGAAGATAATGAAGAAATTACCACCAATATTTATTCAGCACCTTGTTTTGTGAATGACTTTCTTTCGTTTTTCAGGCAACAGCCAACGAAAGAAATATATCAAACCGTGACGGATTGTGTGTTTTGGGAAACGGGGCTGGAAAATGTACAGGATAACTTTCATAATATCCCGGAATTCAGAGAGTTCAGCAGGCTTTTGTTTGTTTTGAATTATTACAATATTCACGACAGGTTAATAGAAATGGCCAGTCAGAAAGCCTTAACCCGTTATTCCAATCTGATGAAAAAAGATCCCGATATTTTTCAGCATGTACCTTTGAAAATCATTGCTTCTTACCTGGGAATTAAGGACAGTTCGTTGAGCAGAATCAGAAGAGAGATTAATAAATAACAGGCTTCCATACTATTTGTTATTTCTTTTCATTTGTCAAGTGATCAATTCAATCCTGTCGCTGATCTTTGCTAAAAAATAATTTCATGAATAAAAAACATATTGTCGTTGTAGGATTGGGAGGAGTAGGCGGATATTTTGGGTTTAAAATCAACCAGGCGAATGAAACCTCCGGAAAATATAAAGTGTCTTTTATCGCTCGTGGACAAACCTATGAGAAGGTTAAAGAGGACGGACTCGTTCTTTTGTCTTCCGAACATCCCAATAACAGAACTTATCCTAATGGTATTGAAGAGCACATCAGTGAAATTAAAAATCCTGACCTGGTTTTAATTGCAGTAAAAGAGTATGACCTTGAGAATGTGTGCCGACAACTTTTACCCGTTATTCATCAGAATACCATACTGCTTCCGATGATGAACGGAGCTGATATTTACGACAGAATAAAAAAGATCATTCCTGATCATATTATATTACCAACGTGCATTTATGTTGCTTCTCATATTAAAGAAAGAGGAACAGTAGAGCACAAAGGGAAAGCAGGAAAAATGATTGTCGGAAGAGATCCGGATCATTTTTCAGCTGATATAAACTGGATTTCGGATTTGCTCGCAGAAAGTAAAATTGATTTTGATTGTAAAGAGAATGCAATAACGGATATCTGGACGAAATTCTTCTTTATTGCAAGTTTCGGATTGGTAACAGCTAAGCACAATTCATCAATAGGAGCCGTTTGCAGTGATGGTGAACAGAAGAAAGAAGCCACTGAAATCATGAAGGAAATGAAGCAGATTACAGATCGGAAAGGCATTGAACTTCCGGAAGATAGTATTGAAAAAACATATGAAAAAGCTGCAACTTTTCCTTATGAAACACCCACTTCTTTGCAGCTGGACGTACATTCCGGGAAAAAAGAGAATGAACTGGAATTGTTTGCCGGAGCAATCCTTCAATATGGCAGGGAATTGAATATTGAAACACCTTTTACTCAAAAAATATACAATGAGATAAAAGCAAAACAGCTCAACTAATGGATCAACCACATAGATTCATAGAAATTTATCAGTGTTTTAAAAACTATGCGTCGATGTGGTTGATTTAAAAAATTAAGAATGTATAATTTGTATTGAATGGATTAATCTCCATGCATGAATTTCTGACGGTCCAGCAAAACTTCCTCAGTCTCCCGGTGATCAGGATCATCAATACAACAGTCTACGGGGCACACAGCTTTACATTGTGGCTCCTCATGAAAGCCTTTACATTCCGTACATTTTCCGGATACAATATAATAAACTTCATCTGAATACGCTTCCTGATAGGCGCCTGCGTCGGCTTCTGTTCCATCCGGAAAAGTCACTTTCCCTGAAAGCTTTGTTTTATCCTGCCAACGCCAGTCGATGGCACCTTCATAAATGGCTGAATTGGGACATTCGGGTTCACAGGCCCCGCAGTTGATGCAGTCATCAGTTATTTTAATAGCCATATTGTTTTAGTTTTTTTGGTTTGAAAAAGGGATTCCCTCAACATGGTTTCGGAAATCCCTGCTCAACTTAATTAAAGCAGTTCAAACAATTTATACATCATAAACTGTGCAAACTTTTATTTTAAATCTGTTAATCTGCTGGAATCTCTACCGCAAGTCCATCCATTTGGGCGGTCAGATAAATCTGGCAGGCTAATCTGCTGGTTGCCTGGGTGTTCAATAGCTCTGAAAGAAGGGCGTCTTCAATATCACTTTTTTCAGGCAGAGTTATCGTTTCACTTAGAATAAAACAATGGCAGGTCGCACACATGGCCATGCCACCGCACATGGCCTCCATAGGAAGTTCATAGGCTTTACAGATATCTTTAAGACTAAGTCCCATATCAAGTGGACAGATCAGGGTATGTTTGGTACCTTCCTGATCTGTCACGGTAATTGTAATATCTTCTTTCATAGGAATTAGTCAATAGTGGCTACTACCTGCTTTTCGGCCTGTTTTTTAGTGCCGTCAAAACCTTCAATACCGCTTACCGTAGTATATTTTAATATAAATTTTTTCCCCGGATTAAGACGTTGATAGATGCTTTGGCAGGCAATTGAAGCTTCATGGAATCCGCATAAGATCAACTTCATTTTATAAGGATATGTATTGATATCTCCCACAGCATACACCCCCGGAATATTGGTTTGAAAATCTGTGCTGTTATCTACTTTTATAGCATTTTTTTCTAGTTCCAGTCCCCAATCGGCAAGTGGCCCGAGTTTAGGAACCAGCCCAAATAAAGGAATGAAATAATCTGTTTCTATAGTTTGAAGTACACCTTCTTTTTCAACAATAATCTTCTCCAGGCGGTCGTTTCCTTCAAGGGCAATGACTTCCGCTGGGGTAATCAGGTTGATTTTTCCTTCCTGTTTTAGCTTTTTCACCTTTTCAACTGAATCCAATGCCCCTCTGAATTCATTTCTCCTATGGATCAAAGTCAGTGAAGAGGTTATTTCAGCAAGATGCACCGTCCAATCCAGCGCCGAATCGCCACCACCGGCTATGACGACTTGTTTTCCCGTATAGTCTTCAGGATGTTTTACAAAATAGTTAACTTCACCATCCTCGAAATGGGCAATGTTTTCAATAGGAGGTTTTTTAGGTTCAAAACTTCCGAGACCTCCGGCAATAATAACTGCTTTAGCTCTGTATTTGGTTCCTTTATCTGTAATGACTTCAAAGAGGTTTTCCTCTAATTTAAGAAGATGGATGGCGGTTTCGTTAAACGTAAAGCCCGGTTCAAACTGCCTGATCTGCTCATAAAGATTGTCTATAAGCTCTCCTGCAAGAATACTTGGAAATCCGGGAATATCAAAAATGGGCTTCTTCGGATATAATTCTGATAACTGGCCTCCCATCTGCGGCAATGCATCAATAATATGGCACCGCATTTTGAGAAGGCCGGCTTCAAATACCGTAAATAACCCTGCAGGGCCGGCACCAATGATCAGTATATCTGTTTCTATCATGTTATGATTGATTTATAATGGTTTTTTCAATTTTTTTTGTTGTGGCAATGTTGATTAATTTATCAAACTTACCGGAGTAGAGCTCTGAAATTTCTGTAGGTTGCTCACCATCAAATAAAGCCGATCTCACAATAGGTACACTGAAAGGAAGTGGCCATGCCCGCAATGATTTGGCAATGGCGTCCATCGCATTGATTCCCTGCATGGCCTGCAACCCGTCAGCCCAACACACCAATCCTACAGTTTTGTCTGTAAGATAGGGCTCATACCTGTTGGCCGTGACCTCCAGCCAATCCAGACAGTTTTTCATCACCCCCGGAATGCTTCCGTGGTAGAGTGGTGCCAGCCAGATATGCAGATCAGCGTCCGTAAACATCTGGGTCATACGCTCTACGGCTAAAGGAGTTTTGGTAAGTGTCACATCGAATAACGGAATTCCGGAATCGGCAAGGGTAAAAATATCAGTGCGGATACCCGCTGTTGTAAGACGTTCAGCAAAGTAGCCGGAGATAAATCCCGAGGTAGACTCAGCTCTTCTTTCCAGTGATCCGTTGAATATGATTGCTTTCATTATATTATTGTTTGAAAATTACTTTGGGTAAACCTATTTCTCCATACATCAGGGTCTTGACCAACGGTTTCAGAAGCCCCGCTGCCAATAAGTAAAGAGCGGGATCATGACTTGCCTGTGCCCTGATCACTACTTTCTGATTTTTATAGCATCTCAGATCTGCATAGGTAAGGCGACGTTTCCATAAGTCTAGTAGTATGTTTTCTGCGTTATTTAAGTCAACATGCACAGCATAAGGGGATAATTTTTCCATGAGGAGCATATAAGCCCATGGCGGGATAATGGCATCGGTAGAGCAAACAATTCCTACTGCTTTATCTTTGTACACGGAAAAATCCACCGCGGCAATAGATTCTTTAAAATCCTTCTCCTTCACAATCATTCCCATAAAAAGATGGTCCTTGATATCCAGTTCTACAATTTCTGTAGTAGGCTTATAGTCTAAAAGGTCAAGGGCAATAATGCCTGAAGCTTTTGCTTTATTAATGAACGTTTCCTGATTCATCATAATTTAATCAATGTTTTTATCTGATTTTTGAAAGAGCTTCTTCATAATTTCTTTCCACTACAGACCAGTCCAGAACCGACCAGAAAGAATCTAAGTAATCTGCTCTTTTATTTTGGTAAGCCAGATAATAAGCGTGTTCCCAAACATCGATTCCAAGGATAGGAAAACCTCTGTTCATCGTAAGAACATCCATCATAGGATTGTCCTGGTTAGGAGTTGAACTAATGGCAATCGAACCGTTGAATTTGACAAACAACCAAACCCATCCGGAACCAAATTGTCCCAGGCCTGCCTTTTTCATTTCCGCTTTTAGATTTTCAAGGCTTCCAAAAGTAGTGTTGATAGCATCATGTAATTGACCTTCAGGGGTCAGTTTAGGTTGTGGCGATAAAATTTCCCAGAATAATGAGTGGTTAAAGTGACCACCTCCGTTATTTCTCACAGCCGGACTGTATTCGCTTATTCTTTGCAGTAATGAATCCAGGTCAGGATTAGTCTCATTGGTTTGTTCCAATGCTGCATTCAGGTTATCAACGTAAGCCTGATGATGTCGCTGATGATGAATGGTCATTGTATTTTGATCAATAAACGGTTCCAGTGCATCATAAGCGTAAGGTAATTGTGGTAGTGTAAACGGTTTCATTCTGTTTATTTTTTTGATTAATATGTGACAAAGGTAATAATATATTCGAATAAAACAACTTTTTAGTTGTTTTATTTAATTTGATTTTCATTGCTTTAATGTGTTGTATATTAATGTTTTATCAGTTTATTATTGAGATTATAGAAAATGACTATATTTGTTGTTGGAAAATAAAACAACTAAATAATTGTCAAATGAAGAGACCTGCAGCAGACCGTATTCTGATGTTTATCAAGATGAGAGGAGAAGTGACGTCACTTGCCATCTCTGAAGAGCTGTCTATTACCAAGGAGGGCGCAAGAAAGCATTTACTGAATCTGGCTCAGGAAGGGTTGATTGAATCTTCTGTGAAAAGCGAAGGAGTAGGGCGGCCTTCCACGTATTACAGTCTTACTGAAAAGGGAATATCTCAGTTTCCGGATAGTCATGCAGAAGTTACCGTTCAGTTGTTAAAATCGGTAAAAAATCTTTTGGGAGAAAATGCATTGGACTTATTAATCACTGATCGGGAAAAGAATACTTATGAGCGGTATGAACAAGCACTTTCCAAAGCAAAATCTATAGAAGAGCGTCTTGAAGGCTTGGCCCAGGCCCGCAGTAAAGAAGGGTACATGGCGGAATGGAAAAAAGAAGGTGAAGAATATTTTCTTATCGAAAATCATTGTCCGATATGTGCTGCAGCAACCGAATGCCAGGGATTTTGTCGTGCTGAACTATCAAATTTTCAGTCTTTGATAGGAAAAGATTATAAAGTGGAAAGGGTAGACCATATTATCTCGGGAGGGCAAAGGTGTGTTTATAAAATCACACAATAATCCATTATTTGCAGCTTTTATCATTCATAATATACCTGTAATTTAAATATATATAGAAAAATTTCCAACAATCAGGTAAACAAATTGTTTTCTCTTAAACAACTATATTGACGAAGTATAACTTCGGATATAAAATCAACTTTATTTTAATCATATTTTAAGACAAACTAATAAATAAAATACGACAAGTTCTGTCGTTCCCTAGTAATACTTTTGCCAAAAAGTAATTTGCTTTGAAAACCTCATTATTGCGTGATAAAATTCATGTTAATTCACCGTAATATGAGCTTTTTAATGTGTTAAAAAATGTTAAATTAGCAGACGGAAATAACAATTAAAATTTCACACGGGAATGAAGAAACTTTATCTCGGCGCATCTGTAGTATGCGCATTCTTACGGGTGTCTGCCCAGGAAGTTCTCTGGCAGAAAGACATCAGGTCTTCCACTCAGGATTTTCTCAGCCAGGTCACTACGACAATTGACCAGCAGTATCTTATCACAGGCAGTTCTATCCGGTCAGCAAGCACGAAGCTAGAGGCTGGAAAACAACAGAATAACGGTTACGATTTCCATGCAGTCAAACTCAACCAACAGGGCGAGCAGGCTTGGGAAAAATATTTCTCAGGATCAAATCACGATTATCTATCCTCTACAGTAACCACTCAGGATGGTGGTTTTCTCTTGGCCGGAACTTCTTATTCCGGGAAAGGATTGGACAAAAAGATGATTCCAAAGGCGGTTCAGATATCTGGCTGATCCGAATCAATGAATTCGGAGATGAATTATGGCAGAAAACGCTTGGAACCTCGGCGGATGAAGAAGCCAGGGCAGTTATTCAGACTACCGATTTAGGATTTTTTGTAGCCGGAAATGTACAAAATTCATCAAAAGGATATGGCTCCAAAGATGTCCTGATCACCCGATTGGACAAAGACGGAAAAGAATTGTCACAATTGATTGTAGGGGGCAAAGGTCTGGATGAAGTTGAGAAGATGATTCCGACCAGGGATGGAGGAGCGTTACTGGGAATATATTCTAGGAGTTCTGAGATTCGTGATACAAGGTCTACCACTTCAGGTCTGAATAATAAAACCCCAAATTCCGAATCCCGTTACTCAAAATCCAGCAGCAATTTCGGTGAAGGTGACTATTGGATTGTAAAGCTCGATAAAAACGGAAAAGTAGAATGGGAAAAGAACTTCGGTGGAAAAGGAGATGATCATATCAGAACGCTGGCTCTTACTGCTACAGGTTTTGTTATCGGTGGAGAATCAAGATCCGAAAGATCCGGAAACAAATCTGTAGGGATTGAAGAAGGCACAGATCTATGGTTGATTGCTGTAAACGAAAGAGGTGATGAAGAGTGGCAAAGATCCTACAACTTCAAAAACCGGGATATCCTGATGGGAATGAATGTGATGTTGAAGAGCCAAGAATCAAGATCCAAGAATCAAGATGTTACCACAGGAATTTTACTTGGTGGTTATACCCAGGCGGAAGGAAGAGTTCAAAAGGACGATGAAACCTTCTGGATGCTCTATCTGGACGGAAACGGCAATGAACAGTGGAGAAAACACGTAAGCGGAGAATCGAGACAAAAAGAAGAGCGACTTTCAGACTTGAAACTGAACAGAGACGGCTCTATCATCCTTGCCGGAACCAGTGCCAAAGAACTAGGTAAGGAAAACTGGAAAATTGTAAAGCTGGGAGATAAACAGATAGACCAGCTGATTCCAAAATATGATATTAAAATCTATCCGAATCCTGTTTCAGACTATGCTTATGTAGAAATTGGTTTTGATTTCAAAGAAACGGAGATAGTGTTGTACGATATGAGCGGAAGACAGCTTCAGAGTTTGAAAACAAAGAATAAAGTAACCAAAATCAACACGCAGGCTTTGGTGCAGGGAGCTTATCTGGTGACCATAAAAACGGATACGAATAAAACGGCGAATGCTAAACTAATAAAAAAATAACTAATAATAATGAAAAAAATATATATACTAATTTTATTTTTATTTTGGATAAAAAATTTTTCCCAAAATAAGCCAATTCCATATACGCCAAATGTACAATCACCTGAAGCTTCGAGTATAGGGAAATTTGTAGACTATCCAGTGAATGTTTCTACAGGAATTCCAAAAATTGAAGTTCCTCTTTATGAAGTTACAAGTGGGGATTTAAGATTACCAATAAATCTTTCATATCATGCTAGTGGCATAAAGGTAAATCAAGAAGAATCCAATGTTGGCCTGGGCTGGACTTTAAATGCAGGAGGAGCCATTATCAGAAATGTTAAAGATGTTCCTGACGATTACAGTAATTTAGGTTTTTTATTTACAGGAAATAGCATCCCTCTTTTTAATGATATTGATAACTCTTCGGGGCCAGTTGGCATTACTGGAAATAATGATCTTTTGAAAAGTTATTATGGATATCTTAACTACATGTCAAATCATAAAGATACTTCTTCTGACATGTATACAATTAGTACAAATGTAGGAATTTCAGGTGAGTTCTACATTGATAATAACTTAAAATTTGTTAGTGCTGAATTTGATCCAATAAATATTGATGCTAATTTACAACTTAATAAAATAGCTATCAAAAATAATAAAGGTGTGCTTTATCGATTTGGACAAAGCTTCACAAATGAGGATGCATTTGATAAAATTAATAGTTATAGCGTTTCAATAGATGAAAGTGGTATGGATAATACACTATACTACTTGCCCTATACTTCTGCATGGTATTTAACAGAAATAATTTCTGCTGATCGTTCAGATACAATTCAAATTAAATATAAAAAAAATGGTAATTTTTCAACAATGTCTTTAGTTGAAAAACGTGCATATACAGGTACGGTGATAGGTGTCCCTGAAGAGCATAAAAATACATTTAATAAAATGGTCTCAAGTTATAGAATTGATAAAATTATTACTAAAGATGGACTAGTGCAATTTGATTACGCATTTGATAGACAAGATTGGGCAGGTACAGCCAATGATCCGAGTAATCCTCCCAGATTAATTGGCTTAACCATAAAAACAAAAAATGAAAAGATTATAAAGAAAATAGTTCTGGATAATAATGATTATTTTAATCGTTTTGGATCTAGTTTATTGTATACGCAGCACTTAGATCAACCAATTCCTGCTCATCATTTAAAGAGTTTGAAATTAAATGGAGTTCAATTTATGGATAAAAACAATACTTTAATTGATAAATATGGATTTGAATATAATCAAACTCAACTTCCGAGTAAAAATTCAGGCTCAATTGATTTTTGGGGATATTATAATGGGAAAAATAATAATACACTTTTACCAACTACAAATCTAACAGTAGGATTCACTCCAGACTCTTTTTCATATCAAAAGAGAGACACTGATATTAACTTCATGAAGGCTGGCACACTTACTAAAGTTATCTATCCAACAGGGGGCTTTACTAATTATGAATATGAGCCTAATTATTTCTTGTCTTCGAAGCAAGAGCAAGGGCAACAACTTTTGAATAAATCTTACAGTGTCTACGCTCTTAAAAGTAATGCAAAGTGTTCAGAGGATGTCAATTCACTAGTGACACAACCTCAGATTACTAAGGAATTTACCATAACAGATACTACAACAGGACCCATTAGTTTTAACGTTTATTTTTCCGATTATTATGGAGGTCCAACACCTCCTAAAGTTATTGTTAAGGTCGATGGATGGCAGAAGATTTTAACTCATGGTCCTACAGGATCAAATACATCACATTCGGAGTCTTTCTCATTTCCAGTTAACTACGGATCAGTAGTAAGAATAGAAGCATATATAAATTCAGCTACTGAACCATCAATGGGATCACCTTGTAAAAGTCCTTTCATTAATGTAGAAGCTAAGTACCAATATTATGGACAGGTACTTCCCGAAACAATTGTTCCCAAGCAAGCAGGTGGCTTACGAGTTAAAGCTATTTCTAGTTATGATAACAATAGTTCATTAGTTTTGAGGAAAAGCTATGAATATGGATCAAAAAAAATAGGAGCAAATAACATTGGAATTGGAAAAATTTTAGCTAACCCATATGAACTTGAAAACTATTATTCGAATTATCAATTAAAACCTGTTCCTGGTTCGAATGGATGTGTTACAGACCATGTCGAAACAACCTGGTTATTTGCTAATCCGTTAGTTGAAATGGGTACCAATAATGGAAACCCTGTTTATTATGATCAAGTAAATGAGTATATTGAATCAATAAATGGTAACATAAAAAATTTAGGAAAAACAGAATACTTTTATTCTTCTCAAGGAATTGATGTTTTAACATCTGCCGATTACTTTAGAAGATATAATACTTTGATTTTTCCATTTTGGAAGAAAAGTAATTTAACGAAAAAAGTTGAATATAAATTAGAAAACAACCAATATAATCCAGTTTATTCTGAGGAATATATTTACAATGATCTTATAGTAAGCAAAATTCGTACATTAAATATTTTTGAGAAAGATTCTGAGTATTCGACTGCAATATGCGATGCCGGGCATATAATAGGTTATCATGGAAACAATCCAAACAGGTTTGTTTATTTCAATGATTATATCTCTGTTGGAAGAAGAGTATTAGATACTAAAATAATAAAACAATATTTATATAATAGTAACTCTCCACAGCCTATAACAACGATAGCCAAATATGAATATAGCAATCCACAACATTATCAACTGACAAAGGAAATACAAACTTATTCAGATAACAAAATAAATGAAACCAATATTTCTTATAGTTATGAAAAAAACAACCAAAAGCTGATCAATGCTAATATGGTGGCTATTCCTTTGGAAAAAACAATAGTAAAAAAACAAAATGCGGGCGATCCGGGAAAAATTATTTCAAAAACAGAAACAAGATATGATAATTCTTCAATGCTGCTTCCTACTTCTGTATTGTCATATGATCTTTTGAATCCAGATAGCTCTACAGCAGAAGTTACTTACGATCAATACGACTCCAAAGGCAACCTCCAGCAATACACCACCAAAGATGGCATTTCCACTGTAATCATCTGGGGATACAATCAAACCCAGCCTATTGCTAAAATAGAAAATGCAAAATTAGCAGATATCGGGCAATCTTTTATCACGGCTATTGTCAATGCGTCCAATACGGATGCAGTAGCAGGAGCTAACAACAATGAAACAGACTTATTAAATGCCTTTAATACATTCAGAGGACAGCTATCGGGTTATAAGATTACTACATACAGTTATGACCCCCTGATTGGAGTTAGAAGTATCACTCCTCCGTCAGGCATCAGGGAGGTCTATGTTTATGATGCTGCCAACAGGCTCAAAGAAATCAGAGAAAACAACCAGACCGGCAATTTATTAAAAGAATTTAAATACAACTACAAACAATAAAAACAGAAATTATGAAAAAAACATGTTTAACAATCGCATTACTATTAGCTTCTATCACTTACGCACAGGAAATAGCCTTTGATAAATTATTCAGCAATTCAGATGCTGCCAACTATTCTATAGGACACTATCCTGTATCCGGCACTGATGGGCTGAAAATTAGATGGTATGGGGGGATAAGGCTGGAAACGGAATCCGGGACAGGAATTCAGATCATGAAAGATGGAAATGTAGGAATTGGAACGAATGATCCACAGTCCCATTTGGAAGTGGCTAATGTTAATGGGGGTAAAATCACCATATCTACCAAAGGATCGAGTGCTTCTTCAGCTAACCCCAAATATCCAACCCTGGAGTTTGCAGGATATCAGAATTCTCTTAAAGCGAGAATTACCGCGACTGAAGAAACCGGAAATAAATACGGATCAAAATTTTCCATTTTAGTCAATGATAACACTGGTGCGACCAATCTGGTGGAAAGACTTTCCATCATACAGGATGGAAAAGTGGGAATCGGAACCTCTGCACCCGTCGAGAGGCTTGACGTTTCCGGAAATATTATCACCGGGGCCAGCAGTTCTACAGAAGGGATTAATGCTTTTGCGATACGATATGAAGATGGTTCATTAAGCAACTGGGGAGCCTTGCGAAGCTCGGCCTCTACCTATATGAGTTTTGGAGTTAAAGCCAATCCATCCAATTTAGGTTGGTTATCCAGTAATGGAACCTTAAACTTTGTAAAAGCCGCTGTTACTTTAGACAATGAAGGATTTAAATTCATAGCCTCTCCTGCTCAGCAAATCCCATTGAATTCCCCTGTAAACATGACTGAACTTTTGAAAATTTCTACGAACGGTAATGCTTCATTAATAGGAAAACTGGAAGCCAAAGAAATTAAAATCACCCATACCCCAACTGCTGATTTTGTCTTTGAAAGCACCTATGATCTTCCTAAATTAGAAGAGGTAGAGAAACACATCAAAGAGAAAAAACATTTACCGGAAATTGCCTCTGCCAAAACCATGGAAAAAGAAGGGGTAAATATCGGAAGCTTCCAGATTCAGCTATTACAAAAAGTAGAAGAACTGACATTGTACAGTATTGATCAGAACAAACAACTGAAACAACTAAAAAGTCAGAACGAAAACCAACAACAAAGAATTGAGCAGCTGGAAGCAGAAAATACGGAACTTAAACAATTACACCAGGAAGTAGAACAACTGAAAAAGCAATTTCTTACCCTTAAATCCACCCACTAATCACCATGAATAAAAAAATAGGCATAATCCTCTTATTGGCGGGAACGGTGATGCACTATGGGCAGATTGTTCTCAATGTCCCACCGGCTCCCAATACGGAGGTATCGAATCCCCAGAGCATACGCCTGCTTCCGGGATTCACGTTTAGCTCCAGCAATGGGACGTTCAGGGGATATCTGGGAGCTCCGGATAACTCAGGAAACAATCCCTATGTTCCTGTGGTGGTAGACCCGTCTACCAATATCGCGAACACTGAAAATTATATTTATACCCGGCAATACCTTGCTCCTACCACAACTTTAAATCCTTCACTCCCACAGATACAGGGGATACAGTTTTTTGACGGGTTGGGAAGACCCAAACAGACTATAAGTATCAAATCTACCCCTGCCGGGAAAGATCTGGTAACCACCATTCCTTATGACAGTTTCGGTCGTCAGGTAGATTCGTGGCTTCCGGTACCGATGGCTTCTCAAAACGGGAATATCCAGACAGGAGTGGAAGGCAGTGCCACTGCTTATTATCAGGCCAATGGGATTAATGATGCTTTCCCTTTTACCCATAAAAATCTGGAAAATTCTCCTCTTGACAGGGTTTTAAACGTTAAAAATCCGGGTTCCGACTGGCAAAATAAGCCGGTAAATTTTGGCTACGATGCCAATACCGTGGCAGATGGGGTAAGAAAATTTACCACCACAACGACCTGGGTGGAAGGAGCCACAAAATCTGATTTGGGAGAAAACTGGCTGTATACCGACGGGCAGCTTTATAAAAATACGGTCACTGATGAAGACGGCAACAAAACTATAGAGTTTAAAAATGGTCAGGGACAAACCATTATGGTGAAAAAAGAAGATGGCAGCAGCACTTATTATGTGTATAATGAATACGACCAGCTTGCCTTTGTGTTGCCTCCATTAGCCGGTATAAGGGGAGATATTGTGACCAATACGACCAAACATGATGAACTCTGCTATCAATACCGTTACGACGGAAGAGGAAGGCTGGTAGAAAAGAAACTTCCGGGAAAAGGCTGGGAGTATATGGTCTATGATAAACAGGACAGACTGGTAGGTACTCAGGATGCGAATTTAAAAGTAAAAGGTCAATGGATCTATACCAAATACGACCAGTTCGGAAGGGTGGCCATTATCGGCATCAGTACGGGAAGTGGCAGAGTAACGGAGCAGTCATTGGCAGATCTTCAGGGATCTAATTTTGTTACACGGCTTTCTACTCCTCTTTTCAACAGACAGGGAATGGATGTGTACTACGGTAATCCCGAAGGAACGTATCCAAAATCTCCAACCTGGGTCACTCTGTTATCTTTGAATTATTATGATTCTTATCCGGGATATAGTTTCAATCCTCCTTTTCCATCCACGATCCAGGGAGTGCCAACGTTAACTGCAACACCTTCTTCAGACGGACGAAGCACCAACGGACTTCCTCTTGTCAGCCTGGTGAAGAATATTGAAGATGATAACTGGACGAAGAACTTTACCTATTACGATCAGAAAGGAAGAGCCATAGGAGGTTATTCCATCAATCATTTAGGCGGATATACCAAAACAGAAAGTCTGCTGAAATTCTCAGGAAAACCTGAGTATACTCTTACTTTCCACAAAAGGACTCAAAACGATGCTGAAATCAACATCAAAGAATCTTTTGAATATGACCATCAGGAAAGGGTGGTAAGACACTGGCACCAGGTGAACGGAGCAAATAAGGAACTTCTTGCAGAGAATGTATACAACGAATTGGGACAACTCCAGACCAAAAATGTAGGAAACACCACCGGCAGCCCGCTGCAAAGTGTAAACTACCAATACAACATACGGGGCTGGATGACCAAAATCAATGATCCGGGTAACCTGCTTAATAAGCTTTTTGCCTATGAGCTGAGATACAACAACCCGAATTCCCAATACAGCGGAACAGCCAGATACAACGGAAACATCTCCCAGACCACATGGATCACCCAAAACGATGCGGTGTTAAGGAATTATTCTTACCAGTATGATGGACTGAACCGGCTGATAGAAGGACGTTTATGGGATGCCATGAACCTGGACAGAGGAGAATACACGGAAAATCTGACCTACGATCTCAATGGGAATATAGGCACTCTAAAACGAAAAGGAAGACAATTCCCGGGATACACAGCTCCGGAAAATATGGATGATCTGGCCTATGTTTACTCAGGAAACCGATTAACCAAAGTGGATGATCTGTCTCTAAACCCTTCAGGATATCCTATCGGAGGTAAAGCCTTTGGGTATGATGGCAACGGAAATATGACCGTGCAGGAAGATAAGGGCCTTAGCATTGCTTATAACTACCTGAACCTGCCTCAAAATATTGTTTCCTCACAAGGTAACACCTCATATCTTTACAGTGCTGATGGAACCAAAGTGAAAAAGACAGCAGGAAGCAAGGTCGTAGATTACCTGAACGGTTTCCAATATGAGAATAGTACATTACAATTCTTCCCGACTTCAGAAGGCTACTTTGATGTTGTGAAAAATAAGTATATTTACAACTATACAGATCATCTGGGAAATGTACGTTTAAGTTACATGAACAGCGGATCTGGAGTAGAGATCATTGAGGAAAGCAATTATTACCCGTTTGGGTTAAAGCATGAAGGGTATAATACTTCGGTTGGAAATGCTGCGTATCAGTACAAGTACAATGGCAAGGAGTTACAAGAGACTGGGATGTATGATTATGGAGCAAGGTTTTATATGCCGGATATTGGAAGATGGGGGGGGGGTAGACCCTAAAGCAGAATTAATGCGCCGTTGGTCGCCGTACAATTATGCATTTGATAATCCTATACGATTTATAGATCCAGATGGAAGAGCTCCTCTTGATGATCACTTTAATAAATATGGTCGTTATATTGGAAAAGATAGTAAAAAAACGAACAATGTTATTATTCACACTAATAGTTCTGCAACAAAGCTTGCTCAATTAAATGGTGACAAAGGAGTTAAATTATCACAATTAGACTATAGTAGTAAAGGAACGACTAGAGCAGTATCAAATGTATTAGCATATTATGCTGGACAAAAAGGATTTTCAGGGTATTATGGTGTAAGTGGAAAGATTAAAGGCGCGGATACTGGAGCTATTATATCCAGAGCTACCGGAACTGTATATTATAACATCAAACATTTACAAAAAGGAAGTTATGATAATTTGTATAATCTAAGAAATACTTTAGATCATGAAGCTGGAGCCGGCGGACATAAAAATGAAAACCCAAATGGGAAATATACATATCTTGACCATGCAAAAGTTTATTTAGGACAAGCTAAAACTTCAGATTATGGAAATTCTACTGAAAATAATCAGAATTCTGTTGCTTTTGGTTTTGCACAAAGGTTATGGAATGCTTATAAAAGAGATGAAGTAACGTGGCAAGGTATGGATCCATATATTTCAGATTTTAATAACAATAATAAAGGAGGTGTATCTATATCTACCATTGGAGGATATGAAGGGGAGCCAATGGAGGTAGTTATACAAAACGGAACGAAACAATTTAAACAGCAACCAGTAGAACTAATGAAAAATCCAAATGATTAAAATTGTAATATATATATTTATTATAACATTTTTGGCAAGTTGTTCAAGCTCGAGTGATAAAATAAAAACTGTTATTTTGTATAATGACAGTATAGGTTATTGGAATTATGAGTGGCCAAGAGATAGAGCTGAATTTTATGGGTTTACTTTCAAGCTTTCAAAAGATGGTAAACTGTCAAAATACTCTTATTCTAAAGTTAAGAATAAAAGGTGGTTGTTTTCTGATGAAGGTATTGATCAAAGATTAAAATGGGGTATTGCTGATGATTCTATATTCACATTGATGAATTACAACTCGCAAATTAAGGTTGTAAAATACAATAAAGATACGATTTGGCTTTATGATAAAAAAAATAAGGAAAAGTCTATGCTAATTAAAGTTAAAGGAGAATTGAATATAGAGTATTAAATATGTTAATATGTCATAGCTACCAAAATTAGGTATTGTGCTTATGTGCTAGTATTTTAAGTGATTAGTTGGGAGTAGCGAAGGTGTTCTTTAAAATCGCACGCTGCCACGCGAAAGGATTCACGCGGCATTTTATTAGTAATTTTTTTAGACTAGCTCATTTTTATATCTTTATCTAAAACATATCGTGATGAGTAGAAATTATAAATTCCATAATCCGGAAGAACTATATTTTGTAAGCTTTGCTGTAGTAGGTTGGCTTGATGTATTTATTAATGAATATAAAGAGCTTTTGTTGGAAAGTATAAGATTTTGCCAAAAACAAGAGATTTAGAAATTCATGCCTGGTAGATCATGTCCAGTCATGTACATTAGTTATCAGTCAGAAGATTAATTATATCCATCAAAAACCCGGTTGAAGCAGGTTTAGTTTTTCGTGCAGAAGCTTATAAATATAGCAGTGCGGTTGCTATATTAACAAGACCTAGATTTTAAATCTAATATTTTAAATTTAATAAATATGAAAAAAAAGTATAAGTTTAATTTTATTACCTTTTTTATTTTCTTGCCAAAATATTAGTAATGAAGATATATATGGAAAATATTCACCCATATCATACAAGAATACATGTGACACTTTAACGATTAACAGGGATGGGGTTTATAACAGAGTAATTTACAATATAAAAGGAAAGAAATTGTTGAATTACAATTCGAAATATAAATTAAAAGGTAACACAATAGAGTTTAATGATTTTTATTTAAATTTTGATAAAGATTTAATTGCCTTTCCAGAAGATGTGAGGGATACTGATATGACCTATACTACTTTTTTTGAGAAAAAAGATTAGTAAAAAGCAAAGTTAAGCAAAACGATTAAATCCGTTGCTATACAATGTTTTATAAAGAAGTAGTCTTTATTTGGAACTCGGTGTCTGATAGGTTTTGGGTTTGAAATGACAAAGTTAAGTTACTAATTCGTTACCGATTAATAGAGGTTCCTTATTAGTTTAAACGGTTATATTTCAGTGTTTTGCACTTATTTTTATATTTCCTTGTAACTCAATGTAAATTAATTTTAAACATTAAACATTTGAGTTATGACGCAGACAAAAAAATCAACGTTCAAACTGCTTTTCTACTTGAAAAAGAACGAACTAAAAAAAATGGTAATGCTCCAATTATGGCACGTATTACCATTGACGGAACACCTAAAACTTTTGGGACAAAGTTAGAAATTGACCCTAGCAATTGGGATCTAAAATATGGAAGAGTTGAGGGCAAAAGCGCAACAGCTTTAAATATTAATAAAAAGTTGGATAACATACGTGGGCGTATCGACAAAATTTATGAAGATATGCTGAAACACGAGGGCTTTGCTACTTCCCAAAAAGTAAAGCTCTCATTCTTGGGTGTTGGTGTAATGGATGATGCAATTCTAAAAGTCTTTAACGATAAAAATGAGGATTTTAAAAAATTGGTTGACAAGGAAGAACGTTCACAAAGCACCTACAACAAGTACATCACGGTTTATAATCATCTTACCACTTTTATCAAAGAACGCTATCATCGTGATGATATGGCCTTTCGGGAATTGACTGGAGATTTTATTAGGGAATTCGATTTTTATCTTCGGTACGATTTACAATCTACACATAATACGGTTTGGGTTTACACGATGCCCGTACTAAGTCTGGTAGAATTGGCTATAAAAAAAGGTTTGATACGTGATAATCCGTTTCAAGATTATGAAATTAATATGGAAGAAACCGACAGGGGTTATATTCTTAAAGAAGATGTAGAAAAACTGATGATGTGTGCACCGCCCCACCCACGGTATGAGCTTGTAAAAGATCTTTTTATTTTCAGTTGTTTTACCGGACTTGCTTATGCGGATATTAAAAAACTAACAAGGAACAATATTCAGTCTTTCTTCGATGGCCATCAATGGATCATCAGCAGAAGAAAAAAATCAGATATTGCTTCTAATGTTCGGTTAATGGAAATCCCAAAACGTATCATAGAAAAATACCTCGGTAGCACTCGTAATGAGTTTATCTTTCCAGTTCCAACCAATGTAACCTGCAATACTCACATTGGCAAATTAATTGAAAAAGCTAAAATTATTACAGAACAAAAAGTAACTTTTCACACCGCAAGACACACATTTGGAACGATGTTTTTGACAGAAGGTGTTCCCCTTGAAAGCCTTAGTAAAATGATGGGGCATAAAAATATTTCTACTACACAGATTTATGCTAAAATTACCAGCCAAAAGATTAGTAAGGATATGGATTTGGTAGCTCCTAAATTTAAGGAGATTGAAGAAGCGTTTTTACAGGTTATATAGTTAATCACAATTTGATAATTACGAGCAGAACTTAACGGTTCTGCTTTTTTTATGCCCATATTTTATAGCCAAAGCACATTTACTTCGCTCTGCTATTCCCTTTCTGTAAAAGAGCTTTTCGGCTACTTCTGGAACAGAAGATTAAAAAATGTTGCCATCTACGCCTCCCACACAAATACAATTTTTTAATCCTCTATTAGTGTGGCTTTGATAGCCCCACCGCTTTAAAAAAGTGTTTTAAAAATTCAGCGAATTGGAAGTGTTATTTCAATTCACTGTAAACCATTTCTCAATGCCATCTTCTTAGCTTCCACATTCATTTTTATCCAAAGACCCGTATGCTTTTTGTCCCATTTCAAGAGCAAAGGTATTTCCGTGTTCTTAACGCATCACAAAGGTCAAGCAAGTTTGGAAAATAATCTCCACCCGTTGGGTAGTATTTTTTCCAAAACCTTGGTGATGCTAAACACGAACCTTTTATGCTCGTGAAACGAAACATAGCATACTCCGGCTCTTTAAACGAATAAAAAAATGTCAGATACGAAAATTAAAAACATTGGAAATGGTAATGAAACGAAACAGCACCTCCTCTCATTGCCGAATAAATCTAAAAAAATCAAAATCAATAACTAAAAATTAAAGAATATGAACATCACAGGAAGACTGACAAGGGATGCGGAAGTACGCACAACGTCACAGGACAAACAAGTAGTAAATTTTTCAGTAGCGACCAACGACAGCTACCGTAACAAGCAAGGCGAACGCATAGAGCAAACAACCTATTTCGACTGCTCCTATTGGATAACCCCGAATGTAGCCAAGCTACTCACAAAAGGCACTTTGGTAGAACTATCGGGACGAGTAAGTACAAGAGCGTGGACAGGTAATGATGGAGAGCCAAGAGCAGGTCTGAATTTCCACACCTCACAAATCAAATTGCACGGAGGTAGTAAGAGAACCGAAAGCGTACAAGCTACTGCACAAACAGGAAACAACAGTACAGCAGGAAAAGGTACAGAAGACGACCTTCCATTTTAATCAAGAACATTCAATCCATTTTTTATATCAAAATTTTAAACATTATGGCACATAATATCAATTTCAACGAGAGAACAGGACGTTATTCATTTTTCAGCGTTCAGCAAAAAGCGTGGCACGGTTTAGGGCAAATCGTGGAGCAATACCCAACAAGCGAGGAAGCTATCAAACACGCAGGATTAGATTACGAAGTCGTAAAATCCCCACTATTTACCAAAGGTTCGGGCATTATCGAAACCACCAACGGTATAGAGATAGGCAGTAGCGAATTGGAAGTACCTAACTATTTCGCCAACATACGCACCGATAACAATGCCGTATTGGGCGTAGTCGGTAAGGATTACCATATCGTACAAAACCGTGAAGCCTTTAATTTCTTTGATGCTATTGTAGGCGGTGACGAGGGCATTCTGTACGAAACCGCAGGAGCAATAGGCAACGGAGAACGCATTTTTATTACAGCCAAATTGCCCGATTATATTCGTGTAGGCAATGGCGATGATGTTACAGAAAAGTACATTTTCCTTACCACTTCGCACGATGGTAGCGGAAGCATCACAGCCGCATTTACGCCTATCCGTATTGTTTGCCAAAACACGCTGAATGCATCTTTACGCAGTATGACCAATGTTGTTCGTATCAAACACACTTCGGGAGCAAAACAACGTATCGAGAACGCTCACAAGATTATGGGACTTGCCAACACATTAAGCAATCAATTGGAGAGTATTTTCAACGAATGGGCAAAAGTAAAGGTAACGGACCAAGAGGTTAAAAAGCTAATCCAATTGGCACTTTGCCCGAATAAGGAAACGCTTGACCTTATCAAAAAGGTGCAGAAGATGAAATTTCCACCGTGTTCAAAAACACCGTTGAAGATGCTTTTGCATACGCAATGATAAGCGACACCCAACAAATGGATACGACAAAAGGAACATTGTTCGGAGCTTATAATGCGGTTACAGGTTACTATCAGAACGTAAGAAATTACAAGAATGATGAAGCCAAGTTGCAGAGCATTGTATTGGGTGGCACTGCTCAACTCAAATCACAGAAAGCATTTGAATTGTGTAATGGTTTTGCTTTAGATGGTGCAGAAATCCTAAACCTTAATTAAATAACAACAGGCTACCGCTTTAATCGGTGGTAGCCTACTAAAAACAAAAGTTATGGCAAATTGGTGCAGTAATACAGTTGTATTCGAGGGGAAACCCGAAACAATCACAGCAATACAGGAACTTTTTCAATCAATGAAGGAAAAGGAAGAAAAAACCGAAGAAGGGCAACTACCCGAATTTATTTCTAAAAATAATGGTGGTTATTTCTTCAATATCTATTGGAATGAAGGCGATGAAGGGCAATTTCAGTATGAAACAAAATGGTCGCCCAATATAGAAGTAATTCAAAAGATAGCGGAACATTACGAAGTGAACTTTACACAGGATTATGAAGAAATGGGCAATCTTATATATGGTAGGGCAACATTTTATGACAAGCTACTCACAGATATTTATTTGGAAGACGAAGATTTTGAACAATACGGGTTTGATGAAGAAACGGACACCTACCATTTCGAAGGAGAAATTTACGAAAGTGATTACGAGATATTGGAAACCTTGTTGGAACGAAAAATCAAAAATCAGCAACCTTAAAATCTACCGCAATGGAAATAGTAACAATAATAGCCACAAAGTTTGTACGCCACGATGTACCCGAATTGGCAACCCTGCAAAATGCAAAGGTTTACTTATTAAGGGAAAAACTGAACAAAGGCGAAAAATTGAACCGAGCCGAAAAAAATTGGCTTGCAGAAGCAGTAAACCGAAACGCCTATTTCAAAAGAGCTGTACCGCTTATGGGTTATCGCTTTGGATTTGAGGATGTTTTAAAATCCTATATCGTAAAGCAGTACGGTAGTTGGGCAGAATACAACGCTCCCGATAAAACAAGTCTTAGAAGTATCATTTATGGCAGGATTGACCAAATAGCGGAAATCAGCAAATAACACTTAAAGCCAAGTACGATGAAAATCATAGATAAAAAAGGGAATTGGATTGAAGTTACCGACCTCATAAAAGCTATTCAACAAACAGGTTGGTATAAAGAATATCAGCACCACCCACCAACAGAAACAGACAAGGAAAGACAGGAATATTGGGCAGATATGCACGAGAAACTTAAAAAAGAAAAAAGTAATAACAATTAAAATTTAAGAACGATGAACACCAATTTTTTCAATCAGATACAGCAGTTGGACTTTACAGGAGTATTACAACTGAACATTTCAAAAGGAATAGAAAGCAACCTAATTGTAACAGTATTGCTCAATAACGAACAATGCGGAGATAGTGCAAAAAATCTAATTCCACCATTGACCTTTAACGCCACACCCCAGGAGTTTGACGAGGGATTTTTTGAGCAGATAACCACACCTATACAAAAGGTATCGGGCTTAATGGTGGATATGGAGAAATTTCAAAAGCAACTTGATGAAGCCAAAGCACAATCGGCAATCGAGAAAGCAAAAACCGAAAAAGAGAAAAAAGAAAAAGAAGTCAAAGACAAGAAGTTTAAAGATGCAATGGCAAAGGCGGACGAGTTGGAGAAAGAGGGCAAATTCCGTGAAGCGTGGATAAAAGTTCCCGATATAACGGAGTTTCCCGAAAAAGCAGACGAGATACGCAAACGCAAAATAGCATTATCCGACAAATTCGCAACACCGAGCCTTTTCGGAGCAATGGACGAAGCAAAACCCGAACCACCAATAGAGCAAGAAATTACTGCCGATTATCCTATTGATGAAACAGACGAAGATGAAAAGAATAGTAATCATTAAAACAGAACATTATGTTATTAGCAACGCAATTAGAAAGAGTTTTTATACTCAAAGATAAAGGACAGGACATAAGACTGACCGACCCCGAACCACGTTGGAGCGTGGAAGCCGTAATGAATTTTTACGCCAATATGTACCCGATTTTGACTACGGCAAAAGCATCTGCACCGCAGATAAAAGACGATGCAGTCGAGTACAAATTTGAGAGCGTAATGGGAACGAAAGGTTAAACCAAAATTTTAAAACAATGAATTATGCAACGCAACATCATATCGGGAACTATCAGCATACCCGAACAGAAACGACAACGGCAATTGCACCGACAGTTGGGCGAGTTCGCCAATTGGCTACAAAGACCAAAGGACGCAAACCAAGTGCAGAAAGACAAGCAGAAATCCGTACCAATAGCAATGCTACCAATGGTATTCTAAAGTGTACGTTTCTGCCAAAACTGAAAACAGCAAAATCCGTACAGGCTTGTCAGAAAACGGAGAGGGATTTTTACAAGTCCCTTTCCCAACTTGCCGAGCATTACAACATTGAGGCAACACAGACCAAGGATTTTGGTTTTCCCTACAATATCGTATTGGCTATGTGGGATATGGAAACCAAAGTAAAACGTACCAACAAAAATTGGGATAGTTTCAAATTGGTACAGGACAGTAAGAAAACCTTTTTCGTAAGCGAGGAAAGGTACAATGTGGGTACGACCTTGTATTATATTCCAATTATACCACTATTTCAAATGCTCAAAGACCCGAAGCGTAAAAAGACTGCACCGCTTCTATTATCAGTATGTAGTTATCTGTACCATATTGCCGATGTGCCGTATTACAGACAGGAAGACAGCTATCTGTATTGGTTATATGAAATGCACAAAGATTGGGTGGAACAGGACGAGAAAACGGACGAAACGGAAAGTTACAAACGTGAGTTGAGAAATGCCGAATACATTGGCGATAGAATAGAACAAAAGCTATTTAATCGAACTAATCTAAAGGTATTTGAACAGCGTTTGAACCGATTTAAAAGTGTTGATATGTTCGACAAGGAATGTTGGCAAGTGGCTTGTAATGCGTTTGCCCTTTGTACAGAATATCCGAACACCACTATTTTCAGCAACGCAACATTGCCCGAAAAAGACCCTTATGATGATGACGAAAATGAAGTAATCGGAATGGAAAAGTACATTTCATTTATTGCAGATACCAGAGGCTGGTTATACGAAAGCCTTTCAGATACCATCAACAATGAATTTAACGAGTACGGAGCAATGGAAGAACCTACTATTTCCAAGCGATTTGACGGAAGCGAAATACCAACAGCCAATCTTGATTTTGAGAACCGTTTGTTTGGTTTATTGAATGATTTGAGTGGAATATTATACGAATACAAAACGATAGAAAAATGAATACAACAACAGATATAACAGACCATTTTGGCACATTGTACCATCCGAAATCTGCTTTGGTTTTCTATGAAACCAAAGGAACTGAAAACGATATGTATGTTGAGCATTTTGATATGGACATCAACGGAACGCCTATCAATGCCCATCCATTAACTGTAAAAGAAGCCAATATTTTAGCAAAGTCCTTACAGACCGATGAAGAAAAGAACCAAGCTTTTTTAAAACCAAAAGGAATTTTGCCGACCAATATCTTACACATCAATCCAAATGCGGAAAAAGGTACGGTACTTTGGTACACCAAAACACAGCAACGGAAACTGTATTTTGTGGATAGTTTGGGCATACCCAGCGGAATGGCACAAGTACCGCCAATGCTTTGGTTGGCAAGCAAAAGCAGTCTTACGTTATTTGCTTTGGCAAGCGACAGAAGACCCACCGAGAAAACGCCATTGCATTACGCACCTTACTTCAATATCTACGAGAAAGGCAATGTTTGTATGGGTACGGTGAGTGTTGATATTAAAAATTCGGCTTCGGTTGAGGAATTTCTACAGGCTTGGGAACATTATTTTTTCAAGTCCTATTTCAGTCATTCATTATGCGAAAACTTGACGAAAAAAAAACATTGTGAACCTTTGGAAAGACCTTATCAATACCGATAAACCCTTTCCTAAAGAAGTATTGAAAAAGAACAACAAAATCCTTAAAAATCTATTGTGATGAATACAGCAAAAACCGCAGTTCATTTTACAGATAATTACCTGCTCAATCCTACCAATCCGATTTCGGTAAACCTTATCGGGGCAGGTGGCACAGGCTCAAAAGTATTGACTGCTTTAATGGAAATAAACGAAAGTTTGATTGCGTTGGGACACGCAGGGTTACAAGTCCGCCTTTGGGACGATGATGTTATCACGAGTGCCAATTTGGGCAGACAGCGTTTTGCAGAAAGTGAAACAGGATTATACAAATCCGTTGCTTTAGTCAATCGTTGTAACCGTTGGGCAGGAACAAATTGGAAAGCCGAAACGGTAAAATTTGAAAAAGATAATTTTGGCAGACCACCCGAAAAAGCAAGGGTAACCATTACCATTACTTGTGTGGATAATGTACAGGCGAGGTTTGGTGTTGCTGAAATTCTTAAAGAAATAAGTTACCGCAGACATTATCAAGACGAACCAAAATATTGGTTAGATTTTGGCAACAGCCAAGATACAGGACAAGTGCTACTATCTACTATCGGAGAGATAAAACAACCAAATTCTGAAAAGTACGAAACGGTGGCAAGCCTGCCATTTGTTACCGATGAATTTGGCGAACTATTGAAGCAATCCGAACAAGAGGACAACACGCCAAGTTGCTCACTTGCCGAAGCGTTGGAACACCAAGATTTGTTTATCAATTCATCATTGACACAAATGGGTTGTTCGTTATTGTGGAACTTGTTTCGCAAAGGAATGACCGAATACAGGGGATTTTTTCACAATCTGAAAGATTTCCGCACCCACCCGATAAAAGTCGCCTGACCCGAAAATTTGGGTGGCAAAAATGCAATTCCTCGCTACGGTCGGAAACGCATTTTTGCGGTTTAAAGCGGATGCAACCACTTTGTCAAAATGCACCACTACACAATTGCCTTTCCTTACATTTTACCAAACAGATTGCTAAATTATTACGTGGGATATTCGCTATCCCATTTGCTGTATTTAGTATTGACTTCTTTTCTTTCCACACAGCGATCAAAGAAAAGCAAAAGAACGTCGCCTGATTAATGATCGCTTATGACCTGTTTTTCGGATAGAAATATTTCGAAGAAAATTACTATTTAGCAGCTTAGCAGCAATATGAATTTAGTAGACAATTTAAGCTAATAACAAACTTAAACTGACAAAAAGTCTGAACCAAATAAATGGGCAACTGTTTGATATATAAAGATGTATAAAAACTAAAATTATGAAGTTATCAAATAAAGATTTACAAAACTTTATTGAGAAGATCAAACTGCAGCCTGAAAATATGGGTAAATACAGAGATCAAATCAATAATTTGAAAGAAAAATTAGAAAAAAAATTGCTGAAGATGATAGTCACGGATTAAAAGTTCAAAAGTACATTATTGCTGGTTCGTGGAAAAAGCATACAATTTTAAAACCTACTGGAGAAAACCCTATAGATATAGATTTGGTACTCTTTATTTCTGGAGATAAAGAAATTCATAATGATCTACCCAAATTATATGATTATATTGTTTCTTATTTAAAAAGTATATATCCACAAAAGGATATTCAAAGAGATGTTGATGCTAAAGGAAATACAAAATCAATAACAATTTCCTTTAGTGGAACAGGTTTACAAGTTGACATTGTTCCTGTTGTTCCACTACAAGATATAGCCGAATATGTTTGGCAGCCAAGTCGACGCGGTGGAAAAAAATATATAACAAGTATCAGTAAACAATTAAGCTTTTCACTAGAAAAAAGGCAAAAAAATCCATCTTACACCTCCATTGTTAGAACAATAAAATGGTGGAAAAATTATAAAGAATTGCAGCCTACAGACAACGAACCAGGTTTATCATCATTTTCAATTGAATTAATTGTTGCTTATTTAGATGAGAACTATGGTATAGAAGAAAGTATTGAAGAAGGTGTAATTCGATTCTTTCAATTCGTAAGTAATCCATCATTTCCCATAATTGAATTTAAAGATTCAATTAAATCAATTCCTGGCAATTATGACTCACCTATTTACATTGCTGATAATACAAACAAAGAGAACAATATTGTGAAACGTCTTGATAAAAACAAATGGGATGAAATTATTGAAGAAGCTGAAGATGCCTTTGATACCTTAAATATTGCCGAATCAAAAAATAATAAAGGAGACACTATTCAAGAATGGAAACGTGTTTTCGGACCAACTTTTAATTTAGATTAATGCCTATGTACGGAACAACTACAAAAACCAGCACTTATACAGTTTTAGATATAAGAAAAACCTTTGAAGGCTGTGAAGCTGATATTAGAACAATTGCACGAAGAACTGGAAAATGGACAATGGAATATGTTGATAAACTATTCTATGACATACTTTTATTGGCTGAAAATGAATATTTATATTCAGTTGATGTTGTATTACTAAACAGCGAGACAGAAAGAGTAATTCGAGCTTCAAAATTTATTGTGAATTCTCTTGGAACATCTACAGAAAGTGAAAGAGCAGGTAAGAATAATGATTGGACTGACATTCCAAATACAAGATTATCAGTCATTTTGGCATATACTCAAAAATGGAAAAATTTAAATGCTTCAGAAAAAGAAAATTTTTCAAAAGGTTTTAAATTATCATGGACGGCATCCTCTATTGATAATTCATTCCCCAGTCTTCAAAGTTCAAATGCTCAATTATATGCTAGCAAAGGATATGAATTAAAAAAAACTAATTACAAATAGCTATGAATAATATTTTTGACAATATAGTTGAATTACCTAACAAGGGTATACAAGAAAGAGCAAAGAACTTAGTTGGTTTTGATTCAAAATTCGATAGAATTTTTTCTAACTTAAAATTATTACTTGATCAAGAAGGATTAAGTGAATGGAGTAAAAAGTTTCACAAAGTAGAGCTACCGATTATTTCTCAGCTTCAAGAGAAGTATCCGCTAATTATACTGTCTGGAGACGCAGGTACCGGAAAAACAATTTCCGCTGAAGCAATTGCAGATAGAATGTTACGAGAACTTAAAAAAGACGGTTTTTTTCTCAAACTAAGTACAAGAGTAAGAGGAGAAGGTTTACATGGTCAAATGGGTAACTTGGTAAATGATGCGTTCAGTGAATTAAAAAATCAAGCGGGAAAAAGAAGAATTGCATTTTTATTGATTGATGAGGCTGATGCTATAGCCTCAACTAGGTCAACTATGCAAATGCATCAAGAAGAAAAGGCAGCTGTTAATACATTAATTCAAAAAATTGACGAATTAAGAGAATTAAATGGTAGAGCTATTTTATTCATGTCAACAAATAGACTTCATTTTCTGGATGAAGCAATTATTCGAAGAGCTGCAATAATATTAGAATTTGAGAGACCTACTTTTGATGAGAGAAAGCAATTGTTTGAAAAATCAATTGGAGAAATTGGATTAAACGATAAAGAATTAGAAACTTTAGCAGATTTAACTGGTGAAAAACATAATAATGGTTTAGCTTTTTCTTTTTCAGACATTCGATTGAGAGTCTTACCTGAAGCAGTATCTAAATGTTTTCCTTCAAAAGCATTGGACTTTGAATCGGTAAAAGAAACAATCATTCAATTAAATCCAAGTCCAAAAATAATATGAAAGATAATCTCATAAAATATACCATACCTATTTTACTTATTATTATTGGATTATTTGACAATGATTTTTGGCATTCTCCATTTACAAGAGCAGGTATAATTTCTTTAATAACATTGATTTCAGGTTGGTTAATAGATAATTATAAACAACTAATATTAATTATTAATACTCAAATTTTGCACCGCAAAAAAGATTTTCGTTTATCAATTGCGTATCTGTACAGAATTAAAGTTGACAATGAGTATTTACTAGTAAAAAGTAGAACCAGAAATTATTATCAGCCAGTAGGTGGATGTTATAAAACATTACCTAGTAGTAGTGCTATTTTTGAAAAATTAGAAGTAAAACCTGACAGAAAGTTTGAAACAGAAAAAGGAATAGCTAAAAATGATTTGAGAGTTTATGTTAGGGGAAAAAATGTAATCTCTTTTCTTAAATGGTTCGATTCAAAAAAGGATAGGGAAATTTCTCCATGGAGAGAGTTTTGTGAAGAATTAATCTCAGAAGACATTTTACCCTGGAGACAATTTCGCTTCATTGATTATGAATTTAAAAAAAGATTCAATCTCCAATTATCAAATTAGATAGCGGGGGTAAAGGGATATTTATTTTTGAAATTTTTGATTTGGTTATTAATAATGAACAATTACCAATTCTAGAAAAACTAAAATTAGAAAAAGAATCAAACAAATTTATTTGGGTAACTGACGATTTGATACAGACACTTGGACATAGTTTAAATAGTAAGGAGTATATGTTTGAAATCTCACCCCATACTAAATATGCTCAAAACTTAAAATGGGAATAATATATGAATACTGATAAAAACAAATCAAACGAACAAATTACAATTAAACTTTTAGACCAAAAAGATTGGAAAATTGTTAAAGAAATAAGTGTTGTTTCAACAAACCAATTTGGTGTTGAAATTACTATTGGTGTTATTATTTATGATCGTCAAATTACGAGTGATTATAAGCTTAACGATGATCCAGAGCCAAATCAGATAAAAAGATTATTAGATTATCCTAAACAAGAGCTATTTACAAATGACGAGCTTGATGAATTAATCTTAAGTGCTGTAAAAAGTAAGTTTCCAAAATCCTTTGTAAGGAGTCATCAAGTTTTATGGGATTCTGATAAAAAAAGATATGATTATTTACTAAAAAGGCCAAGTGAGAAAGCATTTTTAGAAATTAGACCAGACTTTTCGAGTATAGATATTTACAGTTTAAATGGTAAAACCTTTACTGTATTCAATAAGGAAATAAATATCTATCAAGATTTTACGTTGGAAAGTATTAAATCTCATTTTTTTACGGTAAACTGTGATTTTGAAAGAAGAGAGAGTTTAATCACTGAACTCTATAAAATAATATTCAAGTAAAATAATTGTTATAAAATTCATATTATTAGTTAGAGCTATAGACAGCTTGGTCAATGGCTCTTTTAAAATCATCTGCATCGCTACCAATGAGTAGATAACCTGCAAAACCAATGTCTAAAAGAGGTTTACCGACTTTTTTATCATCAATATCACTATGTGCAATCAGTTTTATTGTTGGATATTTTGTTCTTAATTCTTGAAGTTCAACCAAAACATTCTTGTTGTAAAAATCAAGGTCGATAATACAAATTTTCGGGAGTTCATTTAATGAAGATAATTGTGATAGTCCATCTTCAATGCTTTCCGAACGAAATAAGACTTCAGTTCCTGAAGCAATGAGGTCTTTACAAATGAAATCTAAAATTGGGCTTTTATCATTGATAAAGGCGAGTGTAATTTTTTGTTGTGCTGTACCAGTTTCCATATCATCATACTTTTTTAAAGTTGATGTAGCCCTGCACAAAAAGAAAGCGCAGGCAACTACACTTACCGCACATTGAGGTACTGGTATACCCGACAACGAATAAGCGAGCGCCCACGCCTATGGCATGAGCGTTCTTCCTTATCGTCCCGTTGTCTAAAAATTACCAGTTTTCAATGTGGGACTTAAAGCAAAAACACTTTAAGTATTTCTATATTTTACATAGCAAAGATACTAAACTCTTGCTATTAGATGTATTAATGCAACAAAAAGCTTAGCCTGAATTTGTTTTGTGATTGATATAATTCTGCTCCAATATTGTCATCAAATCTGTTTCCTTATAAATAATTTTGCCACCGATCTGAATATACGGCAGGATATTATCATCACGGTATTGCTGTAAAGTCCGTTTGCTGATATGTAGCAATTTGCATACATCTTCGCCCGACAAATAAATTTCTCCGTTCATTACAGGACGATAATTTTTTAATATGCTTTCAATACGGTTTCTCAACTGCATTATCATTTGCTGTTGTTCGATTACTTCTTCAGCTTCATTCGTCAATAAATTCATTGTCATTGGTATTGTAGGGGTGTCCAGCTTCGAGCAAAGACAGTACATCCGAGCGTTTATAATAATTTTTGCGGTTCAGTTTGGAATATGGCAATAGCCCTTTGTCTTTATAGGTCTGCAAAGTCCGTTTGGTAATATCCATCATCAGGCACACTTCCTGGTTATCGAGCCACTTTTCTTCTTTGAAAATTGGAGTATATTTCCGTACAGCATTTTCGGTCATTTCTAAAAGTGCTTTTAGTTCATTCTTCATTCCGTCCAATGTGGATTTTTGTATTGCAATAACTTCCATAATCTGCTCAATTTTTCTGTGGAAGTGGAATTTATCAAGGATTTGTAAAGGCTTGGAAAATGTTGTATTGATTGGCGTTGAAAGGTAGTATTTGTCGCCACGATATAAATTTCAAGATAGTTTATTTTGTAAATTTGAAGAATATAGGTTACTGATAAATTAATTTTAAATGGCAGTATTACAAAAAGGCAATTCAAATTATCCGTTTTGGGGAGCATCAATAAGTCTAATCACTGGACTTGACCCGTTAGGCCTTCAAACAACCTCAGAAGCGACTTACGCCACTATGTTGCCTGGAATTTCCAATTTGACTAATCGTCTCCGTTATTATGGGTTTTATTGTTGGCTTTTAGACTTCTATTTCAAGACCGAGAAGAAAGGCAACTCAAAAGAACAATATCGTTTTATCCGCAGAGCTGAATTGATGATTGCCATAATTATGCAAAGCGAGCGTAAAGGAGTTCAACAGATAACAGGAAGTAACTTTGCTTCAAACCTAATAAATACAGCTGAGGAAACTTATTTTGACTTAGCCGAAGGAGCAGACAAGGACAATACCGATAAAAATGTTTATTGGAAATATCCATCCGGTGCATTCGGACAATATTATTACGGAGCAATGCAGGCACTTTCCTTAATTATTACAGCAATAAATGATGATGGAGATGTTATTTACAACATTAGTAAACCACACCCAAGACAAAAAGTTTCTGGGAAACAATTAGCCGAGGCTTTTGAAGGATCATTGTCACCACAAATAAAAGAGTTATTTTATATTAATATCAAAAAAGGAAAACTCTACCAAGATGATATTTCAGAACTGATAAAGTATTTTGCGATTGATACGGTACAAACAGAAAATGCCGAATGGCAACTATATGTAGAAATGCTTTTGGACAAAGACGATCCAAGTCAAGAAATGGAAGAACGTTTTACTTTTCACAGAAGGGAAACAATTTTGTCGCTCTTAAATACAGCTGTTAAAAATGAAAATAATTACGACTGGTATAGATTTCTATTGGAAAGTTACCGAAAGAAATTGGGAACAAATGGTTATCCTGAAACGGAAACTAATATTGGTTGGTACTGCTATCAATTAAATGAGTATTGGCAGTACAGTTGCGGTACGATGTTTTGGGCTGTATTACAACATCTTTACGATTTCCAACAAGACCAATATCTACCATTGTTTGTAAAGAAATTTTCAAGCAGTATTACAAATGAAATATGCAAAGAGCTAAAGCAAGCTACAGAGCCAACAAGTTCACTTGCAGAAATTTTGGAGTTAACCCCTGACACAGAAGATGAGGAAAACATCAAAAAGGAAATTGATGGAACAAACGACCCTGTTATAGTAGCAAAATATGGCTTTATTCTTTTGCTTCAAATATTCAAAAATAATAGAGAGCAACTTCATCCATTGAAAGAATTTATGAGCAGAAAAAAGATAGAAAGGGATGGGAATATGGTTGATGGTATCTTGACAGTTCACACAGCAGAAAACGATACACTTCAAGATTTTGTTGAACAATTTATTTTACGCAAAATTATTTACAGGCACTCAATGGTTGCACTCAGAAAAATGGGCAACGGCTCACAGGCTGCTCACAAATTTTTTATTGAGGAACAATACATCCGTTTCATAGATACATTTCCTCCAAGAAACACATCGCCAAGAATGAACGCCTTGCAAAACATAATGTTTGATTTACAGGTAATCAACGACCAAAGGGTTTTATCGCCATTACATAAGAAACTTTTGATTGACTGATGATACTAGAAAGAGAAAACATACTAACATTGATAGGAAGCAGAAGATATCATTCTGCAATTCTTACTACCTTCAGCTTTGACTTTTATTTTTTTGAAATGAAAGCAATGAAATGGTTGCGTTCTTGTGGCGTGAGAAACATCAACGTTTTTATTGATGGACATTATTATTCAGAGTTAATGCAACAAGCGACAGGAGAAGAAATGCAACTTTCTGCCGGTTATTCACTTTATCCTGTTTTTCAAAAGTCAGTATTCCATCCAAAAATTTGGATGTTGTTTGGTGAAAAAGAAGGATTGCTTATTGTTGGTTCTGGAAACCTTACAAATTCTGGAAATGGCAACAATGATGAGATTTGGGGAGCATTTCATTTTGATATTCGTTCAACCGAAAATTCATCAGTCTTTTCGTCAGCTTGGGATTATCTATCAACTCTTTCATCGTCAGTTAAAGGACAGATGAATGAAAAAACTACAAAATGGATACTTGAACATTCTAAATGGCTGAATGAATTGCCAAAGACAAAACCATTTCAATTTTTCGAAACGTCGCAAAAAGAGAAGGTTGCTTTCCTGTTTAATACTGAAACAACTTCTATTTGGAACGAACTTTTAAAACATCTTAGCAATGAGAAAGTAGTAGAAATAACTACCATTTCTCCATATTATGACAAAAATGGGAAAGTATTGCAAGAACTTAATTCTCTTTTTCCTTCAGCCATAGTAAAAGTCATATTGGATGAAAGTGGTTTAATCCCTTCTGCAATGCAAGTGAGCAAAGCGTTTACATTTTACGATTGGTGTGATGCAGGCGTAAGCAAAATCCAATATGCAAAATCTGGAAACTCAAAATCAAAACTTCACGGGAAGATTATTCATTTCAAGACAAAAAATGGAAAAGAATTTTGCTTGTTCGGTAGTGCCAATATTACACCTGCAGGATTGGGATTATTGGGCAAAAATTCAAATGCAGAAGTTTCACTTCTTATTCAGTCAGAAAAAGGTGGATTATTAAATCAATTAGGCATAAAACTGAAAACAAGCAATAGTAAAAGCCTTGATGAATTTACAGCGACTACAAATCAGTCAATTTATTAAACTATAATCAAGAACAATCAATTTAAAGTACAGTTGCTTTGTGCAGAGTTGATTTATGATGAATTTATACTTCATTCCACTGGAACTTATACCGATGAATTCAAGGTTGTTTTCTTCGATAAACAAAACCGATTTTTGTATTCCAAAACTTTCTCAAATTATGCGAAAGAGCTAAAAATAACAGTCAATTTAGAATTAGGCAGTTTCCTATATGTGCAATTGACAAATGTTAATGATGGGATTATCTCAAATAAACTATTAATTTCCGATTATTTCCTTTTGGCGAAAACGCATCCTAACCCAAAAACAGAGGAAATTGAGAAAATTTATAGCGAAATTCAAAATGGCGAACTAAGTAAAGTTCTTGACTTGTTGCATTACGCCATCTTTGACGAAACAGAAAATGAGACAGGAGCCAGCTTTTTAGATAGTAGGAGAAGCACGTTTACAAAGCTGAATGATGACAAAGAACCTGAAAAACTTTACGATCTCTCTTCCTATAAAGCAATAGAAAATTCTGGATTTGAAAAAAACCTTCTACTCTCTTCTCTTTCCCTACGTGTTTTAGATGTTTTGAAGTTCATCAATTTAAATGGAATTTCAACAAATAAACAAGCTGATATAAGTATTGATGAGCAAGAAGACGATTTAGGCAACATAAATGGAAATGAGGAAGGAGAAGTGGCAACGGTTCGTAACCTCTCTTTTGTCATTCTTAAATCTGAAAAAAGAAAGTTGATGAACTACTTTGATAACCTTTACAATTACCAACAAGAAATTCTCTATGGGAATAGTCGACCAAAAACATATAGGCCTACACTTACAGATTTGACTAAATATTTAATCGCTCTTGAGTTGATAAGTGAATACGGAGGGAAATCTGCAAAGTATGACGAACAAGACACGCACCATTTTTTCAGTTATTTACCATTTGTAGACGATTATGACAATAACAATGTAAAGGGTTGTTGTTTAAACTTAATTGGCGACTTTTTGATGCTGGCAAGAAGCGGATTTAAAGCGTATGAATTTGACTATACAAAAAAGAAAATCGAGGAACTAAAAAAAGAGGCACTCATAAATACAATTGTTTGCTTAATTAACAATCGATGGAAAGATGATGAATTACATTACTTTTTTACTATGGCTTTAAATGCACTTCATTATTTAGGTTGTAGGAATGTAGATGATTTCAATAGCAATTTTGTAGAATTAAAATCCAAAATTAATATTAGAATTTCCGAGCTGAAAAACAGAACAAAAGGATTTGAAAAAAACTTAGAGATATTTTACGAAAGACTATGTCCTTCGTTTATAAAAGTGATTGAACAGATTGAAGATAAGAACTTTGATACATCAGCAGTTAACGGGCAAATTATTTACAAATCGCCTTGGGGTTATAGCTACGTTCAGTACGTAAATAAAACAAACGATTTTACTTTAATCAGACCTGGCTTTATGTGGGACTATGATAAAGAAGATTACATAAAACACAGTCCAGACGAAATTTATTTACCTCTAAAACTCTCATCTTTTATATGCACCGATTTGTAAGTTAAAAAATCGGATAACTTTTGGGTTGGTAGCGTCCCACTAACTGTGTAAGTTGAAAAGTTATTCTGAAAAATTTCGGGCCCCTAAAAGCCCGGAAATTTTTCGGAAATAACTTTTTACTATTTTTAAACCTTTATACAGTTATGATCGACAAAGAAGAATTATTAAGCAACAAAGAATTTTACAAATCTTTTAAAAGTGGAGAAGACTTGACGTCTTTCTTCAAACAATTGCATAAAAGTGCCGTAGAGCACATGCTGAACGCTGAACTCGATGCCCATCTGGACAACGAAAAGCATGAAAAGACCAAAGACGGAAATTACCGTAACGGTCACGGAACAAAAAAAAAAATCCTCTTTTGGAGAATCTGAAATCAAGGTTCCCAGAGACCGGAATGGGGATTTTGAACCTGCTTTAGTTCCTAAAAGACATAATATAATCGAAGGCTTGGAAAACGTGATCATCTCTTTTTATGCAAAAGGGATGAGCGTAAGCGATATCGAAGAACAGGTTCGGGAAATGTACGATTTTGAAGTCTCTACTTCCACTATATCCCGCATTACCAGTGCAGTAGCAAGTGAAATGGTAACCTGGCAGAACCGCCCTCTGGATGATCTGTATCTTATCGTATGGATGGACGGCATTGTCTTTAAAGTCCGTGAGAACTCCAAAGTCATCAACAAAACCATCTATCTGGCGGTGGGCCTGAATCGTGAAGGCAGAAAGGAAGTTTTGGGCATGTGGCTGGGAAAGAACGAAAGTTCCAGCTTCTGGATGAGCGTACTAACGGATCTCAAAGCCCGCGGCGTAGAGGATATTCTGATTACCGCTACTGACAATCTCAATGGGTTTACTCAAACCATCCGATCCGTTTTTCCTCAGTCACAAACCCAGATTTGCGTCGTTCACCAGATTAGAAATGCTTGTAAATATGTTGTTTGGAAGGACAGAAGAGCCTTTACCTCAGATATGAAGCACATTTACACCGCACCAAATAAACAGGCTGCAGAAGCGGCATTAAAGGACTTCGCCGAAAAATGGGAATCCAAATATTCTTACGCCATCAGATCCTGGAGGGAAAATTGGGATGAGCTCACCGTCTTCTTCGACTTCCCTTTAGAAATTCGTAAGATCATCTATACCACCAACTTAATCGAAAATCTGAACGGAAAAATAAGAAAATATACCAAAAACAAAATGTCATTCCCAACGGATGACGCAGTGTTAAAATCCGTTTATCTTGCTCTCAGAGAAGCAACTAAGAAATGGACGATGCCCATTCAAAACTGGGGGATTGTTCTGAACCAATTTATGCTTATTTTTGAAGAAAGGCTCAGATTATAAAATCCAAGCCTAAACTTTTTAACTTACACACTTTACGGGATAGTGTCTTTGGGTTATCCGATTTGCGCTATTTAAGTCCTGTTTTGTAAGTGTTATCAAGTTTGTTATGAATAATTGTAGCTACAACCAATACTTCAGTCATTTCTGAAAGTTGAGTGTCTTCTAATATTTTCGGGTTATGCGCTTTTGGATTTCGGTACATAGAAAAAAATCCTTTACAGAAGTTGCCGAAACCCTTATGCTCACTTTCTTCGCTTGGATTATTCAGCATATTAAAAGCAAGCATAGGTCTTTTGTCTTTTCCTAAAGCAAAACAATCATCAACCAGATCTACTCCATCTGAAGTATAGCCACTTTTCTGCCTAAGTCTTTCCGCAACACTTTTTGTGATTTCTAGTATAGAGTGAAAATAATTTTCTTTCAGCCATTCGGCTTCGCAGTATGGTAAAATTTCTGAATGAACTCCGATACCGTGTACTTTTTCTTTGATTTTAAGTGACCTGCTTTTAGCTTCTGAAATGGTTTTAGCCTTTTCAACTAGTCGGGGTTGTCCGGTTTTATCAATTTCTATCCCTTCGTAAACTAATTTTTCATTGATAGTTGTTCTGTCTCTTTCAAATTCGTCTTCGGAATTATATCTTTTAGGATTTAATAACCTAACTACAAATGCCAATACATTATTTCCACAATTGTCTTGTATTTGCTTTTCTTTTAATGCATAAAAAAGTCTGTCGGTTTTGTTTGTACCAATTTGCGATTGAGAAATATTAGCACCAGCTAAATGTTCTGTGATTTTTGTATGCGTTAATAGATTTGATATAATGTCAGATATATTTCGCAAGGTTATGTCATCAAAGGATTTTGTCATTTAAAAATGATTAATTCTGTTTCTGGATTTCCATGTTTTGGATTTCCCTATCTTTTTTCTCACGAGAATAAACCCAAAGTGATAAAAGTCCAAATATAATCAATCCATAAGCTATCCATTTACCAACCTTTTCAATAAATTTAATGAAAACCGAACTTTCATAAGATGAAAAACCTTCGGCTCCCATCGGACCACGCCTGTAAAACTTTCGTCGGTTAAGCCAATAGCGAAGTCCTAAACCTGCAATCAAAAATATTATTCCTATAACCAATGATGCGACCATAACAAAACACTTAAAATCTACTTTTTAAATTTACAAAAAAAAACAGTTTTAATATCCCTTAAAAAGAGAAATCCTGCTTTTTGTGGCAGGATTTCATTGTTTTAATCAGCACTATTAAACTGAAAACTTATCTGTTTTTCATTTCCAAAGCTGTCCGAAATCCAAACATCAAAGGATTGCGAAACGGCAGATGTTGAAGTATAGTACAACCGAAATTGCTCTGTGGGTAATGGGTATAAATCGTTCGGTAAATATGGTTGCTCATCGTAATACCGCAATATGCCTTGTCCGTCAAATTGGAAATAGCGAAGAAAATACTGTGTGTTGCTGTAATTGCCTGTTCGCTGTATGTCAATGCGTATTTCTACCGTTTGTCCATTGGCTACATCTTTTGGAACTGGCATCACGTTTACCTCGAAAGGAAAATCGTTCTGTATTTCGAGTTCATCATCTTTACTACAAGATACTAAAGTTACCGAAGCTGTTAGGATTGCCAGCATTACATATATCGGCACTAATCCTATTCTGAATTTATTAAATATAGCTATCATTGTTTTAAGTTTTTAAAAATTAAACCTTAATCCCACACCTGCGGATGGTCGGAATTGCTCTAAGTCCGTACCCCAAAATACTTTTGTGCGTCCTTGCAGGATTAACACAAAACGGTCTGATAGATATGTTTCAAGAGTGAGCCGTCCACCAGCTCCGTAGATGAAGTTATCCTCGCTCAAAATCTTTGCTCCGTCATACAACATCGCTTCGCCACGATTGATGCTTTCATAACCGACAACACCTGTTATTCCGAAGTTCAGCGTAATGTTTTTACGAGCATCGCCCAAAAGGAAGAAACTGTAGCCGCCTTCGGAAGTGTAGGTTTCCTGCGGTATGCGGAGGTCTTTGTAGTCGTGGTATTGGTGGGTGTATTCCAATGCCCAAAGCTGATAGTTCCCGTTTTTACCGTTCACGGTCATTCCAATATTGAGGTAATAATCATTACCAATTTTATCTTTGGATACTACACCTGTACTTACTTCCAGTCCTTTCTGTTTTGGGAGCATTCTTTGTGCCTGTGTAACCGTGATGGCCATCAAGATGAGCATCACGGTATAGATATACTTTTTCACATTATTGGATTAAAATGTTATTAAAATTTTAGGTGCATATCGTTTATTAAACGAGCTTTTATCAAATCCGAATTTTCTACCTGCAAAGTTTGATGTCTGCCACCGTTCTTCTCGAAAATCTCAATCAACAGTACCTTGTCATCGGCAATGGTAAATTGGTCTAACAGGAACACGTTTTGTTCGGTTAGTTTCCCGCCAATCTCGTCCAAAGGCTTGTAAGTTCTGAGGGGTATCATCGGGCGTTCTTGTACCACAGTACGTTTGGCTACCTTTTTATCTACTACTTTGAAATTGATAAAATCAATCTGGAAAGGCACATTGGTTTTATTTCTCAATTCCGTATGGAAATAGTATTTGCCGTTGTGGATATAAATGCCTTTGAGAATAAACTGAATGCCGAAACTCTTAGCCCCAATGTGCTTTGCAATCCGATTATCATTTTTGTAAATTGTTTCTAATAGCAAGCCTGCTAGTGAAGGCGAATTATTGCCCAATTCTTCAAAAAAGCACATCGTTTCCATTGGCTTTATCCACTGCCTTTTGCATTGTAAGTAGGTCGTAGCTCATTGCCTCCGGGTAAGAACTGTAATACACATTAAAGCTGTAAAAACGTCCGTCATTCGTAATGACCGAAAAATTGGTTTCAGGTTCGAAATCCCTTACCGTTGCTTTTACACGCAACACGTTTTCCGCATCTTCTGCTTTTCCTGCAATTAGATATTCGCTTCCCAAATCCACATAACGGATAGCGGTCGGAAAAATCAAGTGCGAAGTTTTATCGTAGGTAACTTCCATTTTATACGGTTCTATCTTGCCTAATGCAAGCGGAGTTCTGATGCTGTCTTGTGCAAAAGATTGTACGGCAAAGCCGAGTATCAGGACAATTGCCCAAAAGGTTTTTAAATGATTTTTCATTATTAAAATTATTTGAGTTCAACATTATTTTTTAGATACCAAGAAGACTTGATATCCTGCTTTCAGCGTAACTTTTGGGGTTCTTACCTTTTTGGCGAAGTAGCCCGAAATTCCCTGTACCACGCCACGACTAAGGTCTGCTGCAACCTGCTGTCCAGCATTTTGCGTGAGCATTACGCTTGTTCCGCCTGTCTGGCTCATATTGCCTGCCATTTCGGTAAGGGCATTCATTTCCGGCGAATATGGAACGTACAAGCCTTGCTGTCCGTCCAAATCGTAAATGGTTATATCTACCGGGATGATATTGCCCTCCAGTTCTATCGAGGTAACTTTTAGTTGTAAACGCCCTCCCTGAAATTTCGCATTAGCCGTTAAAATCGTTCCTTTTGGAATGGTACGGCTCGGTGTTTTTGCAGGCTCTAATAATCGTAAACGCACACCTGTTTCGCCAACTACTGTTTGGGCATCGTGTACACAGGCTTTGATACTGTTTTTGGGTTGTGCCATTTGTTCCACAGAACCAGCGGTATAAAACCCACGGTTCTTTGTTTCGCTCCAATCCGCTAAAAAAGCACTGTCCGATGGTTCACGGTAAAGGGTTGATACTGTATTTTTTCTTGCTGATGTGAACGATACAAAATGCTCTTTTTGGTTAGTAGCCATAGCACTAATAGCATCCGGAACAGCACCATTAGCAGGTGTTGAATTTTCGGTATTCGCATTTTTTGGCAGATACTTTGCTGCCATTTCATAGGATTTCTCCATTAGCTTCAATTGGTCATCAACTGTGGCCACAGGTGGCACATCCTTTTCTGATAATTTTTCTTTCAATTCGTCCACCTGCTTACGCAGTTCCATTGTTTCAGCGTTATCATCTTGATAAAAGGAACTCAATGCGCTTTGGCTATTTCGATAGCTGTTCAAAGCAGGGTTACTGCTTCTTGCCGAATTTCTCCCACTACCGCCAAAGCTGTTGTTTTCCTCTTCTTCATTAAACGGTTCGTCGGTTGGCTCTTCTTTGTCTTCTGTATTCCAGTAGTCTGAAAGTGTAGCCAATGCATTGCGTTTTTCCTGCTCTTTGCGTTCGAGCATTTCCTGTTCATACGCCTTGCCTTTGTCGGCAGGCATTCCAGTTCCAGTAGCCTCTGGTACCGCATCGTTCAGCCCTACATTTTCAATTGTCTTTTTGTCTTCGGATGGTTTAAATATGAGGTACATACAACCCACGAAAACAATCGCCATTAAGCCGAAAATTAAGGGCTTTTTGAGCTTCTCCTTATTATTCTGTGTGCCGTCTTGCAACACATCAGCAGTTGCTGTCGAGTTCCCCTCCGTTACCCGAACAACCGATTTTTTGTTCTCATTTTCTTTCATAAATTTGATTTTTTAAAATTGTTGATACACTATCCTGCAATCTTGCAGGACTTCCATTTTTTTGAGGACAGGATTTTCGATATGCTCTATGATCATATCGTTTCCAGACTTTGAGGTATCGTACCAGACTTTGAAAATTACACCTGTGGTAAGCAGTAGATATCCCACAAAAAAGTACAGGGTATATTGGTGCTGCTTGCGCACTGGCAATGCCTGCCAACGTTCGTCGAGCTTATCAAAATACCTATCCATATTTGCTCTTAGTTTTTTCATACTCTTAATTTTTTATGATGATGTTAGAGCTTGAACCGCTTGGAGATTTTACCCACATTTTGCTTTTGTTCATCATTAACCAAAGCAATAACCTCAACTGCATTGGGTACGACTATTAAAGAGAGGTTTGTCAGTTCCGATTTTTTTAGCAATTGCCCAAATTGGTCTTTTCTTGCCACCTCCATTCTGTTGAGTGAGAATTTGCCGTTCAGATAATTTACCCACATACTGCATTCTACACTTGGCTTGTCTTCTCCCGACCATTGTAGGTAGCCTGTCAACAACAAGTCTTGTTTAGGCAAAGTATCTGCACCTTTTTGGCAGCTTTCAAGGTAATCGCTGATACTTTCTTTCAGCTTTCCGGCATACGCACCCTGCGTATGAAAATAGCCGTTATATCCTTTTTCTGTAAGGATTTTTGCGAACGTGTTTAAATCTGATAATGTTTCCATAAGATTGTTTTTTAGCGTTCGATGACTTCTATATCCCTGTTTTCCACGACTGCAAATTTTTCGATATTGAAGCCTTGTGGGTTGTTGTCAGAGCGAACGGAGTTGACTAGGTAGCAGGAAGTAATTAAGTTACGTCTGGTTACATTGCTTGACCGAATGATGAATTGTTTTGCATAGGTTCGTACCGCATAAGGATGGGTATCGAAATTGCAGACCACACTATCTACTTCGATGCGTTGCTGTACGTTTCCTGATATAATACGACTGTAATAGCCTTTTTCTGACAAGTCTTTATAGTAGTCGAAGGCACTTTTGTCGGCAAGATTGAATGCCCTGCTCATATTGCTTTCTATAGCGTTTTTGTCGGGAGCAAGTGTAAAAAACAGCTCGTGAAAACGTCTGACGTGTTCCCTTGCTTCCACAGGTCGGTTGATACTTGCATCTTGCGATAAGGCAAGCATCAAAGATTTGCCGTTATCCAATACATAGATTTTTTGGCGTTGTTCTTCTGCAAAGCGGTAGGACTGCCATACGGCATATCCTACCACGCCAATACAGAGAACCGCAAACACAATGGCATATAGTCTTATCTGCCTAAAGCTGTTTTCGATATTTCTTAGCGTTTTAAATTCCATTTTTTTGAATGATTTATTGTTATTTATTCATCAGTTTACCGCCGATGTTTCCTACTGTAGATCCTGCACCAGCACCCGCAAGGTTTCCTGCCTTCATCGCTGTTTGATTTACATTACGAGTAAAGTTTCCTGCACCTCCGGCTTGGATTACCCAACCTGTTACTGTTGGAATTGTGAAGTAGCCAACGATACCGATAATCATAAAGATGATGTACACCGTATTGCTCGTATCGGGTATGTAGGTCGGGTCGGCAAGCATTGCTATATCCCTTTCCAGTATGAGGGATTGTATTCTTGCCAGCATCGAGCTGAACAAATCGGAAACAGGAAGCCAGAGATATACGCTGACATATCTCGTGATCCACTGTGTGAGCGTGGACTGAAATCCGTCCCAAACGGAAATAGCAAAAGCTATTGGTCCGAGTATCGAAAGGACTATCAGGAAAAATGTTCGTATGGTATCAATAACTAAAGCCGCCGCCTGAAAGAGTATTTCCAATAAATTGCGAAACCAATCCTTTATTGCTTTCTCTATCTTGTAGGCTTGCCTGTCCATATACATTCCTGCCATTGTACCAACGTCCGATGGCGACCAGCCCAATTCATCCAGCTTTTTATCAAACTCTTCGTCTGATGCCATATAGGCGGTTTCGGGATTTCGTACCATTGCTTCGTATTCCAATTGGTCTTTCTGTTGCTGGAGTTGGTTGAGGTCAAGCACCTGGTCTTCGAGTATGGCGTGAGTTCCTGTAACTACCGGGCTTAATACTGCATTAATGGTTCCCAACACGATGGTTGGAAAGAACATTATACAAAGACCCAGAGCGAATGGACGCAGTAACGGAAACACATCGATAGGCTCGGCTCGGCTTAAAGCCTGCCAAACCTTTAATGCTACATAGAACAACGCACCCAATCCCGCCAATCCTTTAGCCACAGCCGCCATATCACCTGCAAGCGGCATCATATCGTCGTAAAGTGAACGAAGGAGTTCGTGAAGATTATCCCATTCCATTTTTACCAGTATTTTTGGTTAGAAGTTCCGTAGAGTTCAAGAACTCTCTGTGCGTCGTTTTTCTTTTTCGCTCTTAGGTAGCTTACAGAAATGTTCTTATTAGTGTAGTAGCGTACAAGGCTGTGGTAATCCTTTACCTCTTTGTACACACGATCAATAATATCCATACGCTCTTTGTCGTTTAGCGAAAGGCTTGAAGAGGTTATAATTTGCTTCAATTCTTTCAGCAGTTCGGTACTTTCATTGAGCAGTGCCGAATAACCATTGCCGATTGCAACCAATTCCTGTGGTGTGAAATTGGGATCGTTCATCATTTTTCCAAAGTTCTGAACATATATTTCGGACACATCGCCTACCAACAATACGGTTTGCTGTACTTTACGGGCATCTTTCACAAGGTTGTTGATAGCTTTTAGCTTGTCGTAATATTCCTTGCCCTGATCGTACACTTTTTTCACTTCGTTGAAGTTCTTTACGACATTGCTCACGGTGGAAGAAGTCTGTATGATTTCGTTCGCACTGTTGATAATTCCTGATGCCAGATTTGCAGGGTCAGTTACTACAAATTGAGCTTTCGCTGACGGTGCTACGGCGAGCATTAGTGCCGTACACACCAGATACAATACTTTTTTCATTGTTTCTGAATTTTTAAATTGTTAATTGACTATTGATTTACTTTGTCCCGCCTTTGCATTGCGATATGCTTGATGGCGAGTTCTACATTGCCGTCCAGTTCAGCAGCAAGCTGCATCACTTCCATTTTTTCGGTTTCTTCGGTGGTGTAAGCAAGGTATTCCTCCAAACTAACTTCGGTGGCATAGACTGCCGAGTGCGTACCACCTAAGCCTATCCAAACCTCTTTGTAAAGTCGGCTTGCATCGTTGTTCATATTGATAGAAAGTACCTGCCCTTTTTCCTTATCTGTAAGCCCCAACATCGCCTGTATATCATCAAACTTGTTCATATACTTGCGTTGGTCTAAAAGGATTTTACAATCACTGTTGTTAATGATACTTTCCTTAACAATGGGCGACTGGATGATGTCATCCACCTCCTGCGTTACCACGATGGCTTCACCGAAAAACTTCCTAACCGTTTTAAACAAATACTTTATATATTCTGCCATACCTTCCTTCGCAATCGCTTTCCAGGCTTCTTCAATTAGTATCAGCTTTCGGATGCCTTTCAACCTCCTCATCTTGTTGATGAAGACTTCCATAATGATGATCGTGACTATGGGAAAGAGGATTTTGTGGTCTTTTATCGCATCAATTTCAAAGACAATAAAGCGTTTGGAAAGCAGGTCTAACTGCTTATCGGAATTGAGCAAATAATCATACTCACCGCCCTTGTAGTAGGGTTCGAGTACGTTAAGGAAATTGGCAATGTCAAAGTCTTTTTCCCTTACCTGTTTTTCTTCGAGTACCTTGCGGTAATCGCCTTTTACATACTCATAGAAGCCATTGAATGATGGATAAATATCTTCCTGTTTGATGCGCTCGATATAGCCTGATACAGCATTCGATAATGCTACTTCTTCTGAACGGGTTGGTGGTTCATCATCACGTTTCCAGAGTGTCAGTATCAAAGTCTTGATACTTTCACGCTTCTCAATATCGAATACGCCATCATCGGTATAGAAAGGATTAAAGGCAATTGGGTTGTCTTCTGTATAAGTAAAGTAAACACCGTCTTCGCCTTTGGTTTTACCTTTAATGAGTTCGCACAAACCTTGATAAGAATTTCCGGTGTCCACAAGCAAAACGTGAGCGCCTTGCTCGTAATACTGTCGTACCATATGGTTTGTGAAGAAAGATTTACCACTTCCCGATGGACCGAGTATGAACTTGTTACGATTGGTAATAATTCCACGTTTCATCGGCAAATCCGAAATATCCAAATGGATAGGCTTTCCAGTCAGGCGGTCAGCCATCTTGATACCAAATGGTGATGGCGAATTGTGGTAATTGGTTTCTTCCGTAAAAAAGCACAATGCAGGCTCAATAAAAGTGTAAAAACTTTCCTCTGCGGGAAAATCACCTGCATTACCCGGCATTCCTGCCCAGTACAATGTTGCTACATCCGTAGTGTTGTGTCTGGGTTTACATTCCATCAATGCTAAAGCACTTCCACAATCATTTTTTAGCTGTTTCAGTTCTGCCGGATCATCCGACCACGCCATAATGTTGAAGTGAGCACGAACAGAAGATAGCCCAAAACTGTGGGCTTCGTTTAGGTACTTTTCTATCCACTCTTTGTTGATTTGGTTGGCACGACTGTAACGAGCCAGTGAGTGCATATTCCTTGCGGACTTCTCAAACTTTTGTAGACTGGCTTCGCTGTTATCCAAAAACAAATATTGGTTGTAAATGTGGTTGCAGTTTAACAACAAGCCCACAGGTGCGGCGAATGACAAACGGCAATCACTTCGGTCGGTAGATAGCTTTTCAAAACGGGTATCAGCCGATACCATTCCGGGTAAATCGTCAGTATCGGACAAGGTGTGCAGGCTCAACCTTTTGTTCCCGATACGGACTTCTTCCGTTCCGAGAGCGATGTCCTGCATCGGTGTTCCAGCTTCCCTTGATAGCGTAAGGTACTGTTCCAATAATCCCTGTTTTTCGTCCGTTCCGATAATGTCATCTTCGGTAAGACGTTTCAGGGTTATGAAACCGCTATCGTTTACGATACGTTCAAACTGTGCCACCGCTTCCATAAAACGGTGTATCGTTTCCTTGTTCCTGATTTCCTTTGGTATCAGCGAACCTTTGCAAAGCGATGAAAAATTACTTTGCATACGCATACGCTCTTTAGTTGTCTTGGTTAAAAAGAGGTAGCAGTAATGGTTTAGGAACGGTCGCTCATTAAAATGACGTTGGTAAGACTTCGATAAAAAGCTCTGGTCTTCGATTGCCAAATTGGGCGTATAGCTTTCCTTAATATACCAATCCTGTTTGTGAATAACTGTAAAATCAGGCAAGGTCTTGATAGCCTTGTGCCAAGCGGAATGAATGGCTTCATATTCCGCAGAAGCGACCGTAAACAGTTCCGGCAAACGCACTTCAAAACAGGCGGTAATATCTGCATCTTTAGATAAGATGCAGTTGTTTTCTACCGCCAACAACGGAAATTTGTTCTCCAGCGTTGTTGTTTTAGATATATTTCTCATAGGGCATTCTGTTTAGGAGTGAATTTTAAATAGCGGTGTACAGGCTTGCGACAGATGATGTATCGGGGATGCCGCTTATTCGCGGCTATTTTCATCAATCCGTGCTCGCCATATTTCCTGTTCAGTGAAAAGGTCTGCCATACAATCAGCGAAGCACCACCAGCACCGAGAAACAGGCAGATGTAAGAGTTTATTCCTGCCATATACAGTATCATCACGAAGATGAGCGTGCCGAGCAGCCCACCTGCGAAAATGAACAGGTATTGTGCTTTCAGACCCTTAAATTCCACCGTTCTTCCTATGCCTTTGTTTATGTTGTAATTGTTCATAAACTAGAGGATTAAAGAAAGAATGAACGCAGGATGGTAGCTGCCACGATTAAAAAGATACACGCACCAAACCAGCTTGCCGCAGTTTTGGATGTATCGGGGTCGCCCGAACTGAATTTGTTGTACACCTTAACACCTCCGATTAACCCGACTACTGCACCTATGGCGTAGATTAATTGGGTTGCGGGGTCGAAATAAGACGTTACCATTTGGGTAGCTTCCGTGATACCTGCTGTACCATTTCCCTGGGCGAATGCACTGATTCCTGAGAGCGTTAAAGTAGCTGCCAGCAAAACTTTTTTCTTTGTTTTTCCATGATTTAAACACATTAATTTGTTATTATTTCCCCGCTTCCTGCGGGCTTTCTGGACAAAGATGTCGTGAAAATAGAGGCGTTACAACGAAGTGGTAGTGAGAGGAATTACTTGGCAGCGAGTGGCGAAAACCGCAAGAAAAAAAATGAATTAAAGCCAAACTTTTCGATTCAGAATAGTTGATAGAACACTTCCCTTTTGAATTTATGAATTATCCATTCCCCTGAAAAGCCACTGGATATTCTATTGATCTGTTTATGCACATTACAAAACCAAAAGAGTCTAATTCCTATCAATTAAAAAAAAACTTGTTTAAAAGTACTTATTTAAGAATTTGCTTAATAAGTATTTTATCATTAATTTTGCGGATTAGTAAATCATAAATAGGGAAATTATGGGGAACAAACAATCATGCATTAGAGTTTTTGCCGACAAGGTTCAAATAGACAATTGTAGAGTAATACTTCAAACCAACGACAAGGCATTCAGCCAACTGAGTGGACTTTTAGCATTGGCAGGAAACGAAGTAAGGTTGAAAATCTTATTTCTCTTAGAAGAAGAAAACGAACTCTGCCCTTGCGACCTTTCAGACATTCTCGGAATGAGCATTCCTGCCGTTTCGCAACACCTCAGAAAACTAAAAGACGGAAACGTCATTGAAGGGAGAAGAGAAGGACAAACCATTTTCTACTCTTTGAAACAAGAGCAACTGACTTTACTTCGTCCATTTTTTAAACACATCATAAACAATTCAAAAAAGGAAACAGTATGAACAAGAAAAACAACAGACTTGTCGGAGCGGGAGTGCTTTCGGCAGTAGCAGCATCACTTTGCTGCATTACACCAGTATTGGCACTTATTTCAGGAGCATCGGGAGTGGCATCTACATTTTCGTGGATGGAACCAGCAAGACCTTATCTTATAGGCATCACCGTTTTGGTGTTGGGCTTTGCTTGGTATCAGAAACTTAAACCACGAACAGCTGAAGAAATCCAATGCGATTGCGAAGAAGACGAAAAGAAACCCTTTATGCAGACCAAAACATTCTTGGGAATTGTAACCGTGTTTGCAGCCTTAATGCTCGCTTTTCCAAACTATGCACACATTTTCTATCCTTCAAACGACAACAAGGAAGTTGTAATCGTCAATGCTTCTGACATCCAAACGGTAACTTTTGATGTAAAAGGAATGACTTGCAATGGTTGTGCTTCACACGTAGAAAATGACGTGAACAAATTACCAGGCATTGTTAAGGTAGATGCGATTTATGAAGAAGCGACTGCCAAAGTAGAATTTGACCAAACCAAAGTGAGTCTTGCTCAAATTGAAGAAGCCATCAACGGTACAGGTTACAAAGTGGTTGGCAAGAAATAGTATTTTTTTGCCCCTCGTATTTAAGAACTTAATTAAATAATTATACTATGAGAAAGAATTTAATTCTATTGAGTGCTTTGTTCCTAATTGGAATTGCTCAGCTTAATGCTCAATGTTGCAAACCGAATGACAGTAAAGCACAAACAGCAAATACAAACCAGCAAGAAGGTAAAACCCTGAAATTGAAAATAACGGGAATGACTTGTGCAGGTTGCTCCAACCATATTTCAAATGCCCTCAAAGAAGTGGACGGCATTATTGAACACAAAGTGAAATATCCGGGTGATTTGGCAACTATCCATTACGACCCAAAGAAAACGAATCCTGATGCTATCATAGAAGTTATTGAGCAGACAGGTTATAAAGCCGAAATCCTCAAGGAAAATCAAAAAGAGAAATCATTATGAACAAAGAAACCATAAAACTTGACATCACAGGTATGACCTGCGACCATTGTGCCACAGGCATTGAAAAACTACTTTCCAAAAACGAAGGTGTAAAAGAAGCAAATGTGAGCTATCCAAAAGCTACTTGTGAATGTTCTTTTGACCCTACCAAAACAAGTAAAGAAGAAATCATCAATACCATTAACGGCACAAAAAACTATCGTGTAAAAAGTGAAATTTCTGAAAATGGAAATAGTAGGAATAATCAATTTGATTTAATCATTATCGGTGGCGGTTCGGCTGCATTTTCGGCAGCTATAAAAGCCGAAAGTTTAGGTTTAACGACCTTAATGGTAAACGGTGGTTTGGACTTTGGTGGTACTTGTGTCAACGTGGGTTGTGTGCCTTCTAAAAATCTTATTCGTGCAGGCGAGTCGGCTTATCACGCTACACATTCCAACTTTGAAGGCATCCGACCAAAAGGCGTTGATATTGATTTTGCTCAAATCATCAAAGACAAGAAAAAATTAGTAGTCACACTTCAAGAGAAAAAATATATGGATGTGGTAAGCGATTTTGAAAACCTGACTATGCTAAAAGGTTGGGCAAAATTCAAAGACAACAAAACCATTTTGGTTGACGGCAAGGAATACAAAGCCCTCAAATTTTTAATTGCTGCGGGAGCTACGACCAACATTCCGACTATTGAAGGATTGGACAAAATTGACTACTTGACCAACGTTTCCCTTTTCGACTTGGAAGAAAAACCCGAAAGCTTGACCATTATGGGAGCAGGTTACATAGGTTTGGAAATTGCAATGGCGTACAATCGTTTAGGCGTTAAAGTCCGAATCATTGAATTTACCGACCGTGTTCTACGGACACAAACCCCAGACATCAGTGAAGCATTGGAAACCCAAATGCGAAAAGAAGGCATTGAAATCTTACCTAATTTCAGAGCCGTGAAATTCGAGAAACAAGGGAATGAAACCATCATTCACTGTAAATGTCCTGACGGTTCATTTACGCAAATTATAGAAAAAGGTAAGGTAGTAATTGCCACAGGCACAAAAGCCAATACAAGCCAATTAGGGTTAGATAACATTGGTTTGGAACTCACCAAAAGCGGACATATCGCTGTAAATGAAAAAATGGAAACCAATCTACCTAACATTTACGCAGCAGGTGACGTAACCAACACCCCCTGCATTTGTTTATACAGCCGCTTTTGAAGGTAAAATTGCCGTTGAAAATGCGTTCTCAGGAACAGATAATAAAGCCGATTATTCTTCTTTACCTTGGGTGGTGTTTACTGACCCACAAATTGCAGGGGCAGGTTTAGATGAAGCACAGGCAGAATCAAAAGGCATTCCGTTTGAAGTGTCAAAATTGGAATTGAAAGACGTACCGAGAGCCATAGCAGCCAACGACACAAGGGGTTTCATCAAACTCATTCGTAACTCGGAAACTGACAAACTTATAGGCGCAAGAGTAGTCGCACCCGAAGGTGGAGAACTCATCCAACAATTAAGTATGGCAATCAAATACAGAATAACAGTGAAAGACTTAGCAGACAGTTTCTACCCTTATTTGACTTTGGGAGAAGGCATAAAATTAGCAGCAATAACTTTCGGAAAAGACGTATCGAAATTGAGTTGCTGTGCGAGTTGATGTTTGTAAGTGTGCTATTAAAAAAGGTTTAACCCTATAATATTTGCGTATTTAATAACATATCCAAATACTTTAGTCCAATTAAGATAATAATTTCAAGCAATCTGCCAGCGAAGATGGATAGGTTGCTACTTTCTCCATTCTCCCACGCTTTACAGGTTTTCTGGACATTGCTGTGCAGTGAGTGGTAATTTCATCAATAATTTGGCATAAAGCACGTCAGAACAAAATGCTGTCCGACGGGCTTCTTTCTAATCCTTTTTTATAAGGCTACATTTTTCGTCCTTTGTTTCCTTGCTCTTTTTTGAAGAGAAAACAGGTTTGTTTTGGAGTTTTTTCTTGGTCATTTTTTCTTTCAGCACCTTCAGGTTTTCTGTTATTATTTGTGGTAGAAATGTTTCCTTCCAGGGAATTGTCTTTGCTTCAAAATGAGATTTTAAACCTATACGTTTTAAATCTTCTTTGATATTCCAACCTCCGTTTCGATTCCATCCGATAGGGTCAAGTTCTCTTTGGAAAGGGAATTGAACTGCGATAAGGTCTTTTGGTAATTCCAGAATGCTGTCGTAGTCTAATTCTTGGAATTCATGTATTTTGGGATTGTAGGGAATGATGTAAGCATTCGCATCCTCGGAGAAGTAATGATCTATTTCATCAAAGACGATTCCTTTTGACAAAAAATCATCTTTAGGACGAAGCATACCCATTCGGATATCAACATAGAAGGTATGACCTTCAATATTGATTGTAGGAAGCATTCCCTTTTGGGTTCTGTCATTGAATGCCGTCTGATCCACCATCAAGTCGAAGTCTGTTTTATTTTCTAATTCTTGGGGTGTTAGCTTATACTTTTCTGCCATTCCTGCTGGATCAAGCACAACGAGTTCCGGTATCTTTACTGAAGTGTCTTCTCCGTTACTTATAAGGTTCGGAATGTTCTTCTCCTGTAGACTATAGTTAAAAGCGTAGCCATCTTCTACATCGCTCATTACGTAAATTGAAATGGTATTGACTGGATTGTTTTTTTCCCTTAACTCGACCTTATTTATATCGATCAAGAAATCTGTTCCCTCGATATTTATACTGGGCAATTCTCTTTCCATACTTCGTTGTTTTAAAAGACAAAGGGAAGTCTATACAAACTCCCCAATGTCGAAATTTTCCAAATCATTTTTCCGCAAAGTGGAAGAACTGGTTTCCGTTTCAGAAGAAAGGCTACTATCCAATAGCTCTGCTATTTTACGAGAAGTGCCTTCCATAGAATTTTCCAAAAGGCTGAATAATTCGGTTCCCTGTATTTTCTGAACTATAGCTATCGCTGTTTCCTTTTGAGATTGCTCCAGTTTTTCTTTTTGAAGCAGTATCCCCACGGAGCTTAGTTCTTCAAAGGTAACCCCTTGGGCGAAACCGTTATCGCCATCGGATAATTCGTACCTATTCCATTCTTCCTCCTCTTCCCCAAAATCAGGCATATTACTGAAAACTTCGTCCAGCTCTTCCTGCGGAATTTGAATGCCGACGTTTTCATTTTCGTCGTATTCTATGTCAAAATTATCAGGATTTATTTCTGGTTTTTCAACTTGGCTTTCGGTGGCATTGTTTGGCACCGAAAGGCTTCTCTTAGGTCTAGGTTGCCCCATAATATCGGGCAGTTTAGGGTTGCTTTTTTCCTGTATCGGTTTTCTTTCTGAACTTTTTTTGATTACAATCTTGTCCTGCACAAGCAGGGCAATCACAATCAGCAGGCATATCACAATTACTATTTCCATAACTATAAAATGGGTTTAAAACGTTCGTTGAAATAATCAGTAATATCATCCCCAAACTCCCTAAAGTGGTGTTCAAGGATGTTGTCGATATAAGAATAGAGTGTAGTCTTTTCTTCTCTTGTTAATTGCACAATGCGGATTAACCTTTCGTGGTATTCGGGACGTATGTAAACGACCTTTCCGTTTCGACCTGAAGGAAACCGATTGACCAGAAATGTCTCCTCATAATCCACCTTCTTTGAGGAACTATTGCGGGCTTTTTCTTTTGGTTTTATTTCCTTCTGTATTTCCTGTTGTTGATTGGCTTCGGGTACAGTAAAAGACTGATTACCACTCATGATATTCATGATTAATTCTTCATCAACAACAGGTTTATCGAAGTCTTTTCTTCTCTTATCTGTTGACATACTTAACTATTTTAGAGGTTAACAATTTTTAAAAACTCCTCAACAAACAAATCCATTCTAGTTACTTTCATAAGCTGTGGTTCGGCAGGTAGCAAACTTGACCGGAATACACTGTTCAAGGTATCATCCGTTTCTTTCCTGAAACGTTTACTATCCATGATTTTTGAGGTCATTACAGATAAATCAAGCTCGTTAATGACACTTTGATAAGCCTCGTATATTCCTGTCTTTTCCCGGCCATCTACCTGGTTCCAAAACATCCACATTTTCTGATCCTCATTACTCTCAGCAGTTTCGGGTAAGCCAAGGAATGCTTTAGTAAAGCTCAACGTACTTTCCATAACCAGACGGTCAGCACTGATTGGAGAAAAAATAAAATCCATTGTTCTTAAGGTAGTAAGCACACCTTTTGTATTAGCTGTGCCGGGAAGGTCAAAAAAAGTTATATCAGGCTCTATTGTAGATTGATTTACGTATTCCAAAGCCTTTGACAAGGCATCCTCCGCTTTACAACTGATAATCGGATATGCCTTTTTATTGATGCTTTGATACAATTTCATTGCAGATCTTTTATGGTAATCATTCTGCATAATAGTTTTCAAATCCCTTTCTCTCATATTGGCTAAGCTGTGTTGTGGAAAATCACAATCCATTACAAGGACATTAAATCCTAAACGATAATGCAATACACTTGAAAGTAGTGCAGTCATAGTAGATTTTCCAACACCGCCTTTAGGCGTTGAAAAACTGATTTTTAAAGTTTTCTTTTCTGTTTCCATTATTTAAAGATTTATTGTTACACATTTTATTTGTTTGACAGGTTTGAATATTGGTGTATTTAAATAGCACCTATTTCCCGTATGCCTGTATTCCCTTTTTGGAAATTTTCTTGATTGTTATTTGCTTTCATTACCGCTTGGTGGGTAATCATTTTTAGCAACTGGTAAACCTTGTAGCTAGTAAATTGCTTTATCGCTTTTATGCTTTTACACTTTTATTGTTTTATGCTTTTAAAACCATATGCTTTTATTCCAAAATATTTGTACTAAAACCCAATTTATTTTTTACCCCTAATACATTTTTTATTACCTGCACTAAAACTATACGGCAAATAAAGCGATCGAATTGGCTCATTATTGATGTGTGGCAGTGTTTGGCTTCCAAGGGCAGAGTTTGTCCTAGTATCACATTGCAATACTTTTATTAACAGTTGGTTACTTTGTAAAATGAATTTTACTAACGGATTTATGCAAAGCATCTTGATAAAATGGACACGAAGCAGAACGGCTTCAAGCCGTTTTTTCCTGTTACATTTAATCCGTCCCGCAGGGCGGATTTTTGTGTTCACCGGAACACGGCAAGTTGTGTTTTGAGGCACTCGAAACCGAGTTAGTGCCTCAAAACAACTTGCCCTGCTGGGAGCTTAAAAAACGTCTTCCGAAGTCAGCGTTTTTGTGTGAATTTAAAATGGATTAGTGATGAACGAGAACAATAACAAAAAACAGAATAAGGGCGGACGGAGAGCTAAGACCGACCCAAGCATCCACCGCCACGTTTTCCGTCTTACAGACGAAGAAAATGCCAAACTTTTATCGCTTTTTGAAGCATCGGGAATGCCCAATAAAGCAAAGTTTATCATTTCTCTGCTGTTCAGTAAGGAAATGAAATCGGTTAAAATTGACAAAGGAACGGTTGATTTTTATATGCGATTGACCTCGTTTCACAGTCAGTTTCGCTCCGTAGGTGTGAACTATAACCAGATTGTAAAGCTGCTGTACAAGAATTTTTCGGAGAAAAAAGCCGCAGCATTCCTGTACAAATTGGAAAAACAGACGGCTGAAATGGCGATGCTATGCCAAAAAATTATCCAGCTAACCGAAGATTTTGAAGCGAAGAACCTGAAAAAACAGCGTTAGACCTGGATGAGCTAGCCATTAAAAGATAAAAATCAATAGCTCATCCACGCTCCATTACCATTAAGAAAATAAAAAAATCAATGAAAAATGATAGCAAAAATAGGAAGAAGCGAAAATTTATACGGTGCATTGGCATACAATCAGCTCAAAGTGGAGAATGAAAACGGGCAGATTTTGTTTGCCAATAAGATGATTGAAACCGCAAGCGGTCATTATTCCGTTGCCCAATTAGCACAATCTTTTGCCCCTTATTTGATAGCCAACCGTAATACCGAGAAACATACGTTGCATATTTCGCTCAATCCCGACCCGAAAGATAAGGTTAGCGATGACAGGTTTCGGCAAATGGCGGAAGAATATATGCGGGAAATGGGCTACGGCGAACAGCCTTTTGTGGTATTTAAACATACCGATATTGACCGCAGTCATATTCATATCGTATCGGTTTGTGTGGACGAGAATGGTAAAAAAATCTCTGACAAGTTTGAAAAAATGCGGTCTATGAATGTATGCCGTGAACTGGAAAGACAACACGGGCTGATACCCGCAACGGATAAGGAGCGCAACCAAACTGATAAGGTTTTCCGTCCGATAGATTATCAGGCAGGCGATGTAAAGAGCCAAATCGCTTCAGTTATTAGGCATTTGCCAAACTACTATAAATTCCAAACTTTGGGAGAATACAATGCCTTGCTTTCTTTGTTCAATATTACCACCGAAAAAATAGAAGGCGAATTGCAAGGAAAAATGCAGAAAGGTTTATTGTACATTCCATTAAATGAAAAAGGCGAAAGAGCCGGGCATCCGTTCAAGGCTTCGCTTTTCGGAAAGAACGCAGGGCTTCCGGCTTTGGAATTGCATTTTGTAAAATGCAAAGAGGATTTAAAAGACCACCCGACAAAACCAACCATTAAAGCTGCCGTTACCATTGCCCAGCAATCAAAAAATGATGAGCAGGGCTTTAAAAAGCAGTTAGTCGAACAAGGCATTAATGTAGTGGTGCGTAGAAATGACACAGGACGTATTTACGGAATAACTTTTATCGACCACAATTCTAAAACGGTTTGGAACGGTTCACGATTGGCAAAGGAACTTTCTGCCAATACCTTTAATGATTATTGGAACAATAATATCAAACCCGAGGTTAAAGAACCAGTTGAACTACAATCGAAAATATCAAAACCAAATGATGCAGATCTTCCTACAGAAGAACCTCATCATTTGTTCGACTTCCTGAATACTACTGAAAAATACGAAGACGGTTTGATAGAAGCGTTGGGCGGTTTATTGCCCGAAGCTCAGGGTGAAGACTACGAGGAACAGGATTTTGCCAATAAAATGAAGAAGAAACGGAAACGCAAAAGAGGTCAGTAATAACATTCAGCCAAACACTGCCACGCACCGCCATTGAATGCCACATTCTTATAGCCACTGAATAGAGCTTTTAAATTCACGCCCGAACATTAAAACTAAAAAATAATGCAGGGAGAAGACGATTTAAGAGGTTTAGCCAAAATAATGGCTTTTATGAGGGCAGTAAGTATTCTATTGGTACTGATGCACCTTTATTGGTTCTGCTACGGTTTCTTTATGGAACGTGGCTGGACGTTGGAAGTAATCAACAAAATATTAGGCAATTTCGACAGAACGGCGGGTTTATTTTCACACGCCTTATATACCAAAGCGTTCGCTTTGGTTTTGTTGGCTTTGAGTTGTTTGGGAACGAAAGGCGTAAAGAATGAGAGGATAACCTGGTCTAAAATTTACGTGGCTTTGAGAGTTGGTTTTGTGCTTTTCTTTCTGAACACACCATTGTTAAAGCTATCTCCAATAATAGGCACATTTCTGTATATCCTTACTATCTCGTTAGGTTATATCGCTTTGCTGATGGCAGGTGTATGGATGAGCCGATTGCTCCGTACCAATCTGATGGACGATGTTTTCAATAATGAGAACGAGAGCTTTCAACAGGAAACAAAGTTGATGGAAAACGAGTATTCCGTTAACCTGCCCACCAAATTTTACTACAAAGGCAAATGGAATAACGGTTGGATAAACATTGTAAATCCTTTCAGGGCATCAATCGTGTTGGGTACTCCGGGTTCAGGAAAATCGTATGCCATCGTAAACAATTACATCAAGCAACAGATTGAGAAAGGTTTTAGTATGTACATCTACGATTTTAAGTTTGATGACCTTTCCACCATTGCGTACAACCATTTGTTGAAGCATCTGGATAAATACAAAGTTCAACCCAAATTTTACGTCATCAACTTTGATGCCCCACGAAAGAGCCACCGTTGCAATCCACTTAATCCCGATTTTATGACGGACATTTCCGATGCTTACGAAGCAGCTTATACCATAATGCTGAACCTCAACCGTAGCTGGATACAGAAGCAAGGGGATTTTTTCGTGGAAAGCCCAATTATCCTATTGGCTGCCATTATTTGGTATCTGAAAATCTATGAGGACGGTAAGTATTGTACATTCCCACACGCCATTGAATTGCTGAATAAAAAGTATTCGGACGTATTTACCATTCTGACCTCATATTCCGATTTGGAAAACTATCTTTCTCCGTTTATGGATGCTTGGCAAGGTGGCGCACAAGACCAATTGCAGGGACAGATAGCATCGGCAAAAATTCCTTTGTCAAGAATGATTAGCCCGCAGTTGTATTGGGTTATGACAGGCGATGACTTTACGCTCGACATCAATAACCCAAAAGAGCCTAAAATTTTGTGCGTTGGTAATAATCCCGACCGCCAAAATATCTACTCCGCAGCATTGGGGTTATACAATTCAAGAATTGTAAAGCTCATCAACAAAAAAGGACAATTAAAGAGTTCAGTAATCATAGATGAGTTGCCCACAATTTATTTTAGGGGACTGGACAATCTTGTTGCAACTGCAAGAAGTAATAAGGTAGCTGTATGTTTGGGCTTTCAGGACTTTTCGCAATTAACAAGGGATTACGGCGACAAAGAAAGCAAGGTTATCCAAAATACAGTAGGCAATATATTTAGTGGTCAGGTGGTTGGAGAAACGGCAAAAAGCCTTTCGGAACGTTTCGGAAAAGTATTGCAGAAACGCCAAAGTATGACGATTAACAGGAATGATAAATCTACTTCCATATCCACACAATTAGATAGCCTTATTCCGGCTTCCAAAATTTCAACGCTTACACAGGGTATGTTTGTGGGTTCTGTATCCGATAATTTCGATGAGCGTATCGAGCAAAAGATTTTCAACGCTGAAATTGTCGTGGACAATGAAAAAGTTGTCGCAGAAACTAAAGCGTACCAGAAGATACCGGAAATCCTAACCTTTGCAGATGAGCAGGGCGAGGATAAGATGAAAGAACAGATTGAAAGCAATTACCGCCAGATAAAAATAGACATTGTATATATTATTAAAACCGAAATGGAGCGTATCAAAAATGACCCGAGCTTACAACATTTGGTGCAACAAGGGTAATATGAAAAAGAGCTACTTCGTAAGTATTCTCTTTCGGATGCTGATTGAATTTTAATTTATCAGAAAGAAAAGAAGATAACACGGTTACGTTTTTTTTGAGTAAAGGGTTAGATAAAGAGCATTTATAGTTATTGTAGATGTAAAAAAATAACTGTAGTTTTGCAAACTCAATGAAAAGAACAACACAAATATCTTCTCAAGTTACTCCGCCTTGATAGGCGGTTAGCAGTTCTTTTTCCCAATTTAATTTATTGGTCGCTTTGTCGCATCCGAAAGTTTCACTTTCGGCTCATTGCCTTTTCAACAATTTTAATTTTATATATATATTATGCAAAAAATCATTAATTTGTTTGACTTCAAACAAAAGGTAGATTACAAAACAGAAGTATTATCAGGTGTTACCGTAGCCTTGGCATTGGTTCCTGAAGCGGTAGCATTTGCTTTAATTGCAGGTCTTTCTCCATTAGTTGGTTTATATGCCGCCTTTATGATGGGGCTGGTTACCTCTATATTAGGCGGTCGTCCTGGAATGATTTCAGGAGCAACAGGTGCAATCGCAGTTGTCATCGTGGCTTTAGCAAAAACCCACGGTGTAGAGTACGTCTTTGCCACCGTTATCCTTGCTGGTCTTATTCAGATGTTGGCGGGATTTCTAAAATTAGGAAAGCTCATTCGATTAGTGCCACATCCTGTTATTTTTGGTTTTGTGAACGGTTTAGCGATTATCATTTTTATGTCGCAGCTCGACCAGTTTAAAGACGCTTCCGGCAATTGGCTTACGGGTTCGAATATGTATATCCTTTTGGGCTTAGTAGCTCTAACAATGCTTATCATCTGGGGTTTACCAAAATTAACCAAAGCTATTCCGGCATCTCTAACTGCTATTTTGGTCGTATTTGGACTGGTGTACTTTCTTAAATTAGACACTAAAACCGTTGGCGATATTGCGTCAATAAAAGGTGGTTTCCCCCATTTCATATTCCTTCTATTCCTTTTAATTTAGAAACACTTCAAATCATTTTTCCTTATGCCGCAATAGTTGCGGGTGTGGGACTGATTGAAAGTTTGCTTACGTTAAATATCATAGATGAAATTACTGAAACAAGAGGCTATAGTAATAGAGAAGCTGTGGCACAAGGAACCGCTAATATTTTATCTGGTTTCTTTTCAGGAATGGGCGGTTGTGCTATGCTTGGTCAGAGTTTAATCAATATTTCCAGTGGTGCAAGGGCACGGTTGTCAGGAATTATCGCTTCTGTGGCTTTGTTAATTTTTATTATGTTTGGCAGTGGTCTGATAGAAAAAGTGCCTATGGCAGCTCTTACAGGTTTGATGATAATGGTAGCTATCGGTACGTTTGAATGGGCAAGTATTCGCATCATCAATAAAATGCCACGACACGATATTTTCGTTGGTATGCTGGTCGCTCTGATTACGGTTGTTTTACATAATCTCGCATTAGCCGTATTAATCGGTGTTATCATTTCCGCTTTAGTGTTTGCTTGGGAAAGTGCAAAACGTATTCGTGCCAGAAAATATGTTGACGAAAAAGGAATAAAGCATTATGAAATTTTCGGACCGCTTTTCTTTGGTTCTACAACAGCCTTTACTGAAAAATTCGATATCCTTAATGACCCCGAAGAAGTCATTATTGATTTCAAAGAAAGTAAAGTGGTGGATATGTCTGCTATTGAAGCACTTAATGTACTGACACATCGCTACGCTAAACAAAAAAAAAAAATCCATTTACGTCATTTAAGTCAGGACTGTAGACAATTATTGAAAAATGCTGAAAGTGTTATCGAAATAAATATTATTGAAGACCCCACTTACAAAGTGATGTTGGATAAATAATTTGTTATGACACAGGAAGAAAAAGCAGAATTGCAAACTGCAATCGAGCAAAAAATAACAAAAACGAAAAAAGACATTGCGGACTACAAGGAAATGACCATACCTGTAGCCCCCGATGTTGCTATTGGAAGAATTAGTAGAATGGATGCCATTAACAATAAAAGTGTGTTGGAAGCCAGTTTACGTGAAGCCGAAAGCAAATTGATAAGATTAAAAAACGCTTTACAAAAAATCAATGATGAGAGCCTTGGTATCTGTATTAAATGCCATCAACCCATTCCTTATAAACGTATGCTCATTATCCCTGACAGCGTAAAATGTGTGGGTTGTTCTTAATAGAAACTATAGCGAAACAATATCAACTTAAAGCAAGAATGCAATTTACTGGAGTAATCGTAATTCCAAAAGTGCAGTTCGTGAATGCTTTGTATGATATTAGTAAATGCTTGAACATTCTCTATTTCTACAAACTGGATGATGCCTAAATGTAATAACAAATTTACGCTTCTCCATTTATAATTCAAACATCAAGAAGTAAAACTGAATGGATAAATATTACAATGAAACGATACAGAAACTGGAAACATCAATCAACGAATTAGAGATTGAAGCTGATTATTCTATTGAACGGATAGAAGCGATTATAGATATCATCCTTAAAAGCTTGTCTAAAATAAAGGAATATGTTTTAAATAGAGGTTTTAAAAATATTGATGAGGAAATACATTTTTTCAAACATCAGAAACCTGTCATTGTTGCAAAGCTCATTTACTATAATGCCATCTATAAAATCGAAACAAAAAAACCTAACGGAACTAAGCCTATCAGGAAATACCTCAATGAAGAATTGAACAAGCTCAAACGGTATTTCGACAACAATCTTGAATTTTATAAATACTACCGAACAAATAACTCATTTATTGATGATAAGCTATTTATCAGGGGTAAATATGATATAAAATTAAGTTTAGACACCATTTATTTTGAAACCGACCATAGATTTTCTACCATAGCCGATTACAAAGCAGCCAAGATACTGGCAAACGATTTAATACAAGTTTATATTGAAGACCAACTGAATAATAACAATCAGAAGACACCATCTAACAGTTTCTCTTTAAATTGGGAAGAGAGCAAAACAGCATTAACTGAATTGATTTACGCACTGCATTCGCAGGGTGCATTTGGCAATGCAGATATAATAGCCATCGCCAAAACATTTGAATGTACATTTAATATTAGTTTGGGCGATTTCTATCATACATTTATGGAACTTAAAGCCCGAAAAATAAACCGTACCAAATTCCTTGACAGCCTAAGAGAAAGCCTGCTTAAAAAAATGGACGAAGAGGATGAAATATAATAAACATTCTTATAAGACCCCACGAGGCAAATGAATACCTTTTGTCCGTACAATATTCTCCGAATTGTTTGCTGTTTGCTTTTGTTTCTCGACCTGCTCCGCTGGTTCTTCTTTCGTTTCCGGAGTAATAGACAACTGTATCTTCCGTTCAACGGCAGCCAGTTCCGTTTTGAGTTCACTCAATCGGTTTTCTTTAGACCACGAACCGTTTACCACTTCCTGAAGAACAGGTAAATCCTTTTGTATTTCCGCAATTTTCTTTTTTCCTGTTCGATATAGCCGGGCAACTTCTCCAGTGCATTAAGGAAGTTCATAACAGCCAGCTTTTCATCTTTGGCGATGATACCGTTGTTGTAGGTGTATTTGATATTCCCCTCGCCCTGTACCAAAAAGCGGTTTACCCGTATATCCACGCCCTCTTTTTCAGACATTTCGGTTTTGACCAATAAGGTAAAACCGTACAGGCTTCCTATTTCTTCGTACTGACCTCCGGTGCGGGCTTTGTCCGCAAGCTGGTTGAGCTTTGCACCGATTTGTTTAATATCCGCATTGGGCGGTAAGCCGTCCAATTGTACAGGATTTGCGATTGTGCCGTCCGAACGTTTTTGGATACGCCCTTGCAGATTATTCCAATCAAGGCTCATACGGTCAAAGCGGGATAGGGCTTTATCAAGTTCAGCCGTATAGTCTTCCAATTTGTACTTCGCACTATACTTTGAACGGTTAAACGCCTGTTTTTCGCTTTCTAATCCGGCAATCTGTTTTTCTAATTTGGCTTTATCCAACAGGTCGGTATTTCCCGAAAGGATAGCTACATATTCCGAAAAGTTCATTCCCGATTTTTCGTCCATACTACCCTCGTCAATGGTTCGTTTGCCGAGATTGTTATTTTTTAATTGGTCTATGAATAGCTGTTTGTTGTACAGCAGGTTAAACTTGTAGCTATCTAATGATTTTTCTACGGCATAGATAATCACATCTACCTTGTTCTCTGCAAAGAACTTGGCAATTTCATTGCCTTTTCGGACTGCCCGACCGTCCCTTTGAGCAAGGTCGCTTGGTCTCCACGGTGTGTCCAGGTGATGAACGGCAACTGCTCTTTTCTGTGCATTCACACCTGTACCCAACATACTTGTAGAACCGAACAGCACACGGATTTTACCCTCGTTCATTCCTTTGATAAGCTCCTTACGCTGCTTATCATTTTTGGCTTCCTGTATAAAACGGACTTCGTGTGCAGGGATGCCGTGGTCTTCCACGAGCTTGCGTTTGATTTCGGAGTACACATTCCATTCGCCCGACTTGTAGGTTCCTAAATCCGAAAAAACGAACTGCGTTCCTTTCTGTGCGTTGTATTGGTTATAATACTTGGCAAGGTTTGCGGCACAATGCGAAGCCTTGCTATCAGGGTGGTCATCATACGCACCGCTTACCATACGCATATCAAGCGACATTTTACGGGCATAGTCCGTAGCGATAAGCATCTTTGCTTTTTCTTCGCTTTGACTTAACGGAGGTCTGCCCAACAGTTCTGCATTTCCTGTTTTAGCAAACTCCATTAGCTTTTTAATAAAATCTTCCTGGTCGGGAGTAGGCGGTATGTTATACAATACCTCGTTCTTATTAGGTCGGTCAATACCAATATCCTTTGCCGTTCTGTAATCTGTAATTTCGGAATAGAATTGAGCCAGTTCCGGTACTTTTATAAAGTAGCGAAAACGCTCTTTTGCCACAATATTATTAGCAACCGAAAATTCATAATCGGTCGTTTTTCTTGCATAAATGGCTGCCCAGGCATCAAAAGAGTGAATACCCTGTTTTTCCATTGCCCGTGGTCGCAGGTATTTGAACAGTAGGTACAATTCCGTCAGCGAATTACTGATAGTTGTTCCCGAAAGGAAAGTTGCTCCCATATCGGCATTTGTGCGTTCCTGAATGGTACGGATAGCAAAGAGCAGGTTCAATGCCTTTTGGCTACCGTCCACATTGCCCAATCCGGCAACTCTTGTATGCCTTGTATTGAACATCAGGTTTTTGAACTGATGACTTTCATCTACGAACAAATGGTCAATACCCATCATCTTAAAATCCACTACATCATCCTTGCGGTTTTCAATATCGTGTTGCAGGGTTTTAAGTTTGACTTCGAGGTTTTCTTTCCGCTTGATTACTCCGGCGAGCATCCCTCTGGTAACTTCCTTGCCTTGCGATTGCAGTGCATCGAGGTTTCGCTCTACGCTATCCAATTCGATTTCGAGGATTTCCTTTCGTATTTCGGACGACTGCGGTATCATACCGAATTGGTCGTGTGTGAGGATTACACAATCCCAATCGTTGTTTTTAATATCCCCGAAAATCCGCAGGCGTTTTTGGGGCGTAAAATCTTCCTTGCCCGGAAACAGGATTTTGGCGTGTGGGTAAGCGGTGCGGTAGGCTTCTGCAATTTCGTGAACATTGCTTTTCAGCCCGATAATCATCGGTTTGTGTGCCAATCCCAAACGTTTCATTTCCTGTGCTGCGGTACACATTACCAACGTTTTCCCAGCACCTACTTCGTGGTCGCAGATAGCACCCTTGTTCAGCTTTATCATCCAAACGGTGTCCTTTTGGCTTGAATACAGGTCTTCAATGCCCAATGCCTTACGGTCTAAGCCCGGAAAGTCCTGATGCGTTCCGTCATAGTTTGGTCGGACAAAGCAGTTAAAAGTATCGTTGTATTGGTCGGTCAGCCTGCTTTTAAATTCATCGTTTTGAGCGTGGAGCCATTCGGTAAAGGCGGTACGGATTTCATCAATCTTGGTGTTCGCCATTTGTATGGCTTCCATATCCCGCACTTTGACCTCTTGGTCGCCAACCGTAATCTTTTTGGTAATATCAGGCGTGGTATTGACAAGGGCGTGTTTGAGCAGGGCAATCCCGTCAAACGTTCTGCTTTCAGCTTTGACAGCGTATTTCTCCCATATATGCAAATTCTTACGGTCGCACTTTACTGAAAAGTCATCGGAGCTTTCAGAATAATGAACGAGTACGTCCGTATCAAAAAGATGTGAAGCAAATCGGGCATAAATACCTGTGGGTATCCAGCGTTCGCCCAAATTAAAATCAAGTTCCTCAAATTCGATACGTCTTGGTCGGGCTTCTTCCAAAACGGTAAGGCTTGCTTTGGCTTCGGTATCAGCAGGGTTGTTTTCAATGTAGGTTCGTACTTCTTGAGCTTTCTCTACTACATTCCCTGCAATCCAGCGTTCGGCTATTTCATATTCCTTTTGTAAAGGATTGTAGTAAATACGACCGTGTAAGGCTTCTTTCAAAGCATCATCGGTCATACCGCTGATTTCGGACATATAGTCCAAATCCACGCTTCCGTATTTGTTCAGCGAAGCCGCTAACGCTTCTTCTGGATTGTCCGTTGCTATAGTTAAGGTGGAGAAACTTACCGGACGGCTGAATATATCCGCCTTATGGGTTACGCCACCAACGATACGCTCCAAATAAGGGATTTCCTTACCGGAGCTATCCGTTTTGATGAGCTTGATATTATCGGCACTGTTAAGGTTTCCATACCTTTTGACAAAGGCATCGTAAAGGCGGTTAAGGTTCTCCCTTTCTTCCTTGTGTTCGGTCTGAAACTTTGCCTCTTTATGGTAAAGGTCTTGGTAAACATCACGTACAGCAATGTACGCTTCGGCTCTTGCTTTTTGTAAGGTCGGTAACTGCAAAGGGTGGAAAACTGCCGTACCGTCTGCTATATCTACATCTTGCAGATGACCGACCCAACCATTATCCACAACAAGACAATTGTTACGGTGGTACGATTGCAGTTCGCCACTATAAGGAGCAGGTTCGGGAATAGTATTGGGAACGGCTGGCTTATTAGCTTGGCCATTCCCGTTTATTTGTGAAAACAGGTCGCCGATAGTTTCCTGTTTTTGCCGTTGGCTGACGTATTTCCATTAGTGGCTCTATTGGTAACAGGAGGCGTATAAGGTTGCGGCATCGCACTACTGAACAGGTCAGGTTGGCGACCTATTGCACCTCTTCTTTTGTTGGTGCTTTGCCTTTTAACTTGTGTCGTTCTTTTGGGCGGAGCAGTAACTATTACAGGTTCGTTCGCATTCTCAAACAGGTCGAAGATGCTTAGTTGCTTTAATTCCTGCGGACTTTCCCGATTGATTATAGGAACTGATAAAGATTGTATTTCCGGTTGAATGGTTACAGGTTCGATAACCAGAGGTGTAACCGTTGGTTCAATCGGAATTTGTATTACAGGCTCATCGTTCTGTTCGCCTTTGTATAAATTCAAATTCAGGTGCTTACCAAAATCTTCGGAAAGCATTTGTTTGAGGTCTTTGGCAATTCCCTCAATACCGTCTTTATGCGTATAGATGAGTGCAGGTTGCCCGTAAGGGTCGGTATCTAATCTGCGGTCGGTATGCACAATCCTTGTGCTGTCCTGAAAGAGCGCATTGCCCGGAGTATTATATTCTGTTTGCCTGCTTTGGCAAAACAGATCTTCCCTTTCGGTCAGACCTTGTTTTGCTGTGTTCCTTTGCAGGATAATCAGGTCGCTTCCGACTTCCGTACCTGCATATTCCGTAAATAGGTTGTTGGGGAAGCGAACAACCGAAACCAAATCATTATCCTGCATCAACGCCCTGCGTATGGGTTCATTCTTAGGACTATTCAGAATGCCCTGTGAAGTAATATAAGCCAGCAAACCGCCCTCACGGAGCATATCAGCACCTTTCAGGAAAAAGTAATTGTGTATGCTTCGGGCAGCCTGTACTTTTGCGCTATCCCTGTTTCGGGAATAGGAAAGGTCGAAAACGGAAGTATCGCCAAAGGGAATGTTACTGGCAATTACATCATAGCTGTTCTGTTCCTTTTCGGGGATTTCTTCAAAACCGCTTATACGAATATTGCTTTCGGGATAAAGCTGTTTTAAAATCTTTCCTGTCAGCAAATCCTTTTCATAAGCGGTAACATTGGCTTTTTGGTTTTCTGAAAAAGATTGAATGAATGAGCCGATACCTGCGGAGGGTTCGAGGAATTTATCAATGTTCAGACCTCTTTCACGCAAGGTTGTAGAAATCGCATCTATGACCTGTGGCGGTGTGTAAAAAGCTGTCAGCACAGAGCTTTTCATACTATCCACGTACCTGCGGTATTGCTTATCATCTTCGGAATGTTCTTTTAATAGCTGGTGGAGTTCCTGCGTAACTGGGAAAAGGTCGTGTTCTGTTTTTCTCCAATGATTGATGTCTATATCGTCCGCTATGGGATTAAGTACGAATTTAAGACCGCCAAATCCGCTATAACGCATCATTGACAGTCTTTCGCCTACAGTGGCTTGCCGTTTCTCCTTTTCCAGTTTAAAAGCAATTCGCAGGGCATCAATGTTCTGTTGGAGATGTTGCTTTTTACTGAAGCCCATTTTCCTCTATCCATATTGCAATGGTTCCGGTTATTTCGGTATAGAGCAGGTCGTACTCTGTGCTATAAGCGAAATCATCGGTTAGTTGATAGCCGGAGAAAACAGGCTCACAAACAGGGAACATTTTCAGGGCGAACGGTCGCAGTTCCTCATCTGCCATTATGGTATCAAACTCATTGCATACCACCTGAAAAACGGTATCGAATTTGGAGAAATGCAAGCCCTCAAACAGAATGTAGTTGGCTATCTCGTTGCATTGCTCAATAGCGTTTCCCGAATGAAAAGCACCTTCGTAGGCATTGGCAGCCCACGAAGAACGTTGCTCAATAAATTTTTGGTCGTTTGCCTTTTCGGGAAAGCTGGTGTTTAATAATTCTTGCAGTCGCAACCTGAAATACGATAGGTCTTTTTGCTGTACATCCATACTATTATTTGTTTTAGAATTTTACTTGAAGCCTAAAATTATAGCAGTAGATAAGAGCCTTTACAGAAGTGGCAGGGTTTGGCTTTGAGAGGCAGGATTTGGCGTAATGGGCAATAAAAAACCTCTGAATATTCAGAGGTTCGTTCTATGAGTTTTTTAAGATTTGAAGCATCCTGCCAACTTCAATATCCATTCTCGAAAAGGCAAACCATTTTTTGCCCAGGTCTTTGAGTGATGCTCCGATATGGTAGAGTTCTGTATCGTCAATTATCATAAATCGGTCGTGAGCATCGGAAAAGACCTCAACTTCTATATTCGGATATTGGCTGTTATACCGTTGTAAGTCCAGCCGTAGCTGATTGCTGATGCTTTTGGTATAGATTGTTGCGGTTACATTATTATTCCGTTTACCCAATAAAGTCAATACCGTATCATCTACATAATTATCCAGCAGGATAATGGAGGTTTTAGCACTTCGCACAATGTCGGAAACAAAGGTATAAGCATCGAAAATCTGTCCGTTGTAGAAAATACCTTTTTCGCTGTGGAGCTTGTCGCTTTCCAATGCTTTAAAAATCTCCTCAAATTTTTGGTCGGCTTGTAATTGTTTCAGTTCTATGTGGTCCAAACGATGAAATAGCGAAGCATTGCTGATAAGCATTTTTCGCATTTCTACAAAGGCATTCATAATCTCAACACTGACCTTTACGGCTACATCGCTACGCAATAATGCGGACATCATTGCCACTCCTTGTTCCGAAAATGCAAAGGGTAGCGTACGCCGACCACCTCGCCCGATGTTTGAGGTGCCAAATTGGTACTTCAAAGATTTTGCTTCTTGTTCGGCAAGCTGAAAGCAAAAAGTTTCGGGAAAGCGGTTCTCATTTCTCTTTACAACCCTGTTTAGTGCTTTCGTTTCTGCTTTATAGAGCATTGCTAAATCAGTGTCAAGAATAACTTGCTTACCTCTAATAGTATGGATAAGCGGAGCAATTTCTTTTTGGGATATGGTAATATCGGTCATCGTCTTTTTGATTTTTGATTTTCAAACTCAAAAGAGGTTGTACAATCCTCTTTCAATACGATATACGCATCGAATTTCTTTCCTGCCTTGCTTTTCATCCCTTTGATAAGTGAAGTTTTCCTTTTATTGACAAGGCTTTCAATATCAGCTATGCCTATTTGTATGCCACACACGTTGCGGAACTGAACCCAATTACAAGCCTCATCAGGACACTTCACAATTTTATCACGGATAATGAGTTGCTGGCTTTTACATTTCGGGCAAATGAGTTGTGGTAGGTTATTTTGAGCAATGGAAGTTTGCAGCAATTCATCGGTAATAGACGAAGCATAAGTTTCCATTTCTTTTTGAAATGCCCCTGCATCCGTTTCGTGGTTTTCTATTTTCTGCAATGCGAGTTCCCATTCGGCTGTCATTGCCACGTCCGCAATTTTCCGTTCTTTAACCAATTCATATACTTGCAATCCTTTTTCGGTAGGGATTAAGGATTTCTTTTCCCGTTGGATATAATTGCGGGTAAACAAGGTTTCAATTATTGCGGCTCTTGTAGCCGGAGTGCCAATACCTATATTTTGCAGGGCTTTCCTTTCGTCTTCGTTTTCAATTTCCTTGCCTGCACTTTCCATAGCCGACAAAAGCCCTGCTTCGGTATATAATACAGGTGGTTTCGTTTTCTTTTCCAAAACGGTTGCTTCCTTGATTTTGAGTTCATCGCCTTTTTTCAGTTCGGGCAAATCCTGTACAGGTTCGGTATCATCATCGGAGAAACTGCCTTTGATAGAACGCCAACCTGCTTCTATAACCTTACAACCCTTTGCCGTAAAATCATAATGCAATGCCTGTAAACTTACATCGGTTATCTCTTTGATGCAGGCTTGTGAAAGGACTTCGAGCAATCGAAAGGCAATCATATCATAAACGGAATTTTCCTTTGCGTTCAGAGCTGATGGGATTTTATCAGTAATCAATAATCCGTGGTGGTCGGTAACACGCAAATCGTTTACAATACGTTTATTAAAACGTCCCCATTTCATTTTTGATACAGCTTGCTTACAAGTTTCTCTGTCCTGCAAAGCTCTTACAAGGTTGGGTACTTCAGCCCAAACATCTTCGGGAATATATTTGCTTCCGGTACGTGGGTATGTGATAAACTTCTTTTCGTAGAGGCTTTGGGCAATATTCAGCGTTTCTTCCGCAGGAAGGTTCAGCTTTTTGTTGGCTTCTTTTTGCAATCCGGTAAGATCGAACAATAAAGGTGGTTGCTCTGTAACACTTTTGGTTTCCACCGATGTAACCGTTGCCGTTTCGTTTCGCTGAATGGCTTTCAGCGTATCATCGGCAAGTTTTTGGTCTTCCCATTTTGTTTTGGAAATGCTTTTAAAATCTATCAGTTCCTTGTTGTGCGATAACTGTATCTGCCAATATTGCTGCACCGAGAAATTTTTATTTTCCAGATAGCGTTTGCATATCAAAACCAGTGTAGGCGTTTGCACTCTTCCGAGCGAATAAATGCCATTTCCTGCGGCTATGCTCAACGCCTGTGTAGCATTGATGCCCACGAGCCAATCGGCACGGCTTCTGGCTTGTGCCGCCTGATACAATCCGTCAAATGCTGCCCCGTCTTTTAGATTATCAAAACCTTGTTTTATGGCTTTTTCGGTAAGCGAACTAATCCAAAGGCGTTCAAAGGGCTTCTTGCATTTGAGGTATTCGTAGATATAGCGAAATATCAATTCGCCCTCACGTCCTGCATCGGTAGCAACAATGATACTGCTGCTACGGTTAAAAAGCTGTTCGATGACTTTCAGTTGCTTCAATGCTCCTGTATCGGCAGTATAGCCTTTGTCTTTTTTGACCTTTCGGACGGTCAGCAAAAATGGGTTTGGGAGTATTGGCAATGATGCTTTATCAAATCCCGATATTCCGTAATCTTCGGGCATTCCCAATCCTATTAAATGACCGAATGCCCACGTAACAAAATAGCCGTTACCTGTCAGGTAGCCGTCCTTTTTATCGGATGCTCCCACAAGTCCGGCTATTTCTCTTGCTACGCTTGGTTTTTCTGCAATGATTGTTTTCATACTTGATTACCTTTTTACGCCTTTGGATTTTGCAGGAGCTTTCGGCTTTTCCTGTTGTTCCTGCTGTTGTTTGTTTTTCGGTCTTTGCTGTCCCGACTTCAAAGGCTCATTGATGTTTTTAGTTGCTTCGTTGGTCTTGCCCTCCGAATTGACGGCAGTTTGCGTTTTATGGGCTTCGGTGGGTTTTACCCTTTCTTTATATTGATTAGGAAACTCAAAGCCTGTTTTTCCGGTATCTTTGTTGAAAGTGATATAGCCATTGTACGTTTGTCCTTTCTTATCAACCAGTCCTGCCATATAAACGGTTTGTCCGGCTTTGAAATCTTTATGCTGCTCATCGGTAAGTTCTTTGCCCCTGAATGTTTTTGGAGCTTCCTGCGGCTGGCTTTGCTGATTGTTTTGTTGGTTGTTTTGGGTTTGACCATTGGTTTGAGTTTTCCTGTTGGAATTATTGCGGTCAAACAGGAACTCCACATAACGTTTGTCTGCATTGAATTGTACTGTTGCCGAAAACTCCGTTCCTTTCGTGGAAATCATACCATCTAACTTTAGGGATTTGCCCTCCATTAAAGCTTGCTTTTGCTCATCGTTCAGTTTTACGCCTTTAATTTCATCGGGAATTTTTATAAAATCTGTCCGTAAGGCAATTACATCATTGGTTAGCCTGTCTATACTGATAATGGACGGCATCAGTTCGCCCGTTTTGGAATTGGTCAGGTTAACCACACGCCCCATATTACCTGTTTCGAGCAGGTTCTTTTTGTCCTCATCGGTAAACTTGTGTCCGAAAAACTCAAAATGCAGGTTGGGTTCTTTTTTGATACCGTGTATTGCTACAATAACATTTCCATCTTCGGCTTGCTGTAAAGACAATCGGGCATCTGTGCGAAGAACAGAGCCTCCGAAATTAACGCCTATCGGCAAAAGTTCATTGGTTTTGTAACCTCGTAACAAAGGGTCAAGCAGGTTTCTTTTTTCAAGGTATTCCTTGCTTAATCCGAGGTTTTTCATTGTGTCCCAATCAATCTGCTCCGGCTTGTAGCGATACTCGCTGACTTCCGGTGTTGTTTGTGTTGTTGCCATATTATTTTGATTTTCTTGTTTCTTATCCTGTTGCAGTTCTGCTTTTACTTCGTGTTCTTTCATCACTTTTTCGCCTTCGGGAGTGGGCTTATCTACCTGATTTTGTATTTCTTGTGCTTTTTCAACTGCAATAGGTGCAGGCACTTTGAAGAATGAAAAATTGGTAGGGTTCTTTAGCTGGCTGAAGAAATTAGAGAAGAAGTTGGAAAAGAAATCACCGCTTTTGTCCACACGCATAAACTGGTTTTGGTTTTTCTTGGTGGGGTCAACGGTTTCCATTTTTCCGTTCTCGTCAATACTCTTTACGGCTTGGATTTTCATTTTTTCTTTATCCAGCACCAATAATATGTCCGATAACTGTTCGGGCATTTCCTGCTTATTTGTTGTTTCTTCGCTCATATTCTGAAAATTTTAAAAATTCACTGCCGAATGTAAAATAACCGTTGGCGGTATTGCCCGAAGTGGCACTCAAAGGCAGTCTTTGTCTTTCATTGGCGTTCATTTTGAGAGCGGGTTAAAGCTCTCTCTAATGAACTGATGTACATCAGATAGCTTGTAATACAATTTTCCGCTAATGGTATAATACGGTAGCTTACCGATGGAGCGATACCGTTGTAGGGAGCGGTTGCTGATTTTAAGCATTTGAAGTAAATCCTGGTTATCGAGCAATTCTTCGCCATCTATACTATTGCGTTTCTTTTGCAACTCATTTATATTGTCGCCCAGCATATCAAGACGACCCATCAGGCGTTCCATCCACGCCAAAAATTCCATTCTGTCAATATTCATAGGGATATACTTTAAGGGTTCATACCTATTTTTTGTCTGTCTTTAGCTTTCTGCCTTTTTCGATATAGCTTTTGCCTTTTTCCATAAGCTCCTGCACAAACTCATCACTGCTCTGTATTGCATTGGCATTGAGCATATCCTTAATTGCTCCTATGGTGTAGAAATATTGACCATATATTTTTGAATAAGCAATCTCGCCTTTGGTTCGCATACGCCACAAGGTCTTTTCACTGATATGCAGGTATTGGCATACCTCGTGGTTATTGAGCCACAGGTCATCATAGCTTTTATCTTCCTGTCTTTTCAGATAGTCGGCAATGGCATTGATACGACTGTTGAGTTGTATCCACGCTTCTTCTTCAATGGTTATTATTTTCATTGCACCGCGTTTTAAAGTTTACTATGCAAAATTGTCAAAGGTGGCAGTGTTTGTCTGCCAAGCCTTGCCAATTGGTTTGGCGTTTTTTTGAAAAATTTTACAATTAGGGAAAACCCTTGTTTAATAAGGGTTTTAGGGGATTTTGGATATTTTGTAATGAAGTTTTGAGAACATTTGCCAATTGGCAGATATGGGCAAAAAAAGCAGTACATATTGTGTACTGCTTTGAAATCACTGTATTGAAATAGTTAAAGGTCTTTATCCATATATTCTTCGAGGGATATTTTGAGCTGGTCTAAAAATGCCGTTCGGGAGCCTGCCCTTGTTTTCATTCGGTGGAAAGAGTGATGTATATCGTTTAAGCGAGTTCGGAATAGTACTTGAAAAATCAATGCTAATTTTCGGATGCCGATTTTTCCGTGTGCAATGGAATTGGAAACATAGAGAGCGTATATCAGTTCGATAAGTGCATTTTGAGAATTTGTCCACGAAATATCTTTGTGTGTATCTCCGTTTATTAAAACGGTATCGGGATTTTTTTCGGGATTTATTTTGGTAAGCAAAAAAGTATAAAGTAATTCATTCGCTATAATATGGGCTATTTTGTTATCATAATATGTAGAAAAACTAAGGTCAATTTCAAATACGCCACTCTTTAATCCATCGTGGTAATTGACTTTTCCGAGCCTGAAATAACTATGGTCACGGTCTATCCTGCCAGTCCGATAGTACCTGTAAAAATCCTCATTGCAAATACTTTCTTTGTATTCTGATTTGAGGGTTTTTAATAGGTTCTCAAAATAGCTTTGATGTATTTTGCCATTGCTAACGGGGCAGGTAGTTTCAATGCGGAAGACTTTGTTATAGTAAATGAGCTTTCCTAAGATTTGTGGTTTAATGTTCTTGAAAAAGTCAATTTCCTGCTGCTCATTTGTAAATCCATCCTGTAAAACTTTTGCTTTTATGGTACACAGCATTTCATTTAGGAACAAAGTCATTTGGTAAGCCTCTTCCGTTGTTTGCATCATTTGAGAAGAAAGTTTATCTTCCTGATGCCTAATTTGCGATAAAATTTTATTCAACACGATTTCCATAGCATAGTCTTTTAGAGGTTCTCACTATTTGTTTCGGAGTTGCAACTGTTGTTGATATGCCAAAATTTGGGAATAATATTGAAACCAATATCACAGGTTCCCCCAGTGTGGGAATTTTTTTCAAAGATTTTTCTATTAGCACTAATGAAAAAAGGGTAAAGCTCCAATGTACTTTACCCTTTTATTTTTTTATATTTGCAGTATTGATTTACAAGGTAATCGAATGAAAGCAAGTGCAGTAAGCACCATTACTAAATCGTTACCGATAGAGTTTCCCTCTCTTGTAAACTACTATTTATTAGCCACTTTGGGCTATATTAATCTTTTTAGCTAAAAAAGATAAAAATATTGTACTTTGCTTTGGCTACCATGATGGGGAGAATTGTTATAAAAAGATTATAGAATAAAAAAACGCTGAGCAAAGTCGCCCGAAAGTTTAGCATTGACGCCCGCTGCCACACGAATCCTTTCGTGTGGCATTTATTAATAATTACTTTTTGTAGGCTAGCTGAGTATAAGAACTTTTGTTGGAAAGTATAAGATTTTGCTAAAAAACAAAAGATTTATAATTTGATGCTTGGTGCATGATATCCAGCAATGTGCATTTGGTTTTTAGAAGTATAATAAAACAAACCCTGCAATTTTATAATTGCAGGGTTTGTTTATTATTTTGTCAGTATTTCCATCAGTAAGAGAATGGAAACCAGTTTTTTCGACGATTTATAATCCGGGCTTAGCTTTTCACGGATTTCGCCCAATGCTTTGCTCAGTTTGTTACTGACCGTTTTATTGCTTATTCCCAATGCTTCTGCTGTTTCATTTACCGACATATTCTTTCGTATTCGCATATCATATACTTGTTGTTCAGTTACGGGAAGTTGGCTGACCACTTCATCAATCATAGACAACAGATCTGATATTTCATTTTCCTCAAGAATTTCGAAATATTCCGAATCCGTAAGTTCTGATTCGTTGGGGATATCAAATTCGTCAATACTCAGGGTAGGAGGTGCTTTTTTGTAGTTGTTATAATAATCAAGTATACGGTAGTGAAGGTGGCGCAATAGATAGCCTCTGGCACTTTCAGAATCATCGGTTTGGATGCTATCCGTATTTTCAAGGATTTTTATCCAAAGATCCTGAAGAACTTCTTCTGCAATCTCCTTATCCTTTGTACGGACAAAAACAAAACGGTACAGACTATCCCAGTATCTTTCATACAGCAGCATAAATGCAGGGCGGTCTCCTGATTTTATTTTCTTTAATAATATGGAATCTGTCGGGCTCATAATCTGACCACAAAATTACCTAAAGGAAAATTAACTTTTTATGAACTTTGGGTGTATTAAGATTAAATATTTCTGAAAAACACCCCTTAAAAAGGAGTCCAATGTTGAGCAAATGTGAAAAACTGGAAAAATTATTAACAATTTGGGTGTAATATGAATAAAACGTTAATAATGCCTTAGGGAAGTTTTTCATTTTCACTGTCTTATAGATAGAAGTATCTGTGAATACCATGAAAGACTCTATGAAACGTTTAACCTATAAAAATATTGAATCCTTTGTTTTCAGACTTTGGGAAAGAGAAGTGACAGAAGATACCATCTCTGAAAAAGAAAGTGAACTTTTAAAACAATGGAAGTATCATACCGACCGGGATCTGGATCTCATTCATATGAAAGAATCAAAGGAAAGGGTACTCTCCGGATTAGAAAATTATTTTCCGCCAACAGCTATCATTCCTGTCAGCAGGTTTAAAAGATCTCTCTATAAAACCGCCGCAGTCATTATTCTGCTTTTGTCATTGGGAGGCATTTTTACCTATACAATGTTCATAAAACCTGATGTTTACATTGCAGGAGCCGGAAACCGTACTGTTTATCTTGAAGACGGATCTGTGGTTACGTTATTACCGGGAGCAGAACTTAAGATAGAAAAATCATTTCCTGCCTCTACCAGAGTAGTAGATTTGAAAGGAGATGCCGTATTTTCCGTAGCAAAATCAAAAATACATCCATTCATCGTCAATGCAGATGGTTTCAGTACCAAAGTATTGGGAACGATATTTAAGATTTCACAGTCCGGGAAGAAAAAAGCTGTAGATCTTTATGAAGGTAAGGTGGCGGTCTCTTCTGCAGGAACCCCGGTTTCTTACCTGAAGCCCAATCAGAAATGGACCAATTTCGGAATTGCCCATACCACAGCCATTATTTCAATGGTGCCGGATAAAAATTCAGGCAAAAAAGCTTTTGAGCTCTTGTCTTTAAGTTTTAATGATGTCCCATTAAAAGAAGTGATTACCATTCTGGAAGGAAACTACACTACAAAAATCCATTATCCCAAAGAAATGGAAGATAAGAAAATTACAGCCGATTTTACAGGAGGAACCTTCGGACAAAATATTGAATCACTGGCTTTCATACTGGGATTGGAGGTTCAGGCAAAAGATAATATCTATACTCTGAAAAAATAACAACAACCATCGAAAAAAATATAGTCAGATAATTTTAAATCAAAAGAGAACACTTACGTATGAAAAGTTTGAAATGTGGGTTTACCATAGCAGCGTTATTTTTTACTGTCGCAGCAGAAGCACAGGAGTTGGTTCAGAAAGTTTCATTTTCTGTTCCAGCCAGCAAACCGTTAATTGAAGTATTGGAAGAATTTGCAGGAAAAACCGGGATGAGACTGGCGTATTCAAAGGTAGATATAAAAGAATTGAAGGTAAAAGGAGTAAAATGTGAAAATACATCTATCAACAGCTGCCTGAAAGATATTACCAGCGGGCTTCCTGTCGTATTTCGGTTACACGGAGACCTTATTTCAATAAAATATGAAGGTTCTAATGTTTCTATATCGGGAAACGGGCGTATTGCCGGAAAAATCGTTGATGAAGTGGGGAATCCCATAGCAGGAGCTGAAGTAGGTATTGCAAACAAGACCGTACAGACGGATAATAACGGAGATTTTACGGTAGACCTTCCATCGGGAATCTATACCCTTACGGTTAAGGCTCAAAAATACAATACGCTCAGGGTTGAAAAATTATCCGTTGTCAATAAAGAAACCAATACCGTATCATTTGCTTTAAATGCTGCCTCAGACAAAATTACAGACATTAAAGAAGTGGTTGTGACGGCAACACGTAAAGCAGATACACAGGCCGGACTACTTACCCAGCAGAAAAAAGCAGCTCAGATGAGCGACGGGATTTCCGCCGAGCAGATCTCCAAAACACCGGACAGTGATGTGGGAGGAACCTTAAAAAGAGTCACAGGAATTACAACCATAGACAATAAATATGTAGTTGTACGTTCAATGGGAGAACGATGGAATACAGCAGCCATGGACGGGATTAATCTTCCCAGCACAGAAGCTTATAATCAGAACTTCTCATTTGATATCATTCCCACTGCCATGGTAGAAAGTGTCGTGGTAAGCAAATCAGCTACTCCGGATATGAATGCCAATTTTGCAGGAGGTTATGTGGAAGTGAAAACCAAAGATATTCCCAATGAGAACTTCACCACAGTAACATTAGGAACTTCGTATAATGACCAGGCAACCTTTAAAGAAGCTCTCACCCGTAAAAGAGGCAAATACGATTATTTCGGGTACGACGACGGAACAAGAGATTTTCCGAAAGGTCTGGAAGCCATCGCTATAAACAATCCTAAGATTTTCGATCAGTCTAAACAGTTTGTGAATGACAATTTTACAACATATAAGACCAGGGGAGACATGGGATCTAATATCCAGGTAGCTTTAGGACGTACCTATGCTCTCAAAAACAACAGCAAATGGGGTTTTGCAGGGGCCTTCATCATTAAAAATGAACAGAATAAACTCGATATTGATCATACGGGAAGAGGAAACTGGCTGGACACCAACAGCCCCAGAGATCCTGAAGGGAATATTACTTTTTATAATTTTAAAAACCAGGGAGCATCATACAATTACAATTCTACCGTAGCAGGAATGCTTAATTTCGGTTTACAGATTAATAAGAACAGAATTTCATTCCGTAATTCATACACCCATATTTATGATAATACACTGACAAGAATTACAGGCTGGAACGAATATACCGGCGGAAGCGGTATGGCCTCCAATGCTGAAGCTTCCTACAATTACTTTTACAATGGAATTATTCCCAATAACGATCCCTCACAGATTAAATCCTTAGATAAACCTTTTACCGGAAATACAGATTATCCTGTGTACCAGATGTTTTTGCAAAACAAATTGGAAGGAAATCATAAAATAGGAAATATGGAAATCAACTGGTTTGCAGCCAGAACCGGAGTTTCCTCCGATACCAAAGATTATACAATGCATCAGACTTTGTACAATTTTATAGGACGCGAGATTTTAAACTATCATGAGGTCAACAACTCTTCCAGTGATTTTGCAAGAGGTTACATCGCCAGTAAGGAAACTGATTACAATTATGGGGCTTCCTTCAAGTGGAGTTTTGACCGGAATACATCTAAAAATGATATAAAAATAGGCTATGCAGGAGCTTCAAAGAATAATACCAATCAACAGCAGAAATTTTTACTGAGAGTAGATGAAAAAAGAAATGTACCCAACAGTAAGATTTTACAAATGTACGGTGCTCTTGGTGATTGGTTTGACGGTTCTCATTATGCACCCGGAGGAATTGCGTGGGAAACCAGACCGTTGTATAATAATGATAAATATGAAGGAGAAGTAGAGCAGCATGCCATGTATGTGATGTTTGATAACCGTTGGAGGAACAAATTCCGCTTAGTCTGGGGGTTGAGAGCAGAATATTTCCAATATGATCTCATTTCTCAACAGATCGATTCCGGCGATGCAAGAAATGTCAATAAACCGGTGATCGACGACAAGCCGTGGCAATGGATGCCTTCTGCCAATTTTACGTACAGCCCTACCAATAAGATGAATGTGAGACTGGCGTACAACAAAACCGTTATCCGGCCACAGTTCAATGAAAGAACAGGTTTGCCCTATTTTGATCCCATAGCCAATGGCCAGATTTATAATACCTCAATGGTATCTTCTGTAGTCAATAACTATGATTTTAAGTTTGAGTGGTTTCCGGGATTGGGAGAAATATTCTCTGCAGGAATCTATTATAAAAATATTGATAACCCTATTGAGCGTGAGGGATTCATTTCCGGGGAAGGAAACCTCTATCTCTATAATGGAAATTCAAAGAATGCCAAATTGAAGGGCCTTGAAGTGGAGGTCAGAAAAAACCTGGGTTTTATTGCTCAGAATCCAATTCTGTCTCACCTTTTTGTAAGCGGGAATTTTACCTATAACAGCACCAAAGTAATCGCTTTCAAAGACAAAGAAAAAACAGGCCCTGAGGATGCTACTTACGAAGTATCGAGACCGTTGTACGGGCAGACTCCCTATGCTTATAATTTAGGATTAATGTATGATGGAGAAAGACTTGGGTTGAGTTTTCTCTATAATGCAAAAGGTGACCAGTATATCACCGTTGGGTATTCATATAACGGAGAAGAAATACAGCGTCCTTATGCAGTGGCAGATGCACAGATCTCTTATAAATTCCTTAGAAACCGGAATCTTGAAGTGAAACTGAATGTGAAAAACCTTTTTAACAGGGTTAAAGAGTATTACAACAACTTCAATTCTTATGTAGCCAAAAAGAATGGCGGGGGCAGTGATGTTCTGACAGACAGAGAATCGATGGAACTGGCGCCCGGGGCTACAGATAAGTATGATAAGAATATTGATAAAATCTTATTCCGTGCTTACAGTGGAAGAATATTCGGATTAAATGTGATTTATACATTTTAATCTTTGATACAATAACAGATAAGAGCTCTTGACAGACCTCCACAGGTTTCGGAATCCTGAATATGAGCCGGATACATACTGATGAAGCGCACATCAGTACCGGATCAGCAAACAACCGGCCACTACTGTCTTTCCCGGACAATGGTGGATGCACAGGGAACGCAGGCAGATCAGCTCCTCATGAAATGCCTGGCGTACATAAAAACCAAATCGCAGGAATATAGAGGCAGGTATTTCTGAATATTAAAAACTTCCGGTATTACAAAACAACAACCGGATGCAACAAAAATTATAACAATGAAAAGATTAACTCTAATTGCAGCTGCTGCATTATCCCTTACTGCTTGTCAACATGATAACCTTGCAGATTCTTCTACACCGTTCGAAATGAAGCCTACTTCAGCTGAATACCTTACAGCTTCTTCACTTCCTGTTACTAAAGTGAGTGGTCCCATTACTTCCAACACAACGTGGAGCGGAGTGATCGAGATTGATGGTACTGTAGCTGTGAAAAACGGAGCAACACTTACCATCCAGCCGGGAACCTTCATCAAAGCTAAGCCAAACGCTGCCGGAGAAGGTTCAGGAATTCTTGTGATTACTAAAACAGGTAAGATCAATGCTACAGGTACAGAGTCTCAGCCAATTGTTTTTACAAGTTATAGACTTTTAGATGGAGATGAAGATACTACAGCAAGTCCGGGAGATTTCGGAGGTGTAATTCTTCTTGGTGATGCTCCTACCAACGTACCTGCTACGACAACTATTGAAGGTCTTACAGGAAGTGATTATTATTTCGGAGGTTCAAATCCTTCTCATAATGCAGGAATTTTTGAAATATGTACGTATCGAATTCGCAGGATATGATTTCGTAGGGGCAAACTCCGGTAACGAAGTAAACGCTTTATCTTTAGGAGGTGTTGGAAACGGAACCACTTTAGATCATATCCAGGTATCTTACGGTCAGGATGATTCTTTCGAATTCTTCGGAGGTACCGTAAATGCTACCAACTTAATCTCTTTCGCTGCTGAAGATGATAACTTTGATTTCGATAACGGATATACAGGAACGATTACTTGTGCTCTTTCTTTAGCTGATTACAATTCAGCACACACAGTAAGCGGTGGAAGCCCTGATTCTAATGGTATCGAGCTTGATAACAATGCTACAGGTACATCTACTGCCTTGATTACAAACCCTGTGATCAACAATCTTACCATCGTAGGACCAAAATTTGGTGCAGCAGGACAAGGTGCCGCTTATGAAAACGGGATCCACATCAGAAGATACGGTAAATTAACGTTAAATGACGTTGTTGTGACAGGATATCCTACAGGAATCAGAGTAGAAGGTACAGGATCTGAGCTTTCTGCAGCTTCTAACTTAGGCTCAATCAAAGTTCATGGCTTTACAACTTCTGTAATGGGAGCAGGTACAGCAGGAATTCCTGTTGCTAATCTTCTTACGGGAACTACCGCTGCATCTTGGGGCATGAGCCAGCCATTCTTTAACGAAGGAAGCTGGAATGTATCGCCAAGAAACTGTGGAAACTTCCAAGGGATCTGGACAAAATACAATTTTGCCATTGTAGAGTAAAAAAATTAAGCAGGGAACAGCATATGCTGATTCCTTGCTTTTCTATTTAAAAATCTAATGTAAGTATTATGAAAAAAATAATTTTATCATCTGTCCTGTTTTTAACTCAGCTGGCTACAGCACAAACCATGGTGTGGGGGAATACTTTTGATACTCCGGCTGATCTTCAGGGATGGTCTTTCCATGATTTGAATAACAATAACAACGGATGGATTCAGGGGCAGAATATTTATCACAACGGAACAGATATGGTATATGGTGCTGCCGGTGTCCTTCGTCATTCAATAAGTCTCTTACCAAACGGAAGTGCGGCAGGATTTACTACGGAAAATGACTGGATCATTTCTCCTCCTATTGATCTGACAAATGCCGGTGGAGTAGTTACTCTTGTTGCTTCTATCGGAAGACAGAGAACGACTCACACTATCGTGGGACGTGATCTGTATATCTTCGTAAGTACACCTCAAAAAGAAGTTCCTGCACTGTCTGATTTCCAGGCAATGACGGTAGACGGATCTGGAAATGATCTTCCAAGTCCTTACAAAATACAGGTAGGAGGCTCTACGAATCCTTTCCCTGCCGACCTTACTCAATTTGTAGAGAATCAGGTGGATCTTTCCGCTTTTGCAGGGAAGAAAATTTATATCGGAATGTGGTCAAACAGAAAGCCTTCCGGTAATAATATTCAAAATATCAATATTGATGAAATGGCTATTTATGCCACAGCATTTTTAGGAACAAAGGATGTAAAAAAGAATAAAAATTTAACACAGATAGCAGAAAATCCGGTAAAAGAAACTTTGAAATTAAAGCTTAATCCGGCCTTTAAAGAAAGTACAGCGATCGTAGCCATTTACAATGCTGCAGGGCAGAAAGTCATTAATGTTCAATATGCTCAATCTATTCATATCGGAGAATTGTCTGCGGGAAGTTACATCGCAGAAATTACCGATGGGAACACCGTTGAACGTTTGAAATTTATTAAAAAATAATCAATTAAGTCAGGTAAATCAATTATTACCGGGAATCCCTGATTGTCAATATATAAAATGGATAGCCCCCAAAAAAAGGTGATCCGAAGCATATCCGACTAGTTTTTTTATAATTGTGTATTGCCCCGCAAGAAGGGCGGGGCAATATTTTTAAGTTTAAATGATATAATTAATTCAAAAAGATGAATAAGATCTTTGCATTAGTATTCTTTACCATCCTGTTTTCATGCGCAGACAACACTGTCATGGAAAAATATGATAAAGCACAAAAGCCTGGAGAAGTCACTATTAAGGGGTTCTCAAAACCTGATGTACTTCAGCTGAGGTTCAACGGAGTTCCGGTTACTATTAACGGAAGTACTTCGTATACCAATAAAATAGAAACTCAACTTCAGTTTGTTCTTGATGAGGGTGAACACAACAAACTGGGAATATATAACAATGAAACAGGGACAGAAATTGCAAAATACACCATCAGCTACGATAATGTAGACGAGTATAAAAACCTGTATTTCTTTAACCTTCCCGGAGTTTTTCTCCAGACGTATGCTGTAAAACCTCAGGTGAACTTTGGGAAGATAGGATTTGAATTTATCTTTCCCAATCTGGGACAGTTTTCCGGTTCATCCCTTAAAAATGTAAAAGGGATTCTGAAAAGAGATAACGGAGTAGTACTGGCCGAATTTGACAACATCGGAAAAGATAATTTTACTACTGTGAAAATTTATAATTCTTTTAATCCGCTTACCCCTGCCTATCTTGAACTGTACAAACCCGGAACCACAGAACCATATGCAGGATCCCAGAAGATTGAAGTTAAAATCAATCAGCATACAGGAGCCAATATGATTGTTCTTCAGGAAAAAATGGAAAACGGAATATGGACGGTAAAAGGAGATATTGATATCTCGGGATATCTGTAGCAATATGAGACAAACTGTATTATTTCAATGGCTTATTATAGCAGCCTTTCTGTTTTCCTGTACCAATACGGCGGATGACGGCCCGCCCGTCTTTCCGGAAGGAAGTACGGAGTCTGTTAATCTGTGGGTACAGGACAGTATGAGGCGGTATTATTATTGGGCAGATCAGATGCCTTCCAAACCGGATTATCATCTTCCGGCTAAAGATTTTTTCAAAAGTCTGCTGTCTCCTCAGGACCGTTTTTCGTTTATGGTCAATACTCAGGATCCCTCAAGCTATCCGCGCTCTATAAGGAATATGTACGGTTTTGATTATACGGTAATTCAGCTTGCCGGCGGGCAGGTCGTGACTGTGATAAAACTGGTCCTTAAAAATTCACCGGCGTTCAACGCAGGACTGGAAAGAGGAATGATCATTACAAAAGTAAACGGTAAACTAATTACGGCAGACAATGCAGAAGCGATCACTTCATCCATGAAAGAACAGACGGTCATTGATCTTAAAGTCGGATCCTGGAAAAACAATGCTGTTGCCGATGAAAAAGATATTACCGTGTATTATGGCTACTCCTTGGAACAACCTTTATTAGCCGGGATTTTTGATAAAAACGGTAAAAAGACAGCATATCTTTATGTGTATGACTTTCCGGATGGAATGACCTCTGCACTTTATCAGAAATTTGCAGAATTTAAAGCTGCAGGAGTTCAGGAACTGATCCTGGATTTAAGATATAATTACGGAGGTTCTGTATCCTCAGCTGCCGCTCTTTGTTCCTTGATTCCTTCAGGGATATCTGGAAATTCTCCTTTCATTATTTTTAAAGGAAATAAAAATGGCGGCGAAGTCAGAAGAACATTTGCCCAACAGGTTGCCTATGATCCAAAAGCCCTTGATTTTAATACATTGCGGACCAATGCACTGGGCCTGGGTAAAGTCTATATTCTGACGTCAAACAGTACAGCATCGGCGGCAGAAATAGTAGTTAATAATCTGAAACCTTATATGCAGGTCATCCAGGTAGGAGATGTTACCTTAGGAAAAGATATGGCCGGATTTATCGTAGAAGACAAGCGTAAACCGAAAAAAATACCATGGCAGATTCATCCCGTTATCTATAAAGTGTTCAATGCCAATGGATCAGGAGAATACAGTAACGGGATTACTCCACAAACTAAAGTCAATGAGTTTATCGAGTTGCCATTGCGTCCTTTGGGCGATCCGGATGAAACATTAATTTCATCAGCGTTGACTGATGTATATGTAAAATCAGTGAACGGTCATTCCTCCTCACATCAGGTTAAGATTTTATATCAAAGTGATATGCCCGGTGCAGAAAGGAAAGCCTGGTAAAATGGGAGACTTGTCGCCATTTTATCTGTTTCAGTTTTTATTACCATTTCACCCAATCAAACAAAATAGTAAAATTATGCAGGGAATAGAACCTAAACTTCACACAAGCCTCACCAGTAAGATCGAAAACTATCGTCTTCTGGTTGAAGCTTTGGAAGACCCTGAGTCCCGGTCTTCTGATATTGCGGTGCAAATTTCAGAGCTACGTAATTTGTATGAAGATTATTTGTCTAGTAAAAAGAACCTTGAACAAAGTATAAAGAATTACAAAGAATATCATGAGAATTTAAGAAAAAGACTGACGGTAAGATACCGGGAACTTAAAAGGAAGGCAAGACAGAAATAACAGCTTTATTGCCTGATTTTATAACGGATTTCATACATTTATACCTTCAATCTTACAGTGATGAATGTATGATTTTTGATGAAACAAACCTTTCCGGATTCATAAACCTGTTCTGGCAATTTTCATGGCCACAATGGATCGTGTTCAGTTTTGTCATCAATATCTTCTTGTATCTGTTCTCTATAGGGCTGTATCTCTTTATTGATAAAACCTGCCGTAAAAAAGCATTGCAGGAAAGCGATCATCCCGTTACATCATCTGATGCGTGGCTGAGCCTGCTTACAGTGGCTTGCAATAGCCTGGTTCTGCTGACGGGAGCTTTTTTATGGAAGACCGGATGGATAGAGTTGGGACAAAATAAATCCGCAGGTATCATTTTCCTTGAAGTAACAGCATTGCTCCTTTGTATGGACCTGTTCATGTATTTTTTCATTATGCAGCGCACTTACCACTTATATACAGGATGTTGCATGGAAAGCATCATACGCATGTAAGCACTAATTTTTTAAGTCTTTTTGTACTGCATCCTTTTGAAACAATCGGATTTGGACTGATGATGCTGGTTATTTTGGCGGGGTATGACTTTTCCGTAATTTCAATTTCCATCTACTTGATCATCAATCTTATTTGGGGAACGATAGGACATCTCAACCGGGAGTTTTTCCCTGCCAGTTTTGATAGACTTTTTGTCGGGACGACCAGGTTTCATAATCAGCATCACTTGGATGAAACCAAAAATTTTGGATTTTACACTTCTATTTGGGACAGATTATTTGGAACCTACAAATAGGATCTATATAATTGTTTAGAGCCGGATGTAGCGAATTTTTGTCGCTTATTTTATAAGATCGCTAAAAGGTCACACTTAGCTGTTGTCATGGCAAGCCGAAGGCGAAACAATCTTTTAATACTCTTAAAAATCTGCCATTTCTTATCCTTTTAAACCAGTATCTTTTGTTGACCTTCAGTTTTTTATACTGTCCATTTTTATGATTAAAGCTTAATTTGATTTAAAACTTTAGCTAGCAGGTAATTAAAATTTTCCAGTTCCTGGGTAGTGAGTATAGAGGCTGTCTGCCGGGTAATATTCTTTCGGAAAGTTTCAGAGTTTTCTACGATAAACCTCCCTTTTTCCGTCACCGAAAGATTGAATTTCCGCCGGTCGGTTGTATCCTGTTTCTGGATAATAAAGTCATGACTGAGCAAAAATTTTAATTGCTTTGATACCGCTGCCTGACTGATTTTAAATGCCGTAGAAATCTCTCTTCCTGTTGCATTTTCCTTCCTCATGAGAAACTCAATAATATTATAATGGGTAGCCGTAACTCCATTAATATCACCTCTGTTCATGTGAGCAAGAATAAGACATTGAAAATCAGTAAAGGTGTTAAAAAATTCTTTTTCAATGGTTTTCATAAATAATATGCTTAACTTAGTTAATTATTAACAAAGTTAAGTATTTTTATCATGGAAAATATAGAAATTACCAATGCCAGACAAAATAATCTCAGAAATGTTTCCATAAAAATTCCAAAACATGAAATTGTGGTTTTTACCGGGGTTTCCGGTTCCGGGAAATCATCACTGGTTTTTGAAACCATCGGAGCAGAAGCCCAACGTCAGATTAACGAGACCCAAAACAGCTTTATCAGAAACCGCCTGCAGCATTACGGAGTGCCGGATGTAGATAAAATTGAAAATCTTAACGTTCCGATCATCATCAATCAAAAACGATTGGGAGGAAATGCCAGATCTACAGTGGGAACAGCTGCTGATGTTTCCGCTTCTTTGCGACTTTTATTTTCTAGAATGGGAAAACCTTTTGTTGGATATTCCAATGTTTTTTCATTTAATAATCCCCAGGGAATGTGCCCCGAATGCGAAGGACTCGGATTTGTGCAGGCATTGAACATCAATACCCTGATTGATAAAAACAAATCGTTACTGGAGGGAGCAATCCGTTTTCCGACATTTCAGCCGGGAGGCTGGCGTCTGACCAGGTATACCCTATCCGGTTATTTTGATAATGATAAAAAGCTCAAAGACTTTTCCATTAAAGAATGGGAAATGCTCTTATATGCTCCGGAACACAAGCCTAAACATCCTCATAAAGATTGGGGAAAAACCGTTAAATATGAAGGAATCATCCCCAGAATTGAAAAAGCATTCCTGAAAAAAGATTCCAAAGAAAATATTACAAGAAAAGATGCCCTGAATACTATTGTTATGACCAAAACATGCCCTGTATGCGAAGGTAAACGTCTAAATGAAAAGATATTATCCTGTAAGATCAAAGGTAAAAATATAGCCGATTGTTCTTCGATGGCCATTGATGAATTATTGGAATTTATCAATTCACTGGATTCTAAAATGTATGAGGTTGTAATCAGCGAGCTTTCCGTAAAGTTGCAGAACATTATCACCATCGGACTGCAATACCTTACACTGGACAGAAGTACAAACACCCTTTCAGGAGGTGAATCGCAGCGTATCAAAATGGTACGGAGTCTGGGAAACAGCCTGGTTGATCTCCTGTACATTTTTGATGAACCGAGTATCGGTCTTCATCCCAAAGATCTGCAAAATATCATATCGATTATCAAGCAGATCAGGGATAAAGGGAATTCTGTTTTAATCGTAGAGCATGATCCGGATCTGATCAAAATGGCAGATCATATTGTAGACATGGGACCCGGCTCGGGAAAGAATGGAGGAGAGGTAGTATACGAAGGTATCTTTGAACATTTGAAAGCTTCCAAAGGCAAAACGGGCGCTTATTTTGCCAGAAAGCCCTCTGTAAAAAATCAATTCAGGAAGCCTGACGGAGTATTGAAGATTGAAAATGCTAATTTATACAATCTTAAAAATGTCAGTGTAAACATTCCGACCGGGGTGATGAGCGTCATCACCGGAGTGGCAGGATCCGGAAAAAGTACTTTGATCAATCGTGTGTTGCCGGATTTTTATCCCGATCTCACCATTATAGACCAGTCATTGTTTGCAGCGAGCGCCCGGTCGAATTTGCTTACCTATCTGGGAATATCGGATACTGTACGCAAACTTTTTGCCCAATCCAACCATGTTTCAGAGAAGCTGTTCAGCAGAAACAGTGAAGGCGCATGTCCCAATTGTAAAGGATTGGGGGTTGAAAGAATAGACCTTGCCTTTATGGATGATATTGAGCAGCCTTGTGAAGTCTGTAGCGGGTCAGGTTTTAATCCTGATGTATTAAATTATCAGTATAAAGGAAAAACGATTGCAGAAGTGATGAGCATGACGGTTTCGGAAGGTGTTCTTTTTTTAAAAGATGAATCTGTGCTTAAAAATTTCGATCTTTTACTGCAGTTAGGATTAGATTATCTGACATTAGGACAAAGATTGGACAGTTTTTCAGGAGGTGAAAGACAGCGTCTGAAATTAACGAAGGAACTGAAAAATACCGGTCAGATTATTGTTTTAGACGAACCCAGCACAGGTTTACATCCCAGTGATACACAAAAACTGCTGACTTTTTTTAATCATCTTGTAGAACAGGGTAATACATTAATCGTGATTGAACACAATCTGGATATCATCGCACAAGCCGACTGGATCATCGATATTGGCCCTGGTGCAGGAAAATATGGAGGGAAAATTGTATTTGAAGGAACTCCGCAAGATCTTTTGAAAGACAAAAAGTCATATACTGCAGAGTTCCTAAGAAAGCATATTCACTAGATTGAAAAAAGAAACCTCCTCCACTTTGAAACATTATCCTCTCTGTAAAATACCGTTTCAGATTTCAGATCCCAGATTTTTTTCAGTAGGGGAACCCTCCAGCAATAAAGTCAATTCGTCACATCGAACAATTTTATCATCCTGAATGGTGAATTCTGCCAATACTTTATGTCTCACAATGCTGCCATCTTTCAGGGCCGACTTTGCGATATGATGCGTAAAAATAATATTTCCGTTTTCAGCATAATTAAGGATATCGATCTTTTGTTCAGTTACTTTCTCTTTCAATTTCTGAATGTGCAGAATAAACTCTTCGTAATTGAGTTGTTTGTGATCTACAAACTGTACGTAATCTTTTGAGAAATATTTTTTAATTAATGATAAATCAAATACAGGATTTTCTAAAATACTGCTGAAAACCTGCTGGATAATATGTTTCATAAAGGTATTGTTATAACACAAAATTATATCCAAATTTGATAAGCAAACGATAACATTTGTTAACGGTTTATTGAGAAAATAACCATAAAGATTCTGGATGGAGATGCGAGTACACAGGCTTTATTGTTGTATAAACTACAAATGCACGAATAACTTTCTTGTAGAGCGTATTCGTGCATCCGTGGCCTTACATTATTTAGTTTCTATAGAAGGTATGTTAGTAATAACCAGCCATTTGCCATCTTCATAAACACAGGTGATGAGTGAAGAAAACCGCAATGCTGAACTTTCAAGAGAAACCTTAGCATAAGCGATATTGTTTTTCTGTTCCACAAAATGATAGGTGATCTGACGAGGCTTTCCGCCAAATATTTTATCCCGGACGAGGTTGATGTATTCCTGCTTAGGAATGATGAAAATTCCCGGTTGATCAAAAAATCCGTCCTGAATATTCTGATAATCTTTGTGGAGAATTTTTTCTAATAGTGTGGTGTCACTATGATCTCCACCTTTAATGAATTGCTCAATGGTGTATTTAATCTGTTCCATAATCAATTGAGTTGTTTTAAAATTTCGGATTGTTGTAAAACGATCTTTTCTGTATTTCTGATTTCATCTGTCACCGTACCATTCAATGGGAAGTAGCTGATATCAGTAATTCCCATGTGGTTTAATAATTGGGTAAGATGATTTTCCAACGGATTTCGTGTTTCGGGAGTCATCCCACCCATTGAAGAGATGATATAGGCTCTTTTGTTATTGAGTAAACCTTTAAGAGAAATATTTCCTGTAAAGGTTTTTTTTGTTCTGATAACGCTGTCAAAATACGCTTTTAATGAAGAAGGAATGCCATAGTTGTACATAGGACAGGTAATCAGAATATCATCACATTGATATAACTCATCAATGAGTTCGTCGGATAAACAAATACTTTCCGTATCGGGATTTTCGCTGAAGAAGGCATTTACCGTCTGTTGGGTGATATGAGGAATAGGCTGCCGGGTTACATCTCTTTCAATAATACTACCATCAGGATGTTTTATTTTCCAATGCTGAATAAAATAATCACCTAATCTTCGTGAATAAGATTGCTCTGTTCTTAAACTGCTGTCGATTCTTAGAAGTCTTTTCATACTTTTTTCTTTAAAGACACACAGCATTTCTGAAACGTGACAGATTATTGCAGTCTTTTTAATTTTTCAGGATCTACAATAGAATAAATTTCACGGATCATGCCGTTGGCATCAATATCCAGGATGTGACAGTTATAAATTCGGTTGTCCTGCCAGAAACAAATGGCAGGCTGATGATTAAAGATATGAAAACTATGAGGTTTTTTACCCAAAAACTGTTGTTGTACATAAGCCAGAAGCTGTGCCGTAGCTGATTTTCCAACTTCTACTGCTTTGATAACGCGTATCCGTTTTCCACCGTCTGCAGACAGCTTTATTGCATCAGTAAGCAGTTTTTCGATATTGGGAATATCTCCTTCACTTAAAGCCAGTTGATACTGCTGAAGAATATCCGCATGAACAGAGATATTGACGCTGTCCGGCTCATATTCAATATCCTGCAATTGCTGTCCGGCACGGCTTAGTAGTTTCCTGGAATTTTCCACTGAAATATCCAGGGTTTCCGCAATTTCCTGATGAGAATAGTCAAAGGCTTCTTTTAAGATATACACTGCACGTTCTCTTGCATTCAGCTTTTCTAAAAGAACAAGAAGGGTATAGCGTGCAGTTTGTTCCTTAATCAGTTTATTTTCTGCATTTTCAAAAGAAAGAGGTTCCGGAAGCCATTCTCCATACACCATTTTTTTACCGTGTCTGTTTTTAAAATTAATCGCATGATTAATGGTGCTTTTGATCAGAAAATTAGTTTCATTCCTGATCTCGGATTTATCCAAAGAAATATATTTTTCAATTACATCCTGTACCAGATCCTGCGAATCTTCATAAGAACCGGTAATATTATAGGCATAGGTAAGCAGAATGTTGTATTTTTCCTGCATAATATTTCTTTTTAAGACAAACTTAGTGAAGAAAACGTGACAGATGATTAAAAGATAAAAGATAAAAGATAAAAGATAAAAGATAAAAGATCTTGTCGTTAAACTTCAATAGCTGCTTTTCGCGAGCATGATTTATGACAATTGGTGCATCTGGGGTTAAAAAGCAAAACTATTAGTATTTCCTCAATTTGGGCGGGCTTTAGCCCGCTTTCAATTTTACGGTTACATGTTAATCCTACATGATCACAGAATCAATCGTAAAAAACCGCATCGGATCCTTCCCATGCGGTTTATAAAATGTCGGTTTTACGGTTAATCGTTATCTACTCTGATCCATTTTCCATTGTCTGTCCCTTCATAGAAGTGATCGTTATGATAAATGACAGCTCCCACGACATGCGGTTTGCTTGCCGGAAGTGTCAATGTTTCAGGAGAAGCGTTAGTATTTCGGATCATAAAAACATCATTTCCTTCCCTGACCACGATTCCTGTTCCTGAAATAAACCTGTTTAAGCCGTTGTCAGTCGGAGGATTGGCTATTGTTGAAGGAAGTAATTCTGTGATACGCCGTGCTCCGGCTGAAGCGGTACAACCCCTCAGAATACCGTTCATCAGCATCATCACGCCCGGAGTCGGACACTCCGGATTGACATTGATCACAATTTCTTTATTGTTGAGATCTATCGGACAAGCCTGACCATTGGCAAATCTCATCCCTTTCAGACGGTAAACAAATGTTCCGACCTGGTTCCCGGGATGTAAAATAATGGCTTCTCCATTGCTCGCTGAGGTAATCGTTTGATCCGGCCCACCGTTCAGAGTATAGGTGAAAATATAAGGCTGCGCAAGTGATCCTTTGAATTTTACCTGCACGTCGCCAGTAGTCTGTCGTATGGTACTTGTTGACGAAGAAATGGTAGAATCAACCGGTAAAGTAACGGAAGAAATGCTGAAATCTTCAGTAATATTACATCCATCCTGACCATAGGTAACATTCACCCTGTAATTTCCGGGCTGTGCAAAACTTATCGACGAGCTGTTACCGATCACTACTGAATTAAGTGAATTGATTTTAGTCCATGTATACGATGCATTAGGATCTGTTCCAAATAAGGTGGAGGCGTCATAAGTCTTTGGAAATTCCGAAGCACAAAGGGTTTTATTCCCCCCGAAACCTGCGGCCTGTACATCAGTCGGAATTATATTCAGATTGGCGGTATTTCCGAGATCCTGACTGTTCCCATAAGCATTGACCGGGCGTGAGAAATTCATATCCTTAATAGAAGCATAGAACATGGTGTATTTTGCTGCAGGATCAAGATTAATCATATTCTGACCTGTCGTTGATCTGAGTACAGAAATTCTGTTACATGGAGTTCCTGTCATAAACAGGTTTTCAGTAACTGTCTGGTGGCTGTTTACCTGATAAGATCCGGGATTGAAGTATAATGTTTTATATTTTCCGGAAGAGGAGAGCGTACTTACGGAATTCACTGAAGAACTTCCCAGAAAGGTCATCTTACTGAAATCCCATATTTTTGTTCCCGTATTGAGATTTCCATCCTTCCATATCGTAAGGTCTCCCAGAATTGAAGCTTCCGGAGTATTGGTGACAAAATACCCTGTTTCTATTTTGGTTTCAGACAGTTTCAAAGTCACCGGATTATTTCCTGAATTAATACTGAAATACGGACTGTAAAAATTATAGGCAGGCAGGCTTGCCATATAAAAGTTGGGTGTCCCCGCACTGTTTACTCTTGTTCCGTTCACAACTGATTGACCGAAATCCACAACAGGATTATTGCTGGTAGTTTGGTTCCAGCTAAAATTAACGAGGGTCATGGGCTGGCTGTTGGTTTTAAATCCGGCCACATTATTAAAATTAATATCTCCGAGATAAGGACTTTTCAATTCAAAATAATCCTGTGCATTGATATTAAGGTAGATATACGCTCCTCTGGTATCGATATAACGTGTTTTTCCACTGACCGTCCCCTGAGACAGAATGATATTGCGGTGTAAGCCATAAGGCGAGACGGGAACATTGATCTTAAGATCATTTTGCAGCACCAGGTTTCCATATACATTCAGGTAATACATAGCATTGGTGCTCGCTCCGAAATCCAGTATCGGTTGGTTAATAGCATTATTGAATGTAATTTTATTAGCTTTTGAAAGATTGCTCCCTTTGATTATAATTTTACTCTGTCCGGCTGTAAATCCCGAATTCTGATCGAAAAAAACATTATCAGCACCATTTGGAATATCACAACCTGTAATCGGTGCTCCTCCCGAAGTCAAAGACCAGTGCAGCGGATCTCTCCATTCTCCCTGACCGCCTACCCAATAAAGATTTCTTGCATTGGCCGGGATTGCATCCTGAAAATTAATTCCGGTATTTCCTCCCAAATCGGTACTTTTTGTGGTGAGATAGGTTTGACCTCCCGAAGACGAAATCATTTTAAACTGCACCCTGTCCATTGAATAACCGGAAGGATTGCTTGTATAATCAGGAAGGATCAGTGACCTCGGCTGAAGGCTGTTGGAAGAAAAAATAAGCTTATCAACACAGTCTCCCAGCATCAGCAGCGACTGGTTTACCTGAAGATTGGCTTCTAAAGCAATATGGTTGTTCTTTTCGATCGTCAGGTGATTAACCGTCAGCGGAGATTTGATGGTGAGGGAAGGATTTACCTTATCAAGTCTGGATCCCGATGCTGAATGAACAATGAAGTTATTGATAATTCCGCCGGTCAGGTTAAAATTCATTACATAATCGTTAGAACCTGTTGTATTGGTAAATTCTATTTTTTCAAAATAATGACTAAGGTTGTTAGAGGTAATTTCATTCGCTATACTCCCTGAAGCTTTGATGATTTTAATGACACTGTTCGCAGTATTGACAACAGGTTTAGCGGTATTGACCATGAAAGTGGAGTTGATGGTAATATCTGCGTTATTCATCAGCAACTGATCTCCGTTTACATTCAATGTCACAAGTTTCAGAAGAGTTCCGCTCATGTCCAGAACATTTCCCGGAATATTGTTTTGAATGATATGAGAGTTCCCGTCAAGGTCATAGGCTGAAGTTCCCCTGTTTATTTTCCATCTGGCATTTCCCGAAAATGTTAGTACGGAAGAAGCTCCGTTAGGGGTCAGGCTCTTGATAATATCAGAGGGTTTATTGGTATTAATAAAGGTAAATCCGCTGAAATATCCCGCATCATAATAGCCGGGATGAAGGACCATATTTCCGTTCACATTCATTTTATAATAATTGTTCGTTCCCCCGAAATATGATCTTGAGCTGGCCGGTAAGCCACTAAAAGTAATATCATTCACAGTTACATCACCGGATAATTGTATGGCGGTAATGCCATTGGTCATAAACCCTGAATTCTGATCAAAAAATACATTGTCATTGCTTGTCGGAATACCGCAGGTAGAGGTAACTCTCGAACTTGTGGAATCAAGTGACCAATGTGTGATATCAGTCCAGTTTCCCGATCCTCCTTTCCAGTAAAAATTTTTGACATTGGCGGCAGTGAAATTGATCCCTGAATTATTCCCGCCGTCAGTTGAATTACCCGCATTGACGGGCTTTGCCCCCTGTACCGGATTGATATATGTTGCGTTAATTCCGGAAATATTCATTCTGTTCAGCTCAACAAATCCATTTCCGTTGATGACATTTCCCAGAACAAGATTATTTCCTCCCGATCCCGTAAAATTAACCGCCAGATCACAGTCATTACGGTTGTAGACAAAGGTTTTGTTAACCATTAATTGGGTGGAAGAATCGTTCATCATAATATGGGAAGAAGAATTGATGATGAAATGATCCGTTTTATTAGCATCAAGAAATCTGATATCTCCTGCATTTACCTGAAGTATTCCGGTATTGACAGATCTAAAATCTCCCTGAAAGGGACCTTCCTTAAAAATTTTGCCAAAGTAGTGATTGCCGTTCCCTGAGTAATAATACTTTCCGTTATAGTTTTGGATATACACAGACGTGTTGGGTGCTGTAATCGTCTGTCTGGTATTGATATTCAGGGTAGTCATTTGCAGGATAGCATTATCGATACTGATCGTGTTACCGCCCAGCCAGAATTCCCGGGCCTTAATTTTTCTGCCGTCTGCATACAGATTACTCACGATAGCATTGTTATCAAAATTAAAGTTGGCGGCCACCTCCACATCGTATAGGGATGAAATGGTAGCAGCCATCAGGTAGAAATTATCATTACCGGAAACATTCAGCTGGGCTATTTTTTGCCCTTCAAAGTTCATATAACGATTGGCAGCCGGACCTGTATTATTGTATTTAAAGATATTGAACTTGCTGGCAGATGCCGACATATCCTTTTGGAGGTATACATTACCGTAGACATAGGTGACAGGATTGTAGACCGGGGTAGCAGGAGCGTTATTCCAGGTCATGTTATGGACAAAAACGGGTCCTGTAGCGGTAATAGTATTGTTTCCTGAAGTAAAACCGGAGGAAGCATTAAAGACTACATCATCGTACATATGAGGAATACAATTGGCTGCCGCACCGCCCGAGGTAAACGCCCAATGGGAAGGATCGTTCCAGCTTCCACCACCACCGATCCAATACAGCGTTTTGGAAGGAATTCCGGAATATGTAATATTACCGGTATTATTGCCACCATCCATTCCGGCAGTCATTGATCCGCCGCCGGTAAGTTTTACCGCAATGAGATTATAATCCGACAGGGAAGCTGTACCGTTTCCATTGATTGAGGAAGGGAGAATCATATTCACAGGAGTTGTATTGTCTACTCCTCCAAATCGTGGAATATTTCCGTTACATGAAGAATTGGCAATCATTGTCTGAGTAACCTGAAAATAATTGGGGGTGAGACTCTGGTTTTGTCGAAAGGTATACAAACCACCGTTTAACACGAGATTATTGATGTCAAACTGCTGCGCTCTTAGTACCACATTTCCTCTGCCCAGACTAAGATTTTTAATTTCATATCTTTTTCCCGAAAAATCACAGCTTCCATCACCCAAAACCACATCATTTGCTTGTAATACATTGGCCGTGATATTGAGTCCGTAAAGATCGATTTTATTGATATTCAGCTCATTTCCCGTGATAGTACTGCTTCCGGTTCCGATCCCTGTTAACTCGTCTACTTTCAGGGAATTACCCGCAGAAATCTGATAATATGCCCCTGTTGGCAGGGTAATTTTTTTGATATCCTGTGTTGTCTGAATAGTCAGCGATGAGAAAGAAAGTGTAGCCTGGGTGAGGTTGGCAGTTGAATTAAACTGCATGGCATTCGTTGCTGTCAGGGTAGAGGTTCCGAATCTGGAGGCCGCAGTTGATATATGGGTCAGATTCTGTGCGGTGATGTTTTTATGATCGGTATCAAGAAGTGCACTGTCATTGATATTGAACTGAAAGAGGCCATTACTGGTAAAATTTTTGACCAGCTTAAAAGTCCCGTTCCCTTTAAGATTAAAAGATGAAATATACGATGTGCCGATGAATCCCGGACTGATCAGGTTATCTTGGATATCAATGAGATTGGGCGTCTGATTTGAGCTGTCTGAATACAGATTCATGGTAACATTGTAATAGACACCTGCATTGGATTTCCACTTCAGATTTCCGTAAATATTAAAAACACTGTCTGAAGGAAATGCAAGTTTTCCTGTAAATGAATCATCAATAATGAAATCTTTACACGTTGCTGAAGAAGGAATTGTCAGCAATCCTCCCGCTGAGGTAAATCCGCTTCCGGAAGTGATGTATACATTATCATAACGGGACGGGATAATGGTGGCGGTTTGCCCAGACACGGAACCGATGCGCCAGTGGTTCAGGTCGCTCCAGGAACCTGTTCCTCCTACCCAATAATAGTTGTTTTGGGACAGAAAAGTCTGGCTGACCAGAAATAAGAAAATAAAATACAGTTTAAGTTTCATGGTATTTGAATAGCAAGATTAACAATGAGCCGAGACTTGTATATCCGGCTCCCGATGCGTTGCAGACGTCTAAAATTGACCTTCACTCAATTATTTTGACTTTTTCATCAATTGCATCTCTCTTTGTAATTCTCCGATTTTTTTATCTTGTTCCTGAACCGTTTTTAGAAGCAACGGAATCAGCTCATTGTAATTTACGGATTTGTAGCCTTCATGATCTGTGCTAACGATATTAGGCAGGAATTTTTCAACTTCCTGGGCAATCAGACCATACTGGAGCTGAGCATTTCCTCCTTTCTTTTTTCCGGCCTCATTCCAGAAATAGGTGACAGGTCTTAACTTTAATAATGATCCTTCCGACGATTCTATGTCCGTAATATTTTGTTTCAGTCTTTCATCAGAATTGTAATCAATCGCACTGGCTTTTATGGTCCCCGCTACATCCAGTTTTGCCGAAGCTGAAGGAGCTGTTCCGATTCCGACACTTCCGTTACCTGAAAAAACAAGATTTTTACCGTTGAGATCAACATTTCTTGCTGCCAAAGGAGTGGTAATACTGCCATCTGCCGTGTAAATATTAGAATTTATCCCTACACTCTCCCAATTGTTACCGTTCCAGAAATAATAGCCCGGTTGCGTTATTTTTGATACTTTTGAAGTAGGAGAGGCGGGGGCGGCAGTTGCATAAATCATCAGTGATTCGGTTCCCGGCTGTATATTGGAGGTCATGGTCTGAATCTGATCTCCGGTGAGGCGGGGAATCAGGAGACCCTCAGCTTGCGAAGAACCATCTGTTTTGGCATTGATATCCAAAGTTGCTTTGGGATTTACCGTATTAATACCTATTTTACCAGCTTGAGAGTACATGGATGAGCTCATAGAAACAGTGCCGAAAAGGCATAAGATGAACATTGCAGAATAATTTTTCTGCAAAAAAATAGAGTTTTTCATAGTTTTTTTAATTGCTGATTATTTGAATATATCTCAATCTCCTTAGTGCGAAGATGACGTTTTCAGGAGGTTTTTTACGATGAGCTTGGATTTTTCAATCAGTTCATTGGATCTGTATAGCTGGCTTGTAAGGATGCAGCTTTCAAAAAGTAAATAAATATGTGCAGCAAGAATGTCATCCTTAAGATCTTCATCGAAAGATGCTCTCAGTTTACTTTTATGAGTGCGGATCAGGGTATGGATTTCTTTTTTATCAACCGGTATTTCGGACATAATATTCAAAAAACTGCAGCCTCTGAAATCCTCTTTTTGATTCATATATATCAGAAAGTCAAATGATCTTAAGAATTTCTCTTCAGTGGTCTTTGCGTCAGAGGTAAAACTTTCAAGCTCGGAAACCCAGTAATCAAATCTTCTGTTGAAAAACTCGATGCAGAGATCGTCTTTTGACTTAAAATGCTGATAAAAGCTGGCCTTAGAAACATCAGCTTCCTCTATAATCTGATTGATACCGGTGCTGTTATAGCCCTGTTGATGAAACAATGTCATCGATGTCTGTAGAATTCTTTCGCGGGGTTTAGGCATAGGATTGAGGTTTGCAACAAATTTAAACAAAAAATGAACAGACTGGTATGTGTGTTAATAAAATCTTAAATGTAAATCATAGCTGTTGTTGCACATCCATAGTTAATCACCTCGTAAAAAGCTTTTTCGAGTTATAAAGAACAGATATAAGATTTATTTTTCTGAAAATGTTTTAGACAAATCCTCTTGCATAATAAAGTTGGAAAAAGAAAAATAGTAAGGTAAAAATCCAGACTACATAAGGATGATAACGGAAATTTTCTTTCAGAATATAATGTAAAGCTTTCAATAATTTGAAAAGTCCGATCATACCGAGAATGAGAAATAGTAAAAATACGATAAAAAAAGCGTAATCCCTTGGTGTGTAAGTTTCAATTTTTTCGAGATGAGTAAGGTAAGACTGTACATCAATGGTCTGTCCCAGAAACATGGCTGAAAGTATTAATAGAAAAAATGGGGTAGAAGTGTACACTGTAGTATAAATAAATGAAAATAATAAGGTACGGAACGTTACTGAATTTACCTTTTCCCTTTTATAAACCAATAGAATGACACTGAATAAAACAGCGGTAAAATTATTCATCAAAAATATAAATAAGGCTTTTTCAACCATACTTAACCCTTTGATTTTGGAAATGAAATTTTGCTCTCCACCATAATCCATTAAAAGAACCGAGATCATAACGGATGTATATACAGAAAGTTTAATAGGCGACAAATAGTCCTGGAAACGTTCAGTCTCATCTTTTTCCATTGCATGCACGGAAAAATCATAACAACGGGACGGCTGCTGAAATAATTTGAAAATAGTTACAGGAACTAATAAGATTTCAATAATAATCTGGAGACAAAGTTTCTCAAAGCTATCAATCAGTTTCTCGAACATACGGATCTGGTTTAAGTGAGGAGGGAATCTACTTCGTATGCAATTTAAATAAATTTTGCATTGGTTGTCCGGACAAGAGCAGATGAAATTGAAAATAACTGTCAGGGCATGAAAAATAGCCATAAATTAAACTGGCCGGAAGAAATTTCTTCCGGCCAGTTTAATTTTTATTTAGGTAACCCTTTTTTTAGAGCATCATGTGCCTTTTCAATAGCTTTCCTTTCCTTCCAGTCCATATACCTTTTTTTGTAACGACCTTTCATGAAATTGTCAAAATTACGTTGAATGGCCAGATTCCAAAGGGAATGTGCTTTTACAGCCCAGCTTTTATCCCAGGCACGTAAAGAAATAGAGAACGACCCATCAAGATATTTCATCCAGTGCCACCATCCGGTAGGCATAAACAGGGTATCTCCATGTTCCAGGAAACATTCAATACCTTCAATGCCGTCCAATGCAGGAAATTTTTCAAAATCAGGGTTGGCAATATCATAATCTTCTAATGCATAGGTTGCATAGGGAAGTTTGTAGAGACGTGTTTTCCACTTGTATTCAAAAAGAAGAACATGTTTTCTGCCGTTGAAATGCGTATGGAAAATGTGGGGCATATCAATATCGTAATGAAGGAAGGTTACAGAACCTTTGCCTCCGAAAAACATACTCGGATATTTGTCAAGAAATCCTCCCATCAGATTCTTGGGCGGAATATAATCGTCCAGTAATTTGGGAGCAAATTTAATAGGATCAAAAAAGAAAATTCTAAGATCGGTAGGTTCCCGCTGAATCAGATCAAGATAATCTGCAAAAGGCATCTTCGTTGTCGGAGTATTGATAGGCGCTGCAGGATCAGCTTTAGAACTGTCATATAAGGGAACTTCAACATCACCCACGACCTCTTTCATGTAATCCATCGTCCATTTTTGATAGGCAGGCCATTTTCTAGCCATATTCTTGATAACCACTGGCTTACATGGTTTTAGATATTTTTCACGGAAGTCTTCTTGTGAAATGTCATCTACAACATCGATAGGTTTGAGGAGTATTCCCATTCGTTCAAATTAAAGAGCTAAATTATTAAATATTTATGAACAATAAAAGGAAAGCATTTAATTATTTGGAATTAATATAAATAAAAATCAAAAATACTCTTCACGCCTCTTCAACAAAGATTATGTCAGCATATTATTCTAATTATTTCCGTTATAAATGTTTCTGAGTATCATCACTAAGCTCGGTATAAATCACTGAACTCCAAAATCAGGATTAAATACTTGTATCCAAAATAAAAGTGAGCCCTTGCACATGAGCAGGGGTTTTGTTTTGCATCACAATTCCAATCCTTATATTTGAAGTATGAAAAAAATAGGTATACTCGCATTATTTTTAGTCGTTTTCAATAGTGGATATCATGCACAAATGAAATCTTTACCAAAGTTGGAATCTGGGGTTTCATACGAACTGGCTCAAGTACGAAAGAATACATTAAGTGATATTAAATATGACTTGCATCTGAAAATTCCCGAAAGCAGATCGGAAAGCATTACAGGAACAGAAGTACTGTCTTTCAACTATAAAAAACAAAATGATGCGCCGTTGCAGATCGATTTTAAAGAAGAACCTTCTTCACTCATTGCTGTATCTGTGAACGGACAATCTGTAAAACCTGTTTTGGAAAACGAACATGTCATCATTGATGCAAAATATCTGAAGTCAGGAGCCAATCAGATTCATTTTACCTTCCTTGCCGGAAACGGTGCTTTGAACAGGCGTGACGGATATTTGTATGCTTTATTTGTACCGGATCGCGCACGAACGATGTTTCCGTGTTTTGATCAGCCTAACCTGAAGGCCAATTATTCATTAACATTAACTATACCTGAGAAATGGAGTGCCATTGCCAATGGAAAATTAAAAGATACCACTTCTCAACAGGGACAAAAAACCTTGCAGTTTGCTCAGTCGGATTTACTTCCTACTTATTTATTTTCTTTTGCTGCGGGGGATTTTAAAAATTTTACGGAGAAAATCAGTCAGGAGGACTCCAGAATGCTATATCGTGAAACCGACTCTGTAAAGATCAAAAACAGCATGGATTCTATCTTTACACTCTACCAAAATTCTCTTGATTATTACGAAAAATGGACAGGTATCAAACATCCTTTTCAAAAACACGGAATGGTGGTGATCCCGGATTTTCAATTCGGCGGAATGGAACATCCCGGAGCGATCCTATTTCAAAATTCCACCTTGTTTTTAGACCAGAATGCTACCCAAAATCAGCTGAACAACCGTTCCAATCTTATTGCTCACGAGGTAGCTCATCTTTGGTTCGGAGATATGGTGACAATGGATTGGTTCAACGATGTCTGGATGAAAGAGGTATTTGCCAATTTTATGGCAGATAAAAGCACCGGAGCTTCCGCAGATAAAAGTGTATATGACCTGAAGTTTTTAACGACCCATTTTCCGGCTGCTTATGGCATAGATCGTACATTAGGTGCCAATCCGATCCGACAGGTTTTAGATAATCTGAAAAATGCAGGAATGATGTACGGCCCGATTATTTACAACAAGGCACCGATTATGATGCGTCAGCTGGAGCTGTTGACCGGGGAAGAAAATTTTAAAAAAGGAGTAAGTGAATACCTTAAAAGATATGCCTACAGCAATGCTAGCTGGCCGGACCTGATCACAATCCTTGATCAACATACTCCGGAAGACTTACAAAGCTGGAATAAAGTATGGGTGAATGATCCCGGCAGGCCTGTCATTGATTATACGATCAAATATAAAGGCAATACAATTGACCGCTTTACCATCACCCAACATCCGGAATATGGAAAAGAGCAGAAGTTATGGCCACAGCAGTTTCAGGTAAGTTTATTCTATGCTGATAAAATAGAGAAAGTAAATGTAAAACTATCAGGTCAACAACAGGAAATAGCAGAATTAAAAGGAAAAGCAAAACCTCTTTTCGTCCTGCAAAATTCCTCAGGAATAGGCTATGGCGTGTTTGGAATTGATAAAACCATGATGCCCAACTTTTATTTAATAAAAGATCCGGTAAGCAGAGCCAGTGCCTATATTTCACTGTATGAAAATATGTTGAACGGTTCAGGAGCCACTCCACAGGATGTATTACATTTTATGACCGAACAACTCTCAAAAGAAACTACAGAACTGAACCTTCGGTTGATTACCGGTTATATTTCCACTATTTATTGGGAGTTTCTACCCGGAAATGTTCGATTGAAAGAATCAGAGAATGTAGAAAATATGGTATGGAAAGCACTACAAACCCAAGCGGCAAAAAATAATAAGAAAATTTTATTTGACAGCTATCAGGGAATTTTCCAGTCTCAAAAGGCATATGATACCCTTTATACGATTTGGAAAACTCAGACCCCGCCACAGGATGTGTCCCTTAATGATGAAGATTTCACAAGTCTTGCGCTTTCTTTATCATTGCGAAATCCCGACAATAATAATTTGTTGCAGGAACAGTTGGCAAGAATCAAAAATCCGGACCGTATCAATCGTTTTAAAATTATTATGCAGGCAGCTTCATCAGATCAGAAAGTACGGAACGATTTTTTTAAGGGCCTTGAACAAAAACAGAACAGAGCCAATGAATCAGCTGTTGGTGCAGCACTTGGTTATCTACATCACCCTTTAAGACAACAGACGTCTATTCAGTATCTTCCAAAAACATTGGAGATGTTGCAGGAAATACAAAAGACCGGTGATATCTTTTTCCCGGATAACTGGCTTCGGTCAACCTTTAGCAGTTATCAGGATCCGAAAGCATTGGAAATGGTGAACCAGTTTATTTCAAAACACCCGGATTATCATACTATTTTGAAACATAAAATTTTACAGGCAACAGATAATCTGAAAAGAGCACAAATTCTGGTAAAATAGAATTTTTAGATTTGTTTTTAAAACCACAAATTTCCCCAATTATCTTTGATGGTTGGGGAAATTTTTATTGTAGGATTATCAGGAATCCAGAATAACAAATTTATTTCCCCATATTTCTGGGATCTACACAGATTTTTATGTATATTTTTTGCCACTAATGCACGAATAAAAAAGACATTTGTGCATTAGTAGCAAAATAAATCAGACGTAGACAACAAAGCGTAGTTCGAATAAAAATCTTTGATTTTTTAAAAACTTAAGTGTCCTTCTCATTGCACTACCTTTAGCTTAAAAAACTTAAGTGTTCAAAAAAACTTTGTGCCTTTTGTGGTTTAATTATCTTCCAAATTCTTAAAAATCAATGAGATATGTGGAATCAGTAGAAAATAACACTAAGTATAAAATACAGTCCGTTGAAAGGTTTGTCGTATATTAGTATTTTCAGATACACATCTTCCATTTTTTAAAAATAACTATCTTCGGCTTCATAAAAAAAATGATATGCAATTATATGAAGGGATTTCTGTGGGGTTGTATCTGTTGCTAATGATAGGTATAGGCATATATTCCTATAGAAAATCGACAAGTAATTCAGAAGAATTTTTAATTGGAGGACGAAAAATGGGAGCTGCTGTTACCGCTTTATCTGCAGGAGCTGCCGATATGAGCGGGTGGCTGTTGATGGGAGTTCCTGGGGCCATGTATTTATCTGGGATTTCAAGTTCATGGATTGCTATTGGTTTAACGATCGGTGCTTTTCTCAACTATATTATAGTGGCACCAAGGCTCAGGATTTATACGGAAGTTGCTCAAAACGCCATTACTTTACCCGTATTTTTTGAAAACAGATTTAAAAATAAGAATCATCTGTTAAAAATTACCTCTTCTATTTTTATTCTGGTATTTTTTACCCTCTACACATCCGCAGGAATGGTTTCCGGAGGAAAATTGTTTGAATCAGCTTTCGGAATGGATTATACCGTAGGGTTGTTATTAACCAGCCTGGTTGTTGTTTTATACACCTTTTTAGGCGGGTTCCTGGCGGTAAGTCTTACCGATTTTGTTCAGGGAACCATTATGGTGCTGGCTCTCGTTATCGTTCCTATTGTTGCCATAATGCAGATTGGAGGAATTGGAGAAACCTATTCGTTGATCGAAGCTAAAGATCCTAAATACCTGGATTTATTTAGAGGAACAACGACGGTAAGTATAGTATCTTTATTAGCCTGGGGGCTTGGATATTGCGGACAGCCACATATTTTGGTTCGTTTTATGGCCATTGATAAACCTAAGGACTTAATAAAAGCAAGAAGAATTGGAATCACCTGGATGATTTTTACTGTTGCCGGAGCATTAGCCATAGGATTAGTAGGAATTGCTTACCTGCAAAAATTTGACCTGGAAACGATGGTAAAATTTGATGGCTCAAAAACAGAAGCGGAAACTATTTTTATTTATTTCTCCCGTATTTTGTTTCATCCGCTGATTGCGGGATTCCTGTTGACTGCGATTTTGGCAGCTGTGATGAGTACTATTTCTTCTCAGTTACTGGTAACTTCAAGTTCATTAACAGAGGATATTTATAAAGCTTTCCTGAATAAAAAAGCAACTTCAAAACAACTGCTGATTGCCAGCAGGTTATCTGTACTATTGGTGGCCGTGATTGCGGTTCTTTTATCCTTAAACCCTAAAGACAGTATTCTTAACCTGGTAGGAAATGCCTGGGCAGGTTTTGGTTCCGCATTTGGACCATTGATTCTGCTTTCTCTTTTGTGGAAAAAGACAACATGGCAGGGAGGATTTGCAGGAATGTTGGTGGGTGGTATAACTGTGCTGGCATGGGTATATCTTCAGCATCCGTTAAAAGACTGGTATGAAATTATCCCTGGATTTACCCTTTCTCTATTAACCAATATTGTGGTTTCATCATTGACTTATCAACCTGATACCACTATTGATCGTGAATTCAATGAGATGAATAAGATCATGCAGGAAGAATTGTAAAGAAATATTACGATATTATAATACAAAAACCCTCACTAATAATGAGGGTTTTGTATTTGGGTATTCAATCAGATTGGTTGCTTTTGTGTTGCATATTTTGAAAACTCTTCCCGATCATGATATCCGACAATCAAGACAAAAATACTTAAAAGCCATCCTGCTTTCCCGATATTGATGTGGAATGCAGAAGCAATTTCTGGCAAAACTCCAATCACTGCAAATTCCGTAGTGGTAATTCCAAAAACGCCCAAAGAAAGTACATACCTATTCCTGTTCATATTCATAATTTTTTTGTGCAAATTTGCAAAATGAACTATTGGAAAGCTATATACTTACCTTTTTGAAAGTATTAGCCCAAAAAACATTATTATGCCTCAATTTTTTCACGATAAAAGACTTTATTATACTCCCATTGAATTTGGTTTAAGCCATATTGGAGGAACCTGGAAAATGCCTATTTTGTGGAGATTACAGGAAAAGCCACTGCGTTTCAGCGAACTGAAAAGAGACATTCCGCACATCACGGATAAAATGCTGACCAGCCAGTTGCGTGAATTGGAAAGTAAAGAAATGATTCATCGTGAAGTATTCCCTGTTGTTCCTCCAAAAGTAGAATACAGTCTGACCGAAAAAGGGAAAAAATCTATTCCGGTTATAGAAACCATTATGCAGTTCGGCTATGACCTGATGAAAGATGAGGGAATTGTTTTCCCGCCCAAAGAGTGATTATATCCGGTTATTTTTCTGTTAAATAAAAGCTTTTTCATACCTTCACTCTAATTTGATCATAAAAATCTATTTCAAATGAAGCTGAAATTAGGCATATTAGACCAGTCACCTGTTACAATGGGTAACAATGCTGCATCAGCATTAGCCAATAGTATCAACCTGGCCTTATTTGCCGAAGAAGCAGGATATCACAGTCTGATGTATTCTGAACATCATGGAGTAGAAGCGTATGGAAGCTCAAGTCCCGAACTCTTATCCGCCATCGTTCTCAGCAAAACAAAAAGAATAAAAGTTGGAACAGCCGGAATTATGATGAGGAATTATTCCGCTTATAAAATGGCTGAATGGGCTAAGCTGCTGGGAACTCTTTATCCTGAACGGTTTATGCTGGGACTGGGAAAGGCTCCCGGAGGCTTGAAAGATGCAGTTATGGCTCTGAATAATCATAAACCGGTAGTATTATCCAATCTGGAAACGAAACTGGAAGAGATCATTCGTTACATGACGGAAGAAAGTGAAATGTACGATGAGCTTATTGCTCAGCCTACCCAGGTAAAGCATCTGCCGGAAATTGTTTGGCTCGGCTCCGGAATGACCTCTGCTCAGGAAGCCGCAAAACACGGAATAGGTTATTCTTTTGCTGCTTTTATGAACAGTGAAAATGGTAAGGAATATACCGAAGCTTATCTCAGGGAATTTGATCCGGCACAATATGCTTCCAGGCCGTCATTACAGGTGGCTCTTGCCGTCTCTGTTGCGGACAGTCCTGAAGAAGCGAAGCGTAATGCTTACGGGATGGCTTATCAATTTTTACAATCAAGGCAACTGGTTAGCCCCGAACCTGTGTATCCTGCCGAAATAGTGGAAAAAAAGTATTGGGAACCGCTCATGAGGACGATTTTTTTACTATCTTAGACAGAATTATCACAGAGACACCACAAACGATTTCTCAGCGATTACAATTGATCTCAGAAAAATACCATACAGATGATCTTCTGATATTATGCAATATGTATCATGAGGAAGATCGTATAGCTACTTATCAGAGTATTATCAAAAATAATCAATAATTCCTGTAGCTTTCTCTTGCTTTTGTTAAGTTCTATCTATTAACATTAATTTAATCCGAACGAAATAAAATATGTCAAAATTATATATCATGACCGGCGGTCCCGGTGCAGGAAAAACAAGTCTTTTGGAAGAACTGGAGAAGCAGGGATTTATAATTGTACCCGAAGAAGGCAGAAGAATCATCAAAGAACAAATGATCACCCACGGAAATGCTTTACCATGGATGGACAGAAGAAAATTTGCAGAACTTATGTTTAAAGGTTCTGTAAATGCCTATCAGGAAATGAGTAAACGTACAGCAAATGATACTGTTTTTTTTGACTGTGGAATACTTGATGCCATAGGCTATATGAGGCTGGAAAAACTTCCTGTACCCAAAGAAATGGAAATAATCGCCTGCGAAATGGCTTACCAAAAGAATGTTTTTATTTTTCCTCCCTGGAAAGAAATTTATAAAAATGATCCCGAAAGAAAACAAACTTTGGAAGGAGCAATATCTACATTTGAATGCATGCGGGAACTCTATCTGGAATATGGTTATAATATCATTGAGGTGCCGAAACTTAGCATTCAGGAAAGGGCCGGATTTGTTCTTGACTCTATTGATTAATTATTTGTAATTTGGAGAGCATGTTTTAAATCTATAAACATGAATATGGCTAATGATTCAGTGGGGAGGGAAATCGTTAAGCTTGCAGATCATGATTTGCAGGTAAGAGAAAAGCTGGCTTGCGAGGGAAAACTTTCAGAAGGTTACTATCCGGAAATGGAAAAAGTTCATCAGGAAAATGCAAAACGCCTCCGTGAAATTATAGCAGAAATAGGCTTTCCGACGATCTCAAAAGTAGGAGAGGAGGCCAGTGATGCTGCCTGGCTGATCATTCAGCATTCCATTGGTGAGCCTCAATTCATGAAAGCCTGCTATCAGATGATGGAAGAGAATAAGGAAGATGTTAATCCTAAAAATAGAGCCTATCTGTACGATCGTATTCAAGTATTTCAAAGCATACCGCAAAGATATGGCACCCAGCTTTATACAGCAGGAATCTTTCCTGTAGAAAATAAAGAAATGCTTAATGAAGAACGTGTAAAAGCAAAGCTGCCACCGTTGTCGGCGAAGCAGATCAGTCAAATCCCGGAGATTGAAAATATTCCCGAAATCGATAATCAAAATCAGGAATATAACAGTTGGAGAAAAAAGTCGGGTGGCTATAATCTGTTCAGTAATAATAAAGAAAGCCAGTGGAGAATTCCATCAGCTTCCTTCATAATGTTGCTGTTTTTTTATTTTAATACAATCGGGATGAGCAATCCTTAGTCTTTCAATAAGGGTCTTGGATCAAATAATACTTTCAATGAATGAATTTTCCCATCCAAAATTTCATACCACCCTGAGGTTAATACTGTCTGTTTGCCCATATTGATATTATACCAGAAGCAAATGTCCTGGTCTGAGGTAAAGGTTTGAAGAATCTCATATTTGAACTTCATCTTCTTCATATCTTCAATATAAGAAGATGCGCTTTCTCTGCTACCCAACACGCCATTGAACTTAAAATCCGGATCAAGACAGCTTTCGGCTTTGTCAAAATTTTCCTCATTTAAATATTGGATAAACTGTTCTGCTACGTTTTTGGTTGTATCGTCCATAAGTTTTTGCATTTATTTAAAGACAAAATTAGCAGTTCCGGGTCTATTGAGTTTGTGATTATCGTCACAAAAAACTAATCCGTATGTACTTATTTTTGAACGTTGATGATAATGACAGGAGGGCGATGTACATGCTGTTGAAAATTGGGGCGTAATCTCAGCAGTTCCTGATCAGGACAGGGTTCTTCAAGATTTTTCAATACAAATCCGGCTTCCAGAAGGTCATTGACAATAGTACTGAGCTGATGATGGTATTTTTCCACATCTTTTACAAACCAGTCTTGTTTTCTAAGCCCTTCCTCACTGTATCGGTTAACCGGCCAGTAAGATTCACCATCTAATTCTTGCCACGACTTCAATGCAGCAGTACAGACAGGATGCTCCATCGAAAACAGAAATTGTCCTCCGGAAGTTAATCCGTTGAAGATTTTTTGAAATAGTATCTTTAGATCTTCAATATAATGCAGGGTCATTGAGCTTATAATCAGATCGAATCTGTTTTGTCCAAAATGATAATCTTCAAGGGCAGAACACACCCAATCTACTTTTGCAGATGAAATCCTGTTTTGTGCTTCCGATAACATCTTTTGTGAAATATCCAGTCCTGTGATCTTTTGAGGATCCTGGATAAGCAATGCCTGAATCTGATGTCCCAATCCACAGCCCATATCAAGAACCGTTTTTCCTTTGACCGGAATTCTAAGCCTCTTCATTACAGGTTGTTCTAATAATTCATTAAGTCCCTGATCTCCGTCGCGCATTGCTTTATAACGCGTGAAAAATTCGGTATTATCGTAAATATTTTGTTTCATAGGATATTTCTAAGTATGAGTGCGCACAGATATTTTTTTTATGCTTAGCCTTAAGGAATTTTTTAAAATCCGTTTAAATTACAAAAAAATGAAGGCCACAAAAGAAGAATTACACCCGTTTCTTCAGATCCTGACGTTTATCATACAAAAACCTGCAGTCCGAACTACAGGTTTTCCGTGATATAACGCATTGTATTATGTGTTGACTAGAGATATTTAAGTATTTTATCCAGTAAATTGTCTATTTCGTTGATATTGTTGTTAATGCATTGTTCTGCGGTGTTGTTTTGCAGACAGGCTTCCAGTTTTCATTTTAATCCCAGAAGCGGTAAATAGAAGATGATCGGGATTTTTGCGATAACGGCCGGATCATTGAGGTCTTTGTCTATATAATTTCCCAGACAGTTAAGCGCACATTGGGAATCTATATGTCCGGGTGATTGCGGGCAGCTATTGATACAGGCAATCAATGCATTTCTGTCCCGGGCAAATACAAGCTCTACTTTAGCGATTATGCCATCATTGTCGGAAATAATATGTACATCGTAAACAGCGCCACTCTTGGCCGTTACTGTTTTATGCGCGGTAACAGAACTTTTGATGGCGGGGTTCTGATACATAATAATTTTATCGTTGGGATTGATATCTTTTCCATAATAAAACGAAAAGATGCACAGCGCCGTGATCAGGTACAGTCGGGTAATTAAATTTGTTTTCATAAGATTTCATGGTTTGGGTTGTAAAATATAGGTCAAAGTGATCTGAAAGAGAACCGTAAATAAAGTATGAACTCTATTTATAAAATGCCACAGACTTTCATTATGGATAATTGTTTGTATTAAATTAGTTTTTTATACTAATCTATATCATAATGTTTTATGGTTTTACATTAATTCCAAATATAGTGAATTTTATGATGTGAAAACTATTTTTTAAAGTTTATTTTGTTGCTGCTAATACTAAAATTCTATTCTTTGCATATTCTATCTGCTCTTTTTCCTTCTCGGTATCCGGCTTGTTTTTAAGATACATCTGATAATACTGAATTGCATTTTTAGGCTGTTTCAGATGGAGGTCATAAAGAAGGCCTAAACGATAGCTTATGATAGTACTGCTTCCAAAACTAAGCCCTCTTTTATAGGTTGTTGCCGCCTCGTTGTATTGATTTTTATCTTCATAAATACCTGCCAGGGCAGCATAATAGAGTGGTATATGTTTAGAAATTGCTTCATCAATTGTTTTTTGAGCATACGCAGCAGCGTTGTCATAGTCTTTCAGTTCACGGTAACTTAACGTCATATAGTATAAAATGCCTTCATTCTGAACCTCAAGCGTTTCCAGGATCTTATACATAGTAATGCACTTCTCATAGTCTTTTACATAAAAATAGGCTTGTCCTAAATCGTTCATAACATTGGGGTCAGCACGGTTTTTCAGCAGTTTTTCACCTGTTTCAATACTTTCCTGGTATTTGCCCAGTTGATTAGACAAGGGTAAAAGTGCCTGTTGAAGGCTAAAGTTTTCCGTATCCGCGGAAATTGCTGTTTTTAATACTTCGTAAGCAGGCTGATACTGTTTGAGTTCGCGGTACACCATAGAAAGGTCGTATGCTACGTCCGGGTCAGTCTTGGAAATACTATGGGCCTTTTTAAGATACCTTAATTTTCTTTCAGAAGTGTCTTCGTACGCTGCCAGTTGTTTATACGCACTAAAATTCAGACTATCCAGCTGAATGATTTTTTGAAGATATGTTCTGGCATTGGATACATTACCCCTTCTCGAATTGATGCCGGCTAAGCTGAATAAAACAGGTAAGCTGTCCGGGTGAAGATCATTGACTTTCAGATAGTTTTTCTCAGCTTCCGGTAATTTGCCCGCCATCATATGACAATAGGCAATTTGCGTTAGCGCTTTAATATCCTTTGTATCTGAAGGATAAATGCTTTGCAGGTATTGGGCAGCATCAGTATACCGTTGTGTTTCATAATACTCGAGAAGTTTCCCGGTATCAATTTTTACCGCCTGTGCGGTCAGACTCTTACCACAGATAAGAATAATGAGCAGGGCAAGCCAGACTTTCATGAGTTATTAATTTTATATCTAAAATATAGGTTATTGGATAAGCAGGCAAGTTTTGCTTCAATAATTTCTGTTAAAAATATACATTCAGGCAGAAGAATGCTTATATTCACAATATATAAACACCCTTATATTCATCAGTCTGAGATACTAAATTTTTATACAATGGAAATAAGATCTGTAAAAGCCTTCATTGAGTATTACGAGAGAATCCGTTCAAGAACGAATCGTTTAATTGAGATTATTCCTCGTGACAAGCTGGATTTTACCTATAAACAGGGAAAGTTTACCATCGGGGATCAGATCAGGCATATTGCCACTATTGAGCGTTATATGTACGGTGAAACCATTTCGGGAAGAAAGAGTGCTTATCAAGGCTGCGGAAAAGAATTTGCAGACGGCTACGAAAATGTAGTAGCTTTTTTCAATGAGATGCACAGGCAGACTATAGAAATTATCAGTGGATTATCAGATGAAGACCTTAACCGGAAATGCATAACCCCGGGAAATAGCGAAATCTCCATCTGGAAATGGCTCAGAGCGATGATAGAACACGAAATTCATCACAGGGCAGAAATATATATTTATCTGAATCTCCTCGATGTGAAGACTCCCCAGATTTTTGGGTTCTCAGCAGAAGAAGTTCAGGAAATGAGTGTGAAGCTATAAAATAAATAAGTCCGATTACATATAAAAAATAATGACCGCTATCATTTTATTTCTCCTTTTAGTGGAAAATGTCTATTCTTATCAATGGTGTCGATTTCTTTTAAATGGCTTATAAATAAACTGTTGTTCTTAATTTTAAATCAAAAAAAATAGAAATATTCTCGAAAAGTCGTAAAACTACTACAAATTTTCAGATTCATGCCATAATATTTTTTGAATACAGCGAACCGTTTTATCTTTGTAATGCAATCAACCCATCACAAAATAATAATAACGATTAAAATGTACTGATCATGGCTGAAAAAAATTCGAGAGGAATCTTAAAATTCAACGGAGGAGAAGGACAAAAACTACTCAAACTTAATTACACAGTGTCCAGAACGATTGATGTGTCCGGACGTGTCGCTTCGGATCCTTCCAACGCATTGATCAAACTTACAGTGGAAGCTACTGAAAAGTCTGACATTCTTGAGAGCCTGCTGAACGGAAAATACAAACCCACCAGTGGAGAGATTACATTCAACAAATCCCATGAAGAAGGTACACTCATTACCTTACAATGGAAAAACGGATATGTCATCCAGCATGAAGTTGATTTTGACGCAATCGACAGCAATAGCATGTTGATCAGCTTTATTGTAAGCGCAGAATTGATCAACTACGGAAACTCGGAATATGATGGTCTGTGGCCGTCATCAGGTAACTGAAATTTAGAATCATCCCCGGTAAAATAGTACAAACATTATAGCATAGCTCATATTCTGCTATTTGTTTTCCATTTACCGTTTTTATTATATATTTTGACTTAATTGTCTGGTAGTCATAAAGATGATGTACAGGCAAAGAAGGGTTTATTTGAGGTTTTTTCAGGTAAATCTTTTAGCATATATACTATAACACCAACATATCAAAATAATTACATTATGTTTCAGGATGATCAATCACCCAAAATACCACTTCCTAAAAATGAAATTCCTGCTGTAAATAAAGCTCAGGAGCTCGTAAAAAACGAAGCTGTAACCAAAGCTAGTCAGGAAATACAGGAAAAATCCAGTGGAACAGTAAAGAAAGTTACCGAGAAAATGGCTCAGGCTCAGTCCTATACAGGAATCGTACAAAACGGTTCCCAGATGTTCATGAACCAGGTAAAGCAGCCCAATTCTCCCACTTTAGTAGAAAACAAAGTCTGGTCAAAACAACCGACTTCAGGAATATATAATGCCAGTACCATTCCCGGAAATCAAATGCTGGGAATAAACAGGGTGGTAAAACTTGAAATCGTAATTGATGGAAAAGTCATCAAACATTTCAAGCATTTTAAATTAAAACAAAGCGCTATAAAACATCATGAATTTGATCTGACACTGGCTTACGATACCTTGGGCAGCCCTGAAAACCATAATCTGGAAGAAGCTCAGAATTTTCTGGGAAAACGAATTACAGTCATCTTCAGATACAAAGATGTCGAAGACGGTCCTGAACGAAATTTTGTGGGAGTCATCACAGAGGTAGGTTTCAGCCAGGAAAAAGGAAGTCTGGGAAATATTGTCCTCACCGGCGCAAGTCCTACAGTACTTCTGGATGCAGCGCCTCATATTCAGAGCTTCGGTGGAGCCCAGGAAATCAGCCTGAACAGCATTGCCGATCAGGTGATCAAAGAAGGTCTTGGACAGAATTCATTTGATTTCAGGGTGGATGCTGCCCATGGAAATGTATCTTACAGCTCACAATACGAAGAAACCCATTACAATTATCTGGCAAGAATTGCAGAAGCCTATGGAGAACAGTTTTATTATGATGGGGAAGTGCTCCATTTCGGAAAACTGCCACCGCAGGAAAAACCTGTCAAATTAACTTATGGAAGCAGCGTGAGCGATGTGAAAATCAGGATGAAAGCCCAACACGTTAATCCGTCTTTTTATGGATACAACAGTAGTAAAAATGAAAAATTAACCGCAGGAAAATCAAAAATTAATCATACTTCGAATCTGGCCAAACGGGCCTATGAAATTTCAGAGAGAATCTTTACCACACCTTCCTTACGGGTGGCTCCCATAAAAGCTGTCTCCTTTATGGATGTTGAAAACTCTCAAAAAGGAACCGCCGGCAGCAAAGCTTCAGAAGTATTTGTTATTTCAGGCACAACCACCGTTCCGTTCCTTTATCCCGGCTGTATTGCCGATATTGAAATGCGAAAAGCTGAAAGCAGTGAAACCACTTATTTTACCAAGCTGATGATTACCGACATGTATCATGAGGTGGATGCCAGAGGGTACTATACCGGAACATTCGATGCGATAGCTTCCGATACAGGATTTATCCCAAGACCGGAATTTCATACTCCCAAAGCAGATGCTCAGTTTGCTAAAGTAATCTCTAATACAGATCCCCAAAACCAGGGAAGAGTGAAAGTTCAGTTTGACTGGCAGAACGGTTCCACAACTACAGAATATATCCGTGTGATGACTCCCGATGGCGGTGGAAGTGAAAAAGTAAGCAAAAACCGTGGATTTATGGCGATCCCGGAAGTAGGGGACCAGGTCGTTGTGAATTTTGCCCACCAACACCCTGACCGACCTTTCGTAATGGGAGGAATGTTCCACGGTGGAGTAGGCGGAGGCGGAGGAGCCGGAAATAATATTAAAAGTTTGAGCAGTAAAAGCGGACATACCGTAAGCCTCAATGATGGTGGCGGAATTACTGTACAAGATAAAGATCAGAACTCAGTTTTTCTGGATGGCGCAGGAAATATAACCGTTGACAGTAAAATTACCATCACACTGACCTGTGGAAACAGTTCCATTTTTATGGATAAAGATGGAAATATCCAGATCAAAGGAAAAGAAATTATAGTCCAGGGTGAAAATATCGGTGTAGGTGGAACAACCAGCGTTGGAATTGGGGTTGGGCCTGAAAATGGCGACCCTACATCAGGAATAGGAATAAAATCTGAAACCCTGGATGTGGGAACCAAAACGCTCTCCATGGGAGCCGAAACAGAAGCCAATCTAAGCGGAAAAAAAATCAACATCGGAGGCGGAAGTGAAACCAATATTGTAAGTGGAACAGTAAAACTGAATTAAAACTGATGAATCCTGTAGATCTGGAGTTGGTAAAATTAAAAAGACAGTGGAAGAAGGTTGTTTCCAAAAATGAAGAAAAGCCGATGCTTATCTGTGTGGGAGAAAAACACGAAACTGATCTTTTTGACGGATTTTTAAAATCAAAATTATCTGAAGACGAAGAAGGAAATGATATCTTTTTGCTTCATTATCAGGAGTTCAGCGGGATGAATTCTTTCGGACAAACCTTACTGGATGAATGGAAAGAATATTATGAAATGCTGGGAAAAAGTGAAGAAGGGATTCCCGTATGGAAGACTGATATTTCTGATGAAAACTTTACAACAGATGCCTACAAGGCTTTTTACCCTTTATTGGAGCTCAGGAAGAATTTTCCCGATATCAGAGATTCCAAAATATATCTCTACATCGCTCCGGTAAGAATAAGTGATATTGAAGAATTATCACTTTGGGTAAAAGAATGGTGTAAAATCTGTGAAAAGTCAGAAAATAAAGACATCAAATTGGTCTGGGCAGAGCATCACACCTATAAAACTTTGCCGCATAATGCATCGGCACACAGTTTCAGGGTAAACGTTGATATCCATCAGCTTATGCAGAATACGGCAGCCCATACCAACCGAAAGAAAAACAGTGCGGATACGGATTTTCAGCAGCAGATTCTCATAGCGAGCAATCATTTAAGTAAAGGAAGGTTCAGAGAAGCAGAGCACGCCCTTAAGACGGCCGTAAAACTGGCCAAAGGACAAAACAACAAGCAGGGCGAAATTTCAGCCTACTTTATGTTGACCCAGGCTTATATCGCTGATAAAAGAAAAGACAGGGCCGAAGATACGTACATGACTATTTTTGAAGAAGTAGAACGAGATTCACCATTGCAGGTTCAGATGTATATGAACTATGGGAGTTATGCATTAGGAAATTCAAAAAAACGAAAGGCAGAACAGGCATTCGAAAAAGCAGCAGAAATTGCACAAAACATAGGCGAACCTGCCATGGCAATCGAATGCTACAGAATTATCGGAACCCTGAATGATTCTGTTCTGACAAAAGATAAAATGATCAGGTATTTTGAAAAATGCCTGGACATTGCAAAACTTATGGAGCCGTCGGCAAGAGAACAGAGCAGTATACGATTTGTAGCCTCAATGCTTATCCTTACCTATGAAGCAGATACAGACAAAAAAATAAACTGGACGGCGAAATGAAAAGTTATTTTGGTGATGACTGGAAGGTGAGTGTAGAAAGACCAAAAGCAGGTTAATCTCAAATTAAAGTATCATGGCAGATCAAAATAAAAATAATATAAAATCTATAAAGGTTTCAAAGCCGGATATGAACCCGGACCGTTCTCTGAAGGTGAATGCCGATGTCACATCGGTAAGCTGGGACAAAACCACACAGGGATGGAAACATGGAATGAAAAACAATTTTGATTCACTGAATCCTGTCTCTATGGTGAAATCTGTAGCCGGAGGAGATGACACTCAGGCAAAAGCCGGAGGTACAGGAGGTGGCGGAGGCGGAGACAGTGCTGTGACCGCGGAAAAAGCAGCACCGGAAAGCAAGGTAAAGCTGATAAAGGTGAGTAATCCCACCCTTTCTTCTACAGCTGTTCAGCATATCAGTAAACATTTTGATATTGTTCTGGCTATCGATATCCACTGGACATTGATTCCGCCGCCGCCGTCATTCATGCTGATTCCATTGCCATTGCCACATCCGTTTATCGGAATTGTCTTTGATATTATGGATTATATTAAATTTTCAATTCCGATTCCTCAATTTATCAGGAATATGAAATCCGATCTTCCCGAAAGTATCCCGATGGGAGGCTCAATATATGTTCATGGCAGACATAAGGCGACTACAACAACCAGTGTGATGGGAGTTATTATTCCCTTTAAACATGTTACTTCACTGATTCCTGTATATATGATTCCCTTTCTTCAGGAAGCTCCTCATGAAGGCGAAGTATATTATGGCTCACAAACAGTTCTGGCACAGGGAAGTAAAATGAGTGGCAATCAGCCACAGCAGGTTCTTACTTGTATGGGATTTCCTTTCGGGATGACCATGTTGCCGGCGATGCCCAATAAACCAAAGAAAAATCCGCTTGCTTATTTTGCTTTTTACAATAATTTTTCAAGCATGTATATCCAGATCAATACCGGTGGCCCCGTATTGGTAGGAGGTGCTTTCGTTCCCCATGTATATACTCCGGGAGAGATGATGATGCGACTGGCAGGGATGTTTCTGATGAGAAGCCTGACCAAAGGAATCGGAAAGGGGTTGACTAAGTTTAATCATTTTTTACAGGGAAAATTCGGAAAAACCAATCCTGTTTCAAAGGCCTTATGTAAGGTAGGGCTGGAGCCGGTGAACTTTGCTACCGGTGCCATGCTTTTTGAATGGGATGACTTTAAAATTGAAGGTAGTACCCCTATATCCTGGGAAAATGTGTGGTATAGTGACAGACCCTATCAGCACGGAATAGTAGGGAATGGTGTTTTCAATAATCATGACCTTTATATTGTTCCGGATGAAGAAGATAAGGTAGCAGCATGGATTCACCCTGAGGAACTCCAGCCTATGGCAATTCCTTATCCTGAAGTGGAAGAAGAGCCTACCTACTATAGAAGCCAGAAAATCTGGCAGTACAGACCGGATGAAAAAATCTGGATCATTCGTAAAGGAACGGATATTTATACCTACCAACGTTTTCATCACCATACAGAAGGCGTGATCTTCAAAGTTGTTTATATTGAATACGGTGATGGAACCGTCAGAGAATATGAATATCAGGATCAGAATATAGTTTTAAAAAGGATCAAAGACGTTAAAAGTGGTTCCAGTATAGAAACTGTTCTTCATCCTGAGGTTAAAAAGATTTCGGAAGTCTATTATTGCTATAAAAATCAGAGAGATCTGCAGGTTCGTTACGATTACGATGAGTCCGGAAATCTTACGCATGTCTGGGATATTCATAAGAAAGCAATTATTTTCCAATATGATGGTGAAAACCGCATCATTAAAAGAATCAACAGAAATGGTATGGTGTACCAGTGGGAATATGATGAAAAAGGAAGGGTAATTCACACAAAAGGTCTTGACGGATTTATGGAAGGAAGATTGCGCTATGATGAGGAAGAAGGGTATACGGAGGTTATCTATCCAAGAAAAAATAATAAAACAGAACAATATTTCTACGATGAAGATTATCTGGTCTATAAAATAATAGATGGTGAAGGCGGCGAAACATGGTATGATTATACCTCCTATAATGAATTGAAAATGATAGGAACTCCTGAAGGAAGAGTTCAGGGCTATACCTACGACGATATGGGGAATATTGCGGTTTTCCACAGTCCGGATGGTGAAGAATACCATTATCAGTACAATGAATTCGGACAGGTGATCGCACGTTTCACACCTTCAGGTACTTCGGAAATCTGGAATTATGATGATGAAGGAAAATTAATCAATTATACAGATGCCGCCGAAGAAAGCATTTATTATCAATATCGCGATGATGAAAAGCTTCCGGAAAGCAGCAGGCGAAAAGATATTACCACTCATTACGAATACAATCAGAGAGGGCAGCTCACCAGATTGTCCAATACCGTAGGGAAAGAACAGTACTGGAAATATGATGAGTACGGAAGATTACAGGCCTTTAGTCCAAAACCTTTAACCAGAATCCTGTGGAACAGGGATAGAATGGGAAGAGTTGTGGAGATCAATGAACAGGGACAATTGCCGTTGAAACTTCGGTACGATGCTTACGATCTTCCCGTGTATGCTACCGATGGGCAGGCCGAATGGCTGATGAGCTACACTCCAATGGGTAGCTTAAAACGGCAGGTTCGCAGGAACTCACTGACGTATAAAAAAGAAGAAACACTGGTTTTCGGATATGATGCATATGAAAATTTAACCACTATTACCAACGAAAAAGGAGAGGTTTATCATTTTGAAAGAAATAACA